>CAZZVT010000231.1:0-4601 GCA_964657545.1 uncultured Jatrophihabitantaceae bacterium
CGGCCCTCGGCCTGCAGCAACACCGCACGGGCGTCGGAATTCACGACGCCGGCCACCGCCGACTTCAGGCCGGCCATCATCTCCGGCGTGAACAGGTTCAGCGGCGGCGCGTTCAGCGTGACGACGGCCAACGGGCCGTCGAAGGACAGGTCGACCGGGGAATCGGGCATGCCCGGAGGCTATCCAGCGGGGATCCCGCTCGTGTCGCCGCACACGCAGTCGCCCTGGACGGCCGGCAGCCGCTCGAGCGTCGACACCAGCAGCGCGCGCAGCCGTGGCAGGTTGGCCGCGAACTGCTCCAGCACCGCGGCGTGCGTCACGCCCTCGCCCGCCTCGACGCCGGCGTCGAGGTCGGTGACCAGCGCGAGCGTCGAGTAGCAGAGCCCCAGCTCGCGGGCGAGCCCCGCCTCGGGCATCGCGGTCATGCCGATGATCGACCAGCCGTGCGACTGGAACTCCAACGACTCGGCGCGCGAGGAGAACCGCGGCCCGTTCACCACGACCAGCGTGCCACCGTCGTGCACGTCGTCGCCGCCCACTGCAGCCGCGTGCCCACGCGGGCAGTAGGGATCGGCGAAGCTCGCGTGCCCGACACCTGTCCCGGCGTCGAAGTAGGTGTGCGGACGGCCGTGCGTGCGGTCGGCGATCTGGTCGGGCACGACGAGCGTGCCGGTGGGCAAAGACGTCGTCAGCGAGCCCACCGCCGACAGCGAGACGACCTGCCGCACACCCAGCGACCGCAGCGCCCAGAGGTTCGCCCGGTACGGCACGAGATGCGGGGCGTAACGGTGGTCGGCCCCGTGCCGCGGGATGAACGCCACAGGTCGGCCGGCCAACGTACCGTGCGTCACGGTATGCGACGGCGGGCCGTACGGCGTCTCGACCTCGCGCTCGTCGGGTTCGTCCAGCAGCGAGTAGAAGCCGGATCCACCGATGACACCGATCGCTTCGTCCAGGGACATGCGCCTATTCTGACGAGGGAACACCGACCCGCGGAGGCGCCCCATGGACCGCAAGCACTACGAGCCCGAGCACGAGGCCTTCGGCGAGGCGTTCCGGGCATTCGTCGACAAGGTGATCGTGCCCGACTACCTCGACTGGGAACGCGCGGGCATCATGCCGCGCGAGGTGTTCCAGGAGGCCGGAAAGGACGGCTTCCTCGGGATGGCCGTGCCTGAGGAGTTCGGTGGGGGCGGGGTCGACGACTTCCGGTTCAACCAGATCCTCGACGAGCAGATCGGCTACGCCGGCATCGGGGGCGCGGGCCTCGGCATCAGCCTGCACAACGACATCTGCCTGCCCTACTTCCTGGCCTACTGCACCCCCGAGCAGCAGCAGCGCTGGCTGCCGGGCATCGCGTCCGGCGAGCTGATCACCGCCGTGGCCATGACCGAGCCCGGCGCCGGCTCGGACCTGTCCGGCATCCGCACCAGCGCCAAGCGCGACGGCGACCACTACGTCGTCAACGGATCGAAGACGTTCATCACCAACGGCATCAACGCCGACCTGGTGATCACTGCCGTGCGCACCGGTGAGGACCGTCATAAGGGCATCTCGCTGCTGATCCTCGAGCGCGGCATGCCCGGCTTCGAGCGCGGCCGCAACCTCGACAAGCTCGGCCTGCACTCGCAGGACACCGCCGAGCTGTCGTTCGCCGATGTCCGGGTGCCGGTCGAGAACCTGATCGGCGAGGAGGGCGAGGGTTTCCGCTACCTCACCGCGAAGCTGCCCCAGGAGCGCGCGTCGATCGCCGTCGCCGGCGTGGCCGAGGCGCAGGCCGCGTTCGACGAGACGGTGCGCTACGTCAAGGACCGTAAGGCGTTCGGCACGTCGATCGGCGCCTTCCAGAACACCAAGTTCGTGCTGTCGGAGATCATCACCGAGATCGACGTCGCGCAGGCCTTCCTCGACCGCTGCGTCGACCGGCTCAACGACGGCGAGCTCAGCGCGGCCGATGCGTCGAAGGCGAAGTACTGGTGCACCGAGCTGCAGGGCCGGGTCGTCGACCGCTGCCTGCAGCTGCACGGCGGCTACGGCTTCATGAACGAGTACCCGATCGCCCGTCGCTACGCCGACGCCCGCGTCACCCGCATCTACGGCGGCACCACCGAGATCATGAAGACCGTCATCTCGAAGTCGATCGGGTTGTAGTTGAGGTTCGTCCTCGCCTCGGCGTCGCCCGCGCGGCTGGCCACGCTGCGTGCGGCCGGCGTCACGCCCGAGGTGATCGTCAGCGGGGTCGACGAGTCGACGGCCCGCGGCCGGAACACCGCCGAGCTGGTGCGTCAGCTGGCCTGGCTGAAGGCGACGGCCGTCGCCGACACCCTGGACGGCCCGGCGATCGTGCTCGGTTGCGACTCGATGTTGGAGTTCGACGGCCGATCGCTGGGCAAACCCCGCAACGCGGACGACGCCCGCGAGCGGTGGCGGGCGATGCGCGGCCGCACCGGGGTGCTGCACACCGGGCACGCGCTCATCACGCCGAACGGATCGACGCGCGACGAGGCCGCCACCAAGGTGCGTTTCGCCGACGTGACGGACGACGAGATCGAGCGCTACCTCGCCACCGGAGAGCCGCTGGCCGTCGCCGGCGCGTTCACCCTGGACGGCCTCGGCGGGTGGTTCGTCGAGGGAGTCGACGGCGACCCGCACAACGTGGTCGGGCTGTCCCTGCCGCTGCTACGGCGCTGGTTGGCCCGGTTCGGTTACGACCTCTCGGACATCGGCTGGCCGGCGCCCCGCTGACGCGCGAAGGTGTGCACGGCCCGGGTGTGGACAACCGCCGGCGCGGGCACGACAGCGGCTAACCTGGCCTCGCACCGAAGGAGGACGGCGACGATGCGCAAGATCGATCAAGTGCTGACCGAGATGCAGGGCTTCCGCACCGAGGTCCGGTCGGACCTGCGCGCCGTGAGTGCCCGCATCGACGCGCTGAACGGCCGCGTCGACACCGTGATCGACTCGATCGCCGACCTGCGTCGGGACTTCGAGCCGCACACCCACGAGAACTGACTCCGCCGGTCAGGCCGTCCAGATATGGGTCGGCCGGTCGTGGCCGCGCAGCACGACGTCACCCGCCGGTCGCCACTGCGAACGCTCGGGATCCCGCGCCCGGTCGATGACGTCCTGGCTGGCCAGCAGGTGCTGGCGGACGTCCTTGGCCAGCTCGGTGAGCCGGGCCGCCTCGTTGACCGCGTCGCCGATGACCGTGTATTCCAGGCGGCTCTGCGTGCCTACCTGGCCGGCGACCACCGGACCGGCCGCGACGCCCACCCCCACGTCGACCTCGGCCATCGCGTAGACGCGGTCGCGGATCCGCCGAGCCGCGCCCAGGGCGGCGGAGGCCGGGTCGGCCAGCTCCACCGGAGCACCGAACACGCACAGCGCCGCGTCGCCCTCGAACTTGTTCACCAACCCGCCACTCGACTCGACCTCGTCGACGACGACCTCGTAGAACCGGTTGAGCAGCGCGACGAACTCGGCCGGCTCGGTCTCGCGACTGCGCTTCGTCGAACCGGTGATGTCGACGAACACGGCCACGACGTCGCGGATCTCGCCGGACAGCGTGACCCCGCTGCGCAGCGCCTCCTGCGCGACCGCCGATCCGACGTGCCGGCCGAAGAGATCCTTGACCCGGTCGCGCTCACGCAGCCCGGCGACCATGTCGTTGAACCCACTCTGCAGCAGCCCGATCTCGCCCGCGTCGGCGATGGGGGTGCGCACGTCGAGGTCGCCGTGCCCCACCCGCTCGAGGGCGTTGACGAGCCCGCGCAGCGGCGCCCCGATCGTGCGCGCGGTCAGGGCGGTCGACAGTGCACCGAGCACCAGCGCGATGATGCAGACGACGATGCTGACGCCGATCACGTGTGTCTTGCCGGGCGGTGCGGTGAACACCAGGATCAGGCCCAGGATCGGCAGTGCACTGGTCAGCAGCCAGATCAGCAACAGCCGCCAGCGCACGCCCAGCAGCGGCGCGCTGCGTGGCGGCGACGACTCGAGCGCCAGCTTCGCGACCGGGTCGCTGACCCGCTCGACCAGCAGGTAGGTGACGCCCGCCGAGCTGAGCCCGGCCACCACGACGCCACCGGTGATGGCCACGACGTTGGCCGCCGGCAACCCCACGACTGCGGTGGTCACGGCAATGACCGCTGCACCGAACGTCCAGAGGATGGCCGCGATGACCGCCATGTCGCGCGGCATGCGCAGTGCCCGGCGCGCGTCACGCTGGTCGGGACGGTCCCCGCGCAGCAGCCAGCGCAGGGTGCGCCGCTGCACGAAGGTGGCCGCGCTGACGCCCAGGATCACCGTGCTGACCAGCAGCGCGGCAGCGACGGCGAGGATCACGTGCTGCTGGTGGACGGTGACCCGCGAGTTGATCGCTGCGACGAGCACGGCCAGCACGATGACCCCGGTGACGTTCGCCCCGACGGCCAGCACCGAGATGCCGACGAGGGTGCGCAGCACGAACGGCAAGTTGGCCGCGATGTCGGCGACGTCGAGGCGGGTGCCGTCGGGCCGTCGCACGAACAGCCGCGAACCGGCCCGCGCCTCGACTACGTCGTGGGAAACGTCCGCGGGGCGCGTGGCGTCGGCGTCGGAAG
>CAZZVT010000232.1:0-4526 GCA_964657545.1 uncultured Jatrophihabitantaceae bacterium
CGAGGCCGCGGTTCCCAGGTAGGGAGCCGCGGCCTCGAGGAGTGCCGATCGCTGACGGGTGTCAGCGTGGTTCTCCTCGAGGAGGTGCGCCCTGCGTGGTGAGTGCTGCGGCATTGATGCGGCTGTCGGTGGCCGGCTTCGGCAGAGCACTCCACGAGACGAAGCGGCTCCGCTCGACGCCGTCGATCATCGACAGTCCGGCGCGGGACACGGCAACCGCGTGATCGCACAGGACGGTCGTGGTGCCCGTGATCGGGTACTCGGTCGTGTACTCCACGTCGGTCACCACCCTTCTGCGCTCGCGGGGCGCGCCTGATACTCGGAGGTATCGGGCGCCCGATCGGATCTGTGCCGGAAGGTTATCGGCGGCCCGCGACAGGCCGCAACTTATTTATTCGCGGGTCCTCGCACCCGAGCCGGAGTGCCCGGGCCAGACTGTCGGCATGTCCGAGGTCCGTGCGTCCCGGGGTGCGGCCCTGGCCACCGTCCTGGCGGTGTTGTTCCTGACGTTCCTGGACACGACGATCGTCAGCGTCACCCTGGGCGACCTCGAATCGGACCTCTCGGCAGGGGTCGTCCCGCTGCAGTGGGTGATCAACGCCTATGCACTGGTCTTCGCGGTCCTGATGCTGCTCGGCGGCACGCTCGCCGACCGGTTCGGGCGCCGTCGGCTGATGCTGGCCGGCGTCGCCGTCTTCGGGGTGGGTTCGCTGGTGTGCGCGCTGGCCTCCGGGATCGGGCTGGTGATCACCGGCCGCGCGGTCATGGGTCTCGGCGCCGCGGCGTGCGAGCCCGGCACGCTGGCGGTGATCCGGCAGCTCTACCCCGCGCGCGCCGAACGGGCCCGCGCGCTCGGCGCCTGGTCGGCGGTGTCCGGGCTGGCCCTCGCGCTCGGCCCGGTGGTCGGCGGCGTGCTCGTGGGCGCCGGCAGCTGGCGCTCGGTGTTCTGGTTCAACCTGGCGGCGGCGTTGGTCCTGATCGTCGCCGTCGTGGCGTGCGTCCCCGAGAGCCGTGACCCCGAGCCCGGCACGATCGACGGCCCGGGTGTGGTGCTCAGCGCTGCCGGGCTCGGCACGGTGATCTTCGCCGTGATCGCGGGCGAGTACGAGGGCTACGCGACGTGGTGGGTCGTGGCGCTGTTCGTCGGCGGGGCGCTGTGCCTGGTCGCGTTCGTGCCGGTGGAACTGCGCGCATCGACACCCATGCTGGACCTGCGGGTGATACGCACCCCGATCATCGGGTCGTCACTGTTCGCGGCGTTCGCCGTCTACTTCGGGGTCTTCGCGATCTTCTTCTTCACCGCGCTGTACCTCGACATCGGGCTCGGGTACTCGGGCGGCCGGCTGGCCGGCATGTTCGCACCGATGGCCGCGGCGATCGTGCTCGGCGGGCTCGCGACCGGCGCATGGGTCGCCCGGGCGGGCAGCCGCATACCCACGGTGGTCGGCTGCGTGCTCGGCGCCGCGGGCATGCTGCTCGCCCGCGCGGAGCTCGGTGCGGGATCGCAGTTGTCGTTCGGGCTGCTGGCGTCGGCGCTTGCCGTCGCCGGCCTCGGCTTCGGCATCACCGTCGTCCCGCTGACCTCGGCGGCGCTCACGCACATCCCCGCCCGACGCTCGGGCATGGCCGCATCAGCCACCAACACGGCACGTCAGCTCGGGGCGGTCGTGGGCGTGGCCGCGCTCGGCGCGATCGTCAACGCCCACCTGACCGCGGCGGTCGACAGGTTGGACCCGCTCGTGCTGACACTCGTCGGCGGGCGCGACAAGGCGGTGGCCCTGCTGCAGACCGGCGGTGGCGGCGGCGTCGACCTCCAGGCCCTGGCGCAGACGGAACCGTTCCGGCCGTTCGTAGCCGAGTTCCTCGCCGGTGTCCGGCTGGCGCTGGTGGTGGCGGTGGTGCTGACACTGGCTGCCGCGCTCCTCGCGGCGCTCGTGCACGAGCCGGCCGGTCAGCTCACCTCCACCGGTTCGACGGCCGACGGCAATGCCCCGCCCAGCAGCTCGAGCAGCGGGTCGGCGTAACGGGTGAGCTTGGTCGGGCCGACGCCGGAGATCTGGCCCAACCCGGCCCGGCTCTTGGGGCGGGCGTCGGCGATGGCCACCAGCGTGGCGTCGCTGAACACCACGTACGGCGGGACGCTCTGCGCCGCGGCCTGCAGCTTGCGCCATTCGCGCAGCCGGCCGAACAGCTCGGCGTCCTCGGCCTCGGGGCGCGGCGACTTCACCCGCGTCGGCGAGACGCGGGCGCCGGCCGCCGGGCGCAGGCCGTCGAGGAACCGGCTTGCCTTGCGGCCGCGGCGCTGGCCCGGGCTGCGGGCGAGCGCCCACGACATCGCGAGTCGTTCGCGGGCACGGGTGATGCCGACGTAGAGCAGCCGCTTCTCCTCGGCGATCTGCTCGGGTGTCGTGGCGTGCTGGTAGGGCACGGTCGTGTCGGTGAGCCCGACGAGGAACACGGCGTCCCACTCGAGCCCCTTCGCCGAGTGCAGCGAGGCGAGCGTGACGCCCTGGACGGTCGGGGCGTGCTGGGCACCGGCCCGCTGGTCGAGCTCGGCGACGAACATCTCGAGGGTGGCGCCCGGCACCGTGGCCAGCAGGTCGTCGGCCAGGGTGACGAGAGCGGCGAGCGACTCCCACCGCTCGCGGGCCGAGCCACCGGGCGGCGCGTTGTCGGGGTACCACCCGAGACTGCCCAGTACGGCGCGGACGGCGTCGGGCAACGCCTCGTCGGCGACCTCACCGCTGCGGGCCGAACCGCGCAGCAACAACCGGGCCTCGCGGATCTCGGCGCGGTCGAAGAACCGCTCGCCACCGCGCAGGACGTAGGGCACGCCCTCGCGGGTGAGTGCGGCCTCGTAGACCTCGGACTGGGCGTTGATGCGGAACAGGATCGCGATCTCCGCTGCCGGGGTGCCCGCCGCGATCAGCGTCTTGCACCGCGCGGCGACGTCAGCGGCCTCGGCGGGCTCGTCGTCGAACTCGGCGAAGGTCGGTGCCGGGCCCTCGGCCCGCTGGCCCACCAGCGTGACCCCGGCCCCGCCCCCGCCCACCAGCCGGTTGGCCAGCTCGACGACCTGTGGGGTGGAGCGGTAGTCGCGGTGCAGCCGCACGACCACCGCGTCCGGGAAGCGTTTGCGGAACCCGAGCAGGTGCTCGGGGGTGGCGCCGGCGAAGGAGTAGATCGTCTGGTTGGCGTCGCCGACCACACACAGGTCGGTTCGGTCGCCCAGCCAGGCGTCGAGCAGCCGCTGCTGCAGCGGCGAGACGTCCTGGTACTCGTCGACCACGAAGTGCCGGTACTGGCTGCGGACCTGCTCGGCGACGTCGGGGTGCTCCTCCATCGCGGCGGCCATGATCAGCAGCAGGTCGGAGAAATCGATCTGCCCGCTGCGTTTCTTCGTGGCCTCGTACTCGGCGTAGAGCTTGGCGACCGTCTCGGGCGTCGCGGTGGTCTCGCGGCCCGCAGCGCGCGCCCTGGCCGGATAGGACTTCGGGGTGGCCAGCACCGCCTTGGCCCAGTCGATCTCGCCGGTGAGGTCGCGCAACTCGGTGCGGTCGACGCGCATGCGCAGCCGGGCCGCGGCGTTGCCGACCAGGCGCAGCTGGCTGTCGACGACGTCGGGCATGCCGCCGCCCAGGACGCGCGGCGCGAAGTACTGCAGCTGGCGCAACGCGGCGGCGTGGAAGGTGCGGGCCTGCACACCGGAAGCGCCGAGCGCCCGCAGCCGGGTGCGCAACTCACCGGCCGCGCGGGCGGTGAACGTGACAGCCAGCAGCTGGTTGGGCTCGACCGCGCCGGTGCGCACGGCGTAGGCGATGCGATGGGTGATGGCGCGGGTCTTACCCGTGCCCGCGCCGGCCAGGATGCACACCGGCCCGCGCACCGCGGCCGCAGCCTCCCGCTGCTCGGGGTCGAGACCCTCGAGAATGCGATCGGCGGCGTCGGGCACGTTCACCGATACTGCCAGCGGCCTACGACATCCGGGCGCCCGGTCGGTCGGAATGTGGATCGTCGGACCCGCGTTGTTGTCACCGATCTACCGACGAGAGGCGACGATCACCATGATGACGATGTACACGACCACCTGGTGCGGCTTCTGCGCACGGCTCAGGGGCGGCCTGCAGCGCGAGGGCATCGAGTGGCACGAGGTCGACATCGAGCGCACCGACGGCGCCGCTGAGATCGTCATGGACGCCAACGGCGGCAACCGGACCGTGCCCACGATCGTGTTCGACGACGGGACGGCCCTGACCAACCCGAGCGTGGCGCAGGTCAAGGCGAAGCTCGCTGCGTAGCTTCGTCCCGCTGTCGCTGGACGTCGCGGTCGGCCGACTGGCCGAGCGGCTGGCCCGTGAGCCGGGATCGATCCGTGTCGCTCTCGACGGGCCGCCCTGCGCGGAGCCGGCGCGTCTCGCCGACGCCCTGCTCGAACCCCTCCGGGTGCGCGGGCGGCCGGGCGTGCACGTGCACGCCGAGACGTTCTGGCGCGAGATCGATGCGTTGGCGTCGATGCCCGCGCGGCC
>CAZZVT010000233.1:0-4526 GCA_964657545.1 uncultured Jatrophihabitantaceae bacterium
GGCGCCGCCGGAGCGTCCGGCGCTGCAGGCGCTGCAGGCGCTTCGGGCGCGGCCGGCAGCGGCTCGGCCGCGGGCTCGAGCGCGTCGACCGGGACCACGACGACCACCGTGACCAGCGAGATGCTGGCAGCAGCCGTCGCGGCGGTCACTGCGGCAAAGGCGTCCCTGGCGGTGGCCGAGAACCAGCTGGCGAGTGCGGCACTCACCTCGCCGGTCACCGGCACCGTGGCATCTGTGGGGATCACCAAGAACGCGAGCGTCTCGGCCGGCTCGAGCAGCGACGTCATCGAGGTGGTCTCGACCGGGCCGCTGTCGGTACAGCTGTCCATCCCGCTGTCGAAGATCGACCTGATCCGGGTCGGCGAGACCGCCCACGTCACGGTGGACGGCCGCTCCTCCACGGTCTCGGCACGCGTCACCTACGTGGGCCTGCTCAACTCCTCGAGCAGCACCGGCTCGTCATCGACGTACTCGGTGACGGTCCAGCTGTCCAAGACGACCGCCGGGCTCTATGACGGCATGGGCGCCGCGGTGTCGATCGACGTCGGCACCGCGCGGAACGCGCTGATCATCCCGCTGTCGGCTCTGCACACCACGGGGACGCGCAACACCGTCGACGTGTACAGCGCGGGCAAGTCCACCGCCACCTCGGTGACTGTCGGCGTCGTCGGCGCGAGCACGGTGCAGATCAAGACCGGTCTGAAAGCCCAGCAGAAGGTCGTGCTCGCCGACACCTCCGAGGCAATTCCCAGCAGCACGTCGACCTCCAGCACGACCGGCGGCTTCCCGAGCTTCACGGGCGGCAGCTTCCCGAGCTTCGGCGGTGCGGGTGGAGGGACGGGAGGTGGCTGACCGGCGCAGAGTTCGTAATCGGCGTCTGCGCCATTCGGCTGTCAGACACGTCCCTTGATGATGGCGGCGATGAGTTCCTTGCTGCAGCCCACAGCAGCGGCGAGCGCGCTGTAGGACCACCGACCCTGATCGTCTTCCCGGGCTCGGCGAATGAGCGCGTCACGCTGCTGCCGGTGGCGTTCGGCGACGGCGAGAGCTTCGGCCGCGCGACGGTGATGCTCGCGGGCCTGCTGGATCCTCGGATCAGATGGCACGAGCCGAGAAGTTGCTCAGCAGCGTCGGCACCGCAGCGTCGAGACCCGCGATGTCGAGCATCCCGGCATCGGACGGGTCGGCGATGGTGAACTCGTTCGCTGCCAACCCGACGACCGCCAAGCGAGCGTCGATGCCGGACCAGTCCCGATACTGACGTAGCGCCTGATGCGGGTGCATCTGACCCGCCCATGTCTCGTTGTCGGTGTAGACGACGAACGTGTCGACCTCGACCTTGTTCGCCTTGGCCCACAGCATTGGCAACGAGCAGTCGGTGGGGCCGAACGGCAGGTCGGAGACTGCCTTGATGGCGTCATCGAGCCGCTGGCGCGGCGAGATGGGCAGCGTCGAGATGCCGTTCACTCCCCCGCCTCGACGGAAGATCCCGCCCCGGGCGCCGTATCCGGAGGCAGTGAACCCGACGGTCACGGTGTTGGGTTCGGTCGCCGCAGTGACCAGCGACAGCGCAGCCGACGCCTCCCGGCACGTCAGCGGCATTCCGGCAACCGGCCAGGTCATCGATCCGGACACATCGAGTGCGAGCACCGTCCGCTTTCCGGCCGGCTCCACCGTCGCGAACGCCGAGTAGAACGCCGCGTCGAGCGCGTCGACCACTGCACCGGACGGTTCCCACGTCGACTGGCCACGGGCCGACGCTCCGGATGCGTAGGTCCGCGCCGCCACGAGCACGTTCACCGGATGGATCCGCGCCGTGCGCAGCCGCTCCACGTCGGTGAGCTGCGCAATTACGGCCGCCAGCGTCGACGACAGCGGATCCAGCAACCCGAGCCGCGTGAGTCGAGGCAGCTGTCGCATCAACGCCGTCTGCGGCAGACCGTTGTCGATCAACTTCGCCCAGACGTCCCGCTCACCGAGCGCTCCGTCAGGAAGCATCTCCCACGACAGCGCCGGGTACTCGTCGAGCACTGAGAGCCACCCGGATACCGATGTGGCGGTCTGCGCCCGCTGAAAGCCCTCCACGATGGCCGGGCCGCTGTCGCTGCGCCCACAGATCCAGTCGAACAGCTGCTTGCGGTCGGCGTCGTGGGTGACCGGGTGAGCCAGTCGCAACAGGTCGCGGTGCGACCAGCCCTCGCGCTGCCGGTACTTGACCGCCTGATAGGCGACCGCATCGACGGGCTTGGACAGGTACCAGTCGGCGACAGCGCGACGCAGGCCCCGCCCCCAGCCGCGGAACTGCTCGACGTAACCGGCGAAGAGGAACAGATGCGTTCCGGTGCGCGCCACCGTCGGGAGCGCGGTGAGCGCAGTCTTGCGCCCCTCGGCGTCACCGAGCGAGGCCGCAGCCGCCAGCGCGAACAGCGCGGTGTTGTTCCGCGGCGCTCGACCGGTGGCAGAGATCGAGACCACCTCATCGACGAGCCCGACCGCCTGGGTTCGAGCCCAGTCAAGGACGACGTCGGCGTTGGTCTTGGTGAGCTGGCGCTCCGAGGCGTAGTAGGTGCCGCCATCGGTGCCGAGTACCAGGAACCGGCGCAAACGCTCCAGTGGCGCGACGGTGAACGCGTGACCGCCGGCGCTGTTCGGTACCTGCCGTGAGTCGGCGGGCTGGTCCTGTGGGGTGGTGCGCAGGTTGATTGCGCTCAGGGCGTCGGGCACGGTGATTCCTTCGGGTGATCGCCGCGCCGCGCGGGCGTGTGGTTGACGGCCGGGTGTCGTTGGAAGGAGGTAACCGACCGTCTCCGGCCCGCGCGGTCGGGCGTTGAGGGGCGACGGGCGTGTTGTCGAGTCCGGAGCGCCCACTGCTCTACCTGGCTGAGCTACCAGGCCGAAGCCTGGGCGGGATTCGATCCCGCGACCGGTGGGTCCGAAGGTAACCGAAGCTCTCCGGCCCGTCGCTGGTGCTGTTCAGTTGCGGCAGACGGGCATGTGTATGACCGCCGGAAGGCGCTCTACCCCTGAGCTACGTCGGCCGAGACCGACGACAGGATTCGAACCTGCGACATCCCCATTGACAGTGGTAACCGACCGTCTCCGGCCCGTCCGCCACGCTGGACTGTAATGCGTTACACCGAGGGGCGCGAGAGAGTTTCGGCGACTGTGGACAACGTGGACGCGGCATCCCCTGAGAACGACAGATGCATCAGCGGCGGAACACAGGAATGCCGCCACCCGGGGGGGCGACGGCATTCCTGGTGGTGCGGGTCGGCGCACGCCGACCGGTGGATCAGCTGCAGCCGCTGGTGCTGCCGCAACCCTCGCAGACGAAGCAGCTGCCGGCAGGACGCATCTTGGTGCCGCAGTTCATGCACAGCGGAGCGTCGGCAGAGGTGCCCATGATGAAATCGAGCAGCTCGGTGGAGCTGTGCGCGGCTGCGGGGGCGGGGAGTTCGGCGGCGTCGTCGGGGTCGATGACGTCGGTGGCCTTCGTGACCGGTGCCGACTGCGCCAGGGATTCGAGGTCCAGGTCCGGCTCTGCGTACGAGCCGGTCTCGAGCTGGCGGGTCCGCTCGGCGGCGGTGTAGATCCCGATGGCCGAGCGGGTCTCGAAGTCCAGGTGGTCCAGCGCCAGGCGACGGAAGATGTAGTCCAGGATCGACTGCGCCATCCGCACGTCTGCGTCGTCGGTGAGGCCGGCGGGCTCGAAGCGCATGTTGGTGAACTTCTGCACGTAGGTCTCGAGCGGGACGCCGTACTGCAGGGCGATCGAGATGGCGATCGAGAAGGCGTCCATGACGCCGGCCAGCGTCGAGCCCTGCTTGCCGAGCTTCAGGAACACCTCGCCGAGGCCGCCCTCGGGATAGGAGCCCGCGGTCATGTAGCCCTCGGCGCCACCCACCGCGAACGACGTGGTCGAGGACGGACGGGACTTCGGCAGCCGCTTGCGGGTGGGCCGGTACTCGACCACCTTCTCGACCGGTGCCTCGGTCGAGCCCGACGCCTTCGCCGAGCTGCCGGCCGACAACGGCTGACCGACCTTGCAGTTGTCGCGATACACCGCGAGCGCCTTGAGACCGAGCTTCCAGCCCTGGAAGTAGACGTCCTCGATGTCCTCGACGGTCGCAGTCTCGGGCAGGTTGACGGTCTTGGAGATCGCGCCGGACAGGAACGGCTGGACGGCCGCCATCATCCGCACGTGGCCCATGGCCTTGATCGGGCGCGCACCCATCGCGCAGTCGAACACCTCGTAGTGCTCGGTGCGCAGCCCCGGCGCGTCGATGACGTGCCCGTGCTCGGCGATGTACTCGACGATCGCCTCGACCGATTCCTCCTGGTAACCCAGCAGACGCAGCGCACGCGGCACCGTCTGGTTGACGATCTGCATCGACCCGCCGCCGACGAGCTTCTTGAACTTGACCAGCGCGAGGTCGGGCTCGACACCGGTGGTGTCGCAGTCCATCATCAGCCCGATGGTGCCGGTGGGCGCGAGCACCGAGGCCTGCGCGTTGCGCCAGCCGTTG
>CAZZVT010000234.1:0-4499 GCA_964657545.1 uncultured Jatrophihabitantaceae bacterium
CGTGGTGAGGTTGACGATCACGCCGTGGCTGTCCGCGACGTCCCAACCGAAACCCTCTACATCGGTGGCGTTGCCGCTCTCGGTCTGCAGACGCCACCGGAAACCCGGTGCCCTGTCGCCTTCGGCGTTGACCTCATCCAGCGCTGCGACGAAGGGTGCCAGCAGCGCCGAGTCCAACGGAGCCAGCAGGCGGGAGACGTTCACCTGGGCGAGTTCGTAGCGCACGGCCCGGATTTTACCAAGCACGCCTGCCCTAGCCCTGTCTCCTGATCGCCATTCCCGGCGACCGATGAGGCCCGCGAAACGTCGCGCTGGCACCAGGTTTGATGCTGAGATCCCGCTGGCGCATGAGCGAAACAATCGACGCCGCCGGGCGGAGGCCGGAGGAGGGGCGGCGCTGCGGGCTAGCCTGGATCGGTGGCCGCCGAACGTCGTGATGGCTATGCCCCGGGCTGGAATGCCGAAGCAGTCTCCATGATGGCGTCGCGTTCGGCAGACGAGCGGGCGGACTTCGCGGTCAAGGAACTCGCCGCGGGTGCACGCGTGGTCGACGCCGGCTGTGGGCCGGGCACCGTGAGCGTGGGTCTGGCCCGCGCTGTGGCGCCATCGGGGTGGGTGCTCGGGATCGACGCCGAGCCCTCGCAGATTGACTTCGCCTGCGTGGTCGCCGAGAGGGTGGGACTGTCGAACCTGCGCTTTGAGAAGGGAAGTGCCTATCAACTCCCCATCGCAGAGGGTGGGGTGGACGCGTACTTCTCGCACGCACTGTTCGAACATCTGAGTGCGCCGGACGAGGCACTGGCCGAAGCTCGGCGGGTGCTTCGGGCGGGAGGCGTGTTGGCGGTGTCTGCTTCAGACTGGAGCCGGGCGCAGTTCGATCCTTGGACCCCGGACGTCGCATTGGCCATGGAGGGTCACTACCGGTTGCGCCGCCAAGCCGGCGGCGATCCGTTCACCGGGGGTCGCGTGGCCGGCTGGGTTCGCGAGGCAGGTTTTCTCGACGTCGTGGAGACCAGTTGCTTGCGGATCGATCTCGGCTACCGGCAGTTGGCCGTCTACGTGCTGAACCGGTTAGACGCGGCGCTGCTCGACCGCCGGGGCGATGATGACATCGCCCATGCCCGCGACGCAGCGACACGATGGGCAGCCACCGACGGCACGGTCCAGCAGTGTTGGACCGAAGTCACGGCACGCCGCGGGCCATAACCGCGCAGCCCGGTGGCCTGTCGGCCAACGGGTGTGCTCCTGCTCCCTACTAGGCCGTGGTTGTCCAGAGGCGGGCGGCGGTGATCTGGTCGTAGGACTGGGGTGATGACGTGGTGAGCGTGAACCGGTCGTAGTAGCTGCCGCGGGCGATGGCGGGTGCGGTGGCGAGGTGTGTGATGGGTTCGGCGCCTTTGTGGCCCGGTATCGACATGGCGTGCATGGCCGCGACCTTGATTCTGGGGAAGTGGCGGCCGAGGTCGGTGCGGACCATGCCGGGGTGGACCGCGGCGAAGGTGATAGCGGGGTGCTGGCGTTGAAACTCGTAGGTGTCGAGGAGGTTGGCGAGCTTGCTGCGGCTGTAGGCGAGGAACGGGTCGTAGCTGCGGGCACTGTCGAGGTCGGTGAGGTCGAGCTCGACGGGCCCCGGGGTGAACAGTGCTGAGCGGTGTCCGGCGGAGTTGACGTTGATCACTCGTGCGTCGTCGTGCTGCAGCAGCGGTAGGAGGCCGGCAGTCAGGTGGTGCGGGGCGAGGTGATGTATGGCCCGGTTCATCTCGATGCCGGCGTCGTTGACGGTGTGGTGGGGCAGCATCACTCCGGCGTTGTTGATGAGAGTGTCAACGCGGGTCGTGCACCCGGTGATCGCGGTGACTGCTGTGACGATGCCCGGGCGGGACGCGAGGTCGGCGGTGACGACGGTGGATGCCGGCAGGGTGCGGCGGAGTTGCTCGGCGCGCGCTGGGTCGCGGCCGAGCAGGATCAGCTGGTGACCGGCGGTGTTGAGCTGTCGGGCAATGTGCAGGCCGAGTCCAGACGTCGCGCCGGTCACCACGATCGTGCGTTGGCGGCTTGGAGTGGTCATCCCGGCGTGGGCGCGGTTGCTTGGCCGAGCCCGAAGACGGTGGAGATGATCCGGTCCCGGGTGCCTGCGGGCAGATGTGAGAGGAACCCGAAGACAGCGGTGCCGCTGCCGGCGGTGTAATGCCGTTTGGGGTGGCGCACGGTCGTGGCCTTCACGATGGTTTTGGCGACCGGATCGACGGGGCCGAGCTTCTGCTTTCCGACTGCCTTGGCAACAGCGGCCAGTTGAGTGCTGTAGAGCGCCACCGTGTCGGGTGCGCAGCCGGACAGTGCGTCGCGGGCGCTCGCGTCGGCTTTGGCGAAGATCTCGGTCTGGGTTCCGCCGGGCTCGATGACCACGACCGGAATCTTCCAGGGCGCCAGCTCCAGTCGCAGAGCATCCGACATGGATGCGATTGCGGCCTTGCTCGCGCTGATCGGGGCCATGAACGGCACCGCGACCCGCGCGGTGGGGGCGCTGATGTTGATGACGCGTCCCTGCCCGGCGCGCAGCAGGGGCAGGAACGCTTGGGTGACGTAGGCCAGACCGAGGGTGTTGATCTCGAACTGGCGGCGAAGCTGTTCGGGCGGGACCAGCTCCAACGGGCCCTGGACGATCACTCCGGCGTTATTGATCACCGCGTGCACTCCGTCACCGCCGACCGCCTCCGCCACCTGGGCGGCGGCAGCCGCGACGCTGCGCGGATCGGCGACGTCGATCGCCACGATCTGCACGCCCGCGATCTGTGCCAGCTCAGCGGCCTGGTCGTGGACACCGGCAAACACTACGTAGCCCGATTCGGCAAGCCGGCGCACCGTGGCCTGACCTATACCGCCGGCCGCGCCGGTCACAAACACGCCCCTGCTCCGCGTTTCGGTCATCATCACTCCATATGTTTATCGCTACATGTCGCTGTACACACGTCAGGGTGACTCTTCAGCTCGGACATGTCAAGATGCACATATCGGGGACGATCATGTGGTCGGAGGTCGGATGTCACTACGACACGCATTGTTGGGTCTGCTCGCTGAGCAGCCCGCCAGCGGCTATGACCTGAGCCAACGCTTCAACGACGTTCTCGGCTCGGTCTGGCCTGCGGGCCACCCACAGATCTACGGCGAACTCCGCAAGCTGCACGGCCACGGACTCATCGCGATCGATGGCCAGGGACCCAGACGCCGTACCGCCTACCGCATCACCGACGAAGGCCTCACCGAGGTCCGCCACTGGCTGGCCGAGACACCGGTCGACCACACCCTGCGCCTCGAACCCTTGCTGCGCTCGGTCTTCTTCTGGCTGCTCACTCCCCAGCAACTCACCCACCACCTCGAGCGCGAAGCGGCCTACTACCAAGGCGTCGCAGACAGCTATCGCAAGCTCGCCGCCGCCAAAGACCGCGGGGACTACGGCGACAGCCCGCAGACCCGTTCACTACGCGTCGCCGCCGAAGCGGGCATCCGCCTCAACGACACCCTCCAAGAGTGGGCCGAATGGGCGAAAGCCCACTAAAACGGCCATTCTGCGTTCGCGGGAGAACCACCCAACGTTGTGTCGATGGAGGATCGTCCTATGAGACTCGGTCTCATTGATCTCCCGTGGCCGTTCGGTCCGTCGCGCCCGCGAGCGGATCTGCTCGCGGGATGGACAACGCGTCTGGGGCGCTCGCGCAGCCAAACGTCGTGCGATGATCCACGCCATGGGTCTGCGCAACTGGGTGCACAACAAGCGCATCTCCGATCCGGTGCCCGGCACTTACCGGTTGACGTCGTGTTCGAGCAACAGCGGCGGCGCTTCCTACCAGAATTGCCGTATACACGGGGTCGTGGTGGGTCCCGGTGTGGGGCCGGTCGCTGTCGAGCACTACTGCACTGCACCGACGAAACGGTGGCCGCATCCAGGTGACACAGTGCCTGTGACCGTCGATCGGGCTGATCCGACCCGGTTGCGAATCGAGTGGGACCAGGTGTCCACCGGCAATGATCGTGGTCAGCAGCTTGCCGAGGACCTCGCGGCCACAATGGGCGCCTCGGCCCAGCCTGCCGCCGCGTCCGACGCCTCAGGCGAACCGTTCAGCGACCTGCTGCAAGCCTTCGTCACACAGGCCGAAGCAGAGGGCACACACGTCACTACGAACGTCACATACAGCGTGATCGGCGCGCCCGGGCGCTCCATCCCGGGAACAGCAGGTGGGGGTCTGACCCCGGAACAGGCCGCCGCGGCAGTGACAGCGGGATCGATGCAGCCGGGTACGGCCCGGGTGCTGGCCGTCCACGAGGTGACGCTGCCGCCCGGCACGCCCGGTGGGGGAGCGGCCGGCACGGTCGACATCACCCTCGACGTCACGCCGCCGGCCGGGGAGGGTTGGACCAGCACGATGCGAATCGCGTTCAGCACCGCCGCGAAGCGGACGCGGGTGGCCACCGTCGGCGCTGTGGTGCCGGTCCTCGTCAAC
>CAZZVT010000235.1:0-4471 GCA_964657545.1 uncultured Jatrophihabitantaceae bacterium
CCCCCGACCCCGGCCGCCGCAAGTGCCGACAGTGAGCGGGCGGCGGCGTGCGCCTCGTCGCGCGGTGCCGTCGGGTCGCACACAGCTGCGCGCAGCTCGGCGACGAGCCCGGTGAGGTGCACGCCGCGTGGGGCCTGCAACACAGGACGGTCGCCGTCGACCGGATCGAGCTCGTCCAGGAACCGCGACGGCTGGTCCTCGTCACCCGAGACCGCCGTCACGACCACCCGCTGGCGGGCGCGGGTGACCGCGACGTAGAACAGCCGACGCTCCTCGGCCAGCTGTGGCGCGATCTGCGACAGCAGCGCCGGGTCACGCCCGGCCACGACGTCGACGAGGGCTTCCGAACCGAGCAGCGAGCCGCGCCGGCGCAGGTCGGGCCAGGTGCCCTCCTGGACGTTGGCGACGCAGACGAGGTCCCACTCGAGCCCCTTGGCGGCGTGCGCCGTGAGGACCTGCACGTGCTCACTGGGCACGCGGCGGTGCGGCACCGCGTCGCCGGGGATCTGCTGGGCGTTCAGGTGCTCGGTGAAGCGTTCGATCCCGGCCTGTGGGAGCCGGTCGGTGAACCGGGCCGCCGCGTCGAACAGCTCGATGATCGCGTCGAGATCGCGGTCGGCAGCCGCGCCGGACGGCCCCCCGGCTCGGCTGGCCTGCTCCCAACGCCGAGCCAGCCCGGACGCCTGCCACACCGCCCACAGCACATCCTCGGGCGAGCCGTCATCGACGGTCCCGGCACCCGCGGCCAGGACCGCGGACACCGCCTGGACGGGGCGCCGTACCGCCTGCGGGAGCACGGCGGCACCGAGTACGTCCCAGACTGCCGCGGCGAGGCTCGGGCTGTCACCGCTGGCCTCGGTCAGCTGACGCAGTGCCCGCCGCAGCCGACGGAGATACACCGCGTCGCCGCCACCGATCGGGCCGAGCAACAGCCGCTCGGCGGTGTCCTCGGAATCTTCGCCCGCTCGGTGGGCGAGGACGGCCGCGACCGCGTCGAGCAGCGTGCTCACCGCAGGATGTTCGGCGAGCGGAAGATCGTCGCCACGCACGGACACCGGCACACCTGCGGTGCCGAACGCGCGGCGCAGGGTGGGCAGCGACAGCGACGTGGAGCGGACGAGAACGGCCATGCGTGACCACGGCATGCCGTCGAGGTGCGCGCGCCGCAGCGTGGCCGCGACGAAGGCGGCTTCCTCGCTGGCCGAACGGAAGACCCCGGCCTCGACCCGACCGGGCTCGATGCCCGGGGCCGGGACGAGCGCCCGCTGCGCCGCGGGGCCGGGCAGCCGCGACGCGATTCGACGCGACGCCGCCAGCAGGTGCGAACCGGAGCGCCGGCAGGTGGTCAGAGCCACCGTCGGCATGGGGCCGAACGTCGTCTCGACGTCGCGGATCGCCGACTCGTCGGCGCCACGGAAGGCGTAGATCGACTGGTCGGGATCGCCGACGAGCACGATCTCGTCGGCACCTGCCGCCACGAGGGCCAGCAGTTCGGCCTGTGCGGGGTCGGTGTCCTGGTACTCGTCGACGAAGATCCGTCGGCGCTGAGAGCGTTCGCGGGCGAGCAGCTCGGGGTCGTCGTGCAGGACGTTCAGCGCGGTGCTGATCAGCTCGGCCGGGTCGTACGCCCCGGGGTCCTTCATGGCGTAGACAGCGTGGTATTCGTCCAGGAACCGGCCCGCGGCCTGCCAGTCCGGGCGCTTGCGCCGCCGGCCCAGCTCGCGCAGCGTGGCGCCGTCGAGCCCCCGTTCCACGGCGCGCAGCAGCAGCTCGCGCACCTCGCCCGCGAACGCGGCGGTGGCCAGCGCCGGCTGCAGTTCCGTCGGCCACTGCACCGTCGTGGAGGCCAGCAGATCGCGGACGACGATGTCCTGCTCGGCGGCCGCCAACAGCCGCGGGGCGGGCAGGCCTCGCGAGAGATTGGCCATCCGCAGCAACCCGAATGCGTACGAGTGCAGCGTGCGAGCCACAGGCTCGCGGATGGTGCGACCCAGGCGGGCCGCGACCCGATCTCGCAACTCCCCGGCAGCGCGACGGCTGAACGTCAACATCAGCGTTTGGCCCACCTCGACGTCGCGTCGGGTGACGCGATCGACCACCGCCTCGACCAACGTCGTGGTCTTGCCCGTTCCCGGCCCGGCCAGCACGAGCAGCGGCCCGCCCGGGTGCTCGACCACCCGGCGCTGGGCGTCGTCGAGCACCGGCACCGTCGCAGGTGCGCGGCCCGGACGGAGGAGGCGGTACGGACGGTCGGTCACGTAACTATCTGAGCACGGGGTGCCGACATTTCTGGCGAGCACCCGATGTCGTCGGCCGGACGATGCGTAGCGTCGGGCCAGTGCTCACCGTCGGCGTCGACCTGGCCGCCTCACCCGCGACGACCGCGGTCGCCGTCCTTGAGTGGACCGGAGCGCCACGGGTCGTCGAGGTCTGCCAACCTGCTGACGACGACACGATCGTCGCCGCGTGCCGGGCCGCTGACAAGATCGGGCTCGACTGCCCGTTGGGTTGGCCACTGCCCTTCATCGATTTCGTGACCGCACATCGCGACGGACGGCCCGTCGCGGACGCAGCCGGTGTCGAGGCGCGGCGAGCGCTTGCCTACCGGGCCACCGATCTGTACTGCCAGGGAGTGGGGATGCGGCCGCTCAGCGTCTCGGCCGACCGCATCGGGCATGCCGCCTTCCGGGCTGCCGCGCTCCTGCCCAGGTTGGATCCGGGGACCGACCGCAGCGGCGCGGGCCGGGTTGTCGAGACCTACCCCGCCGGCTCGCTGCGCCGCTGGGGCGACACGAACCCACACGGCTACAAAGGCGTCGCCGGGCAGGCTCGGTTGGCCGTGAAGGTCGACCGGCTGCTCGACGTCCTGCCTCTGACCTTCGCCTCGGACGGCGTCGAACGGGCATGCCGGTCCTCCGATCACGCCTTCGACGCGGTCATCGCCGGCGTCACTGCGCGCCTCGCGCTCGAACCGGGCGCGATCGAGGGGATCCCCACCCACCTGCGCGAACATGCGCGCGTCGAAGGCTGGATCGCCGTCCCCACTGCGAACTCGCTGCGCGACCTCGCTACCCGCTGACGCCGTCCCATCGACAGCCGGTGAGGTCGACCTTGCTACCGGCGAAGCTCACGCCCTCCGACAGCAGGCGCTGACGCTGCTCGTCGACGAGGTGTGGTGCCAGCGACCCGTCGGCGCGGACGATGCGGTGCCAGGGCACGGAGCCGCCGTCCATCGCCAGGACGCGACCGACGACCCTGGCCGACCGGGTGCCGGCGAACTCGGCGACGTCGCCGTACGTCATCACCCGCCCCGCCGGAATCGACTCGACGCAGGCGAGGATGCGGCGCGCGAAGTCGCCCTGTTCGGCCACGCGCACACCATGCCACGCGCCGTTGTCCACAGGCTGCGAAGATGTCGCACACGCACCGGTGATCTTTGCCAGGCTCGCTGCATGGCAGTGGTGACGGTCGAGGTGGCCGACCTCGCGGCAGCATCGCGCGACCTGGCGCGAACTGTTGCCGACCCGCTGTTCGACGGTGTGCGCACCGCCCTCGGCGGGGTGCGGAACGGCGGCGGCATGGCGGGCGACGATCCGGGCGGCCGCTCGTGGTCGTCGTCCTACGACGACGCTGCACCGGCGGCCATCACAGCGGCAGAGGACGTCATCAACGCCTGCTACCGCGTGTCGACGATGCTGGGTGCCTCCGCGCGCAACTACGCGCACGCCGAGCTGGCCTCGACCACGCACAGCCATGCCGGCGACAGCGGGCTTACGGCCGCGCTGACCGGCCTTCCCACCGACGAGCAGGTGGTGCTGCAGTTCTCGGTACCGTCCGCGTCCGTCGGCGCCCACTCGGGCGGCGGCCCACCTGGTTGGCACTTCATCGCCCATCATCTGGGCGGTTACGTCTGGCCCAACGGCCATCAGGACCGGCTGCGGGAAGTGGCCCGGGCGTGGCTCGCATCGGCGAGGGTGCTGGACGATCACGCCTTCGACCTGATCGTCGTCGACCTCGGGCCGCTGCGCGATCGGCTGCCCGAGGGCGAGCACATCGCGACGGTCTGCAATGCGCTCTACGAGCACGTGCAGGGCGTCGCCCGAGCTCACCGGGGGCTCGGCGACGCGTGCTCGCAACTCGCCGCCCACATCGATCATGCGCACACCCGGGTCGAACACGAACTCGCCGAACTCGTCGCGTGGACCGCCGGCATCCAGACGGTCGGCGCCGTGGCATCGGTTGCCAGCTTCGGCGCCGCGGAGGCACCGACACAGGCAGGCCAGGCCGCTCGCATCGCGTCCACCGTGTCGGCGGTCATCGGCATCCTGCGGGACTTCGTGGCCGCGGTGAACGCGCTGCTCGCCGGCCTCGGCCCGATCGCCGACGCTATGACCAGCACCCGCGCCGCCCTCGCGTGGCTCAAGGACCTGCGCATCGTGCAGGTCGAGGTCACCGCTGTTCCCGGCATGCG
>CAZZVT010000236.1:0-4471 GCA_964657545.1 uncultured Jatrophihabitantaceae bacterium
ACCGGTCCGCGGGCCTCCAGCCGACCGGCGACGACAGGCTCGGTCTTGCCCGGTAGCCACACCCAGACGTACGCCTCTCGTGCCCCAGACCTAGAAATCGTCATGAGGCGGAGTGCGTGGGTGATAGACGCGGCTGGGGAGTAGCGCGAGACGCTGTTCGCCTCGCCGGGCCAGGGCAGCTCGTTCGGCCTCGTCCACTCCGAACAATGGGATGCCGAGCAGGGTCGCGGCCTCGAACACCAATCCGATGGTCGCGCTGGTGCTGCCGCGCTCGATGCTGCTCACCGTGCGAGCGGTGGTTCCGGCGCGTTCGGCCAGCTCTGCCGCTGTCCAGCCTCGCTCCCGCCGGGCGAGTGCGATCTGAGTCCCGAGCACACGTGCCGCGTCGCGGGTCTGCGCACTGAACACACGCGTCTTGGGAGCCATGGCAACCCCACCTCAACAGGAAATGAAACGATGCTTAGTCCCATTTACTGTACTTCTATTTCCGGTCGACCGCTTCGTCTCGCCGGTCAGACCTCAAGGACTGTCGGGATGAGCATCGGGCGGCGGCGGTACTCCTTGTCCACCCAGCGCCCGACGGTGCGGCGGACGAGGTGCTGCAGGGAGTCGGCGTCGCGGGTTCCGTCGGCGACAGCCTTCTCGACGAGCTCGAGCAGTTCGGCGCGGATCGGGTCGAGGGCGGCGGGGTCGTCGCTGAAACCGCGGGCGGTGATCTCGGGCCCGTAGACGACCCGGCCGGCCTCGACGTCGACCGCGAGCAGGATCGACAGGAACCCGTCGTCACCGAGGATTCTGCGGTCCTTGAGGGTGGTGTCGCCGACGTCGCCGACCTCGAGGCCGTCGACGTAGACGTAGCCGACCGGGATCTTGCCGGTGATGTTGGCGAGCCCGTCCACGAGATCGACGACCGTGCCGTCCTCGGCGAGCATGATTCGCTCGTCGGGCAGCCCCATCGAACGGCCGATCGCGGCGTGTGCCCGTAGGTGGCGCCATTCGCCGTGCACCGGCATCAGATTCTTCGGGCGCACCGCGTTGAGCAGGTAGCGCAACTCGCCGGCCGGCGCGTGGCCGGACACGTGCACCAGCGCCATCGACTTGTGGATCACCGTGGCGCCGAGGCGCGAGAGCCCGTTGATCACCTGCCCCACCGAGGTCTCGTTGCCGGGGATGAGCGAGGACGCCAGCAGGATCGTGTCGTCGGAGGAGATCGTGATCGTCTGGTGGCTGCGGTTCGCCATCCGCGACAACGCCGACAACGGCTCGCCCTGCGATCCCGTCGAGATCAACATGACGCGCCGCGACGGCAGCTGCTCGGCCATCTTCAGGTCGATCATCACGCCGTCCGGCACGGTCAGCAGGCCCAGCTCGCGGGCGATCTGCATGTTGCGCAGCATCGACCGGCCGACGAGTGCGACCTGACGTTCCGCGTCGACCGCGGCGTCGAGCACCTGCTGCACCCGGTGCACGTGCGAGGCGAAGCAGGCCACGATGATGCGTCCGCGGGTCTTGGCGATGACGTCGGCGACGACCTTGCCGACATCGCGCTCGGAGGGGATGAAGCCGCCGACCTCGGCATTGGTGGAGTCCGACAGCAGCAAGTCGACGCCCTCGTCGCCCAGGCGGGAGAAGCCCGGCAGGTCGGTGAGCCGGCCGTCGAGCGGCGTCTGGTCCATCTTGAAGTCGCCGGTGTGCAGCACGGTGTGCTCGCCTGCGTCGATGGCCACCGCGAGCGCGTCGGGGATGGAGTGGTTGACGGCGTAGAAACGCAGCTTCCACCCGCCGATCTCGAGCGAGTCGCCCTCGATCACCTGGCGCAGGTCGGCCGTACGGCGCAGCTGGTGCTGGTCGAGCTTGGAGGACACCAGCGCGAGCGTCAGCCGCGACCCGATCACCGGGATGTCCTTGCGATCGCGCAGCAGGTAGGGCAGCGCGCCGATGTGGTCCTCGTGGCCGTGCGTCAGCACCACCGCGTCGATGTCGTCGAGCCGGTCGGCGAAGTGCGACCAGTCGGGCAGGGTGATGTCGATGCCGGGGGAGTTGGTCTTGCCCAGCAACATCCCGCAGTCGACGATCAGCAGCCGGCCGTTGAACTCGAAGACGGTCATGTTGCGACCGATCTCCTTGATACCGCCCAGCGCGACCACCCGCAGCCCCCCGGGCGCCAGCTTCGGTGGCGTCCCGAGGCGCGAGGTCTGGTCGTTGGTCATCCGTCGAGGCTATCGTCCGGCGCATGAACACGGATGTCGCGCTCGGATCCGGTGATCTCACCAAGCTGGGCGTCGGGCTCACGGTCGCCCTCGTGATCGTCGCGGTGCTCGTCGTCCTGGCCGTCAAGGCGCTGGTGGTGCGGGTCGTGACTGTCGTCGTCGTAGTGGTGCTCGGAGTCGTCGTGTGGCAGCAACGCGAGCACGTCCGCGACGCCTACAACAGCTGCAATTTCAGCGCCACGTACTTCGGTGTCCATCTCGACGCGCCGCAGAGCGGCCGCGACGCGTGCCTGGCGAGGCGCTGACCGTCAGGCGGCGGTGGTGTCGCGGTGCGGCAAGAGGTCGGGCGTGGGCGCCACGTGTCGAGCGAGCCGGAGCCGGAACGTGGCCAGGAACGACTTACGGAAGCGGGCGCAGTCGCATTCGCTGCAGTCGGTGCCTGCGCGGTAATGCTCATGCGCGGACTTTGCGTGGGAACAGGCGTGGCAGGCGGACATCTCGGGACCTCATGATTCGCGGGGACTTCTACGGTTCGATGAACTGAGTGTCACCGTAAAGTCTGTGTGAAGCATGGGAAGGTGACGCACTCCACATCATACCTTGTTGCGGCGGCCCTGCCAGTAATGAACTGCGGCGGGGATCAGGCCGATGACGACGACGGCGATGACGAGGTAGTCGACGTAGCCCTTGTTGCGGCGGACGAAGTCGAACTTGCCGAGCTGGTGGCCGAGGATCAGGAAGGCGTCGGTCCAGACGATGCCGCCGACCACGCTCCACAGCAGATACAGCGAGAAGCGCATGCGCCCGACGCCGGCCATCACGCTCGCGATCGTGCGCACGATCGGGACGAAGCGGCCGAGCAGGATCGTCGTCGAGCCGTAGCGGTCGAAGAAGCGTTCGGAGCGGGTGACGTACTCGGGCTTGAACATCCGTGAGTTGGGCCGGTCGAAGACCACGGGCCCGGCCCGGTAGCCGATGGCGTAGCCGACGAGGTTGCCGGCGATCGCCGCGAGCGGTGTGACGATGAGGAACGCGGTGAGGGAGGTCGAGACGGAGCCGGTCGCGACGCTGATTCCGGCCGCGAACAGCAGCGTGTCCCCGGGCAGGAAGAACCCGACGAGCAGGCCGGTCTCGGCGAAGATCACCGCGGCCAGGACGAACAGCGCCGCCGAGCCCGACAGCAGGTTTGCGGTACTGATCGGGTTGGCCAGCAGCATGGGGCGGAGTCTACGGACGCCCGGTTACGGGCCCGCTGTGCGCGCTGGTCCATACTTTGCACGCTGTTCAGCCACCTCGAAACGGGAGCCCGCGGATGCCCATCGCCACACCCGAGATCTACGCCGACATGCTCGACCGCGCGAAGGCGGGCGGCTTCGCCTACCCGGCGATCAACTGCACGTCCTCGGAGACGATCAACGCCGCGCTGAAGGGCTTCGCCGACGCGGGCAGCGACGGCATCATCCAGTTCTCGACGGGCGGCGCCGAGTTCGGCTCGGGGCTCGGCGTCAAGGAGATGGTGGTCGGCGCGGTCGGCCTGGCCGAGTTCGCGCACGTCCTCGCGGCCAGGTACCCGGTCAACGTCGCGTTGCACACCGACCACTGCCCGAAGGACAAGCTCGACAGCTACGTTCGCCCGCTGCTCGAGGTGTCGGCCGAGCGGGTGGCCGCCGGGCGCGACCCGCTGTTCCAGTCGCACATGTGGGACGGCTCGGCGATCGACCTGGCCGAGAACCTCGACATCGCCGAAGAACTGCTCGCCAGGGCGGCTGCTGCGAAGATCATCCTCGAGCTCGAGATCGGCGTAGTGGGCGGCGAGGAGGACGGCGTCCACGGCGGCGGCCCCGACAGCGAGAAGCTCTACACCACCCCGGGCGACGCGCTCGACACCGCCGAGAAGCTCGGGCTGGGGGAGCGGGGCCGTTACCTGCTGGCCGCGACGTTCGGCAACGTCCACGGGTCGTACAAGCCGGGCTCGGTGAAGCTGCGCCCCGAGATCCTCAAGGAGATCCAGGACGAGGTCGGCACGAAGTTCTCGAAGCCGCGACCGTTCGACCTGGTGTTCCACGGCGGGTCGGGTTCCGAGCTGTCCGAGATCCGCGAGGCCGTCGGCTACGGCGTCGTGAAGATGAACGTCGACACCGACACCCAGTACGCGTTCACCCGTGAGATCGCCGGGCACATGTTCACCAATTACGACGGCGTGCTCAAGGTCGACGGCGAGGTCGGCAACAAGAAGGCCTACGACCCGCGCTCGTACCTCA
>CAZZVT010000237.1:0-4467 GCA_964657545.1 uncultured Jatrophihabitantaceae bacterium
CCAGGCGGTGCCGAGGTCGATCGTGCCGTCGATGAAGAACTTGACGCCGGTGACCGCCCACAGCCGACCGTGCCGCGACTGCAGGTCGATCAATTGGTCGAGGCGGTCGCGGTCGTCGTCCGGGCGACACCACGGATGGAGGCGCAACCGCAGCGGCAGCCGGTCATGCTCGTCGAGTTCGCGGTAGATATCGAGGTCGTCGTCGGCGAGATCCATGACGTGCCCGCCGGTCAGTCCGGTCGCGGCCATCTGGTCGAGCACGACCCGGAACGCCTCGACGCGTTGCGCCCGCGAGCGGGCCGGCAGCACCGAGGTGACGCGGGTCAGTGCGGCCTCCTCCAGCAGCAGCCCGGTTGCTCGGCCGCCGCCGTCGCGCACGATGTTGGGGTCCGGCTCGGACGACGTCTCGGGGATCCCCGCGCGCTGCAACGCCGGGCCCGACGCGACCGCGGCGTGGCCGTCGAACAGGTGCACCAGAGCGGGCACGCTGCCGAAGGCGTCGTCGAGGGCGGTGCGGTCGAGGGGCGTCTCCGGGCTCAGCCCCCAACCGCGGACCCACCCGTCGACGAGCGCGGCTGCGCGCAGCTGCGCCACGACAGAGCCGGTGGTGCGCACCCCGGTCAGGTCGACGCCGACCGTGTTGTCGGCCCCGCGCAGCGGATGCGTGTGCGCGTCGACGAGCCCCGGAGTCGCGGTCGAGCCGCGCAGGTCGAACACCTCGGTGCCCGGCCCGATCTCGCGCACCAGGTCGCGCTCGGTGCCGACGGCGGTGATCACGCCACCGGTGATCGCGACCGCCTCCGCGACCGGGTTGTCGGGGTCGAGCGTCCGTACTCGCCCGTTGCGCAACAGCAGGTCCGGTGTCATGAGGGCCCGCCCGTCACCGTGGCGAGCAGCTCGGCGACGACCGCCGACATCGCCTCACGACCGTCGCCGAGGTAGCTGCGCGGGTCGACGACCGAGCTGTCCGCGAGCCCGCGTCGGACCGCGGTCGTCAGGGCGACGTTCAGCGCCGTGCCGATATTGATCTTGCGGAGTCCGGCCTTTATGCCGCGGCGCAGCGCGTCGGCGGGCACCCCGGACGAACCGTGCAGCACCAGCGGGACGGGCAGGGCCGCCGCGAGCTCGGCGACCAACCGGTCGTCGATGGACGCAGTGCGCTCGGTCATTGCGTGCGAGCTGCCGACCGCGACGGCCAGTGCGTCGACCCCGGTGTCGGTGACGAACGCCAACGCCTCGGCCGGGTCGGTGCGCACCCCGTCCGCGTGCGCACGGAGCGGGGCGTCGGGCTTGCCGCCGATGAAACCGAGCTCGGCCTCGATCCACAACCCGTCGGCGTGCGCCCGGCGCGCGGCCTCGACGGTCGACGCCAGGTTCTCGGCGTACGGGCGGTCGCCGGCGTCGAACATGACCGACGAGAAGTGACAAACGGCCGCGGAGGCGAGCAGCTCGACGTCGGTGACGTGATCGAGGTGCAGGGCCACCGCGACGCCCGCTGCGCAGGCGATCGCGTGACAGGCCGCAGCCAGCGGCCGCAGCGCGCCACCGTGATAGCGCACCGCATTCTGGCTGATCTGCAGGATGACCGGCTGCCGCGCGAGTTCGGCCCCGGCGACGACGCCCTCGGCGTGCTCGAGGGTGATGACGTTGAAGGCGGCGACCCCGGTGCCGTGTGCGGCGGCGCGTGCGACGAGGTCGGCGGTCGGGCAGACGGTCATCGGCTGCCGCGTTCGTGCTCGACGACCGACGGCTCGACGGCGGCCTCGACCTCACGGCGCACGGCGTCGTCGAAGCCGCCGGCGACGGGCCACGCCACAGCCGCCGCCGACACGGCAACCGCGCCGGCGAGCAGTTGCGCCCACCCCAGATCTCGGGCGAGGCCGGCGGCCAGGGCGGCGGTCACCGCGTCGCCGGCACCGGTCGGATTGCCGCGCACGACGCGCGGGGGTGCCGCGACCCAGACGTCGGTGCCGGTGGCGGCGACCACCCCCGCCGGACCGTCGGAGACGACCGCGGCGCAGGCGCCGAGTTCGCGCAGGGCGGTGGCGGCGTCGCGCGCCGAGAGGTCGGGGCGTGCGAGTGCGGCCCGCACCTCGTGCAGGTTGGGTGCCACCACGGCGGGCCGGGCCCGCAGGCAGCCGGTCAGGGCAGGTCCCGATGTGTCGACGACCGCCCGGACGCCGGGCAACGCGTCGAGCAGGCGCGCGTAGGTGTCGTCGGGCAGGCCCGGCGGCAGGCTGCCCGACAGCACCACGACGTCGCCGGGCGCTGCCGCCGTCACGACGGCCTGCTCGAGCTCGTGCAACTGCTCGGCGGCCAGCGCCGAGCCGGTCTCGTTGACGACCGTCGCGTCCGTGTCGTCGACGATCGCGACGCAGCACCGGGTGGGGGAGTGCACCGCGATCGGCTGCAGCTCGACGACACCGTCGAGGTCGCGCACGAACTCGGCCCCCGATTCCCCGCCCACGGGTGCGATCAGCCGGACGTCCTGGCCGAGCCGGCGCAGCACCCGGGCGACGTTCGTCCCCTTGCCTCCCGCGCGCCGGCTGCCGGGTGCGCTGCGGTGGCTGCGCCCGGGCACCAGCTGCGACACCCGGAGGGTGAGGTCGACGGCCGGGTTCAAGCACACGACGACGATCACCCGAGCCGCACCGAGCGGGACAGGAAGTGCGGGTGGTCGACGTCGCGGCCCGACCGCTCGGCCAGGTGCAGGGCCAGGCGGTGCACCAGCGGCATCTGCGCGAGCGGGTCGAGATCCATCGTGAACAGCGCGGCACCGGTGCCGGTGACGGCGTCGCGCACCGCGTCGGGCACCGGCGCGAAGGACCACACGAGGGTGGTGGGGCCGGCCACCGCGATCGGGCCGTGCTGGTATTCCATGATCGCGTAGGCCTCGGTCCAGGCCCCGGCCGCCTCGCGGCATTTCAGCGCTGCCTCCTGGGCCAGTCCGATCGTCCAATCGGTACCCAGGAACACGACGTGCTCGGCGTCGGTGGTCGGCAGTTCACCGGCCAGCGCTGCACGGCCCTCCTCGACCAGCGTCGACTGGTCGTCGCCCAGCGACGCGCGCAGCAGCGCCAGCGCCGAGGTCGCGAAGCGGGTCTGCACGATGGACGTCTCATCGGCGTAGTCGAGCAGGATGTGCCGGTCGCAGACGTCGATGACCGGGGTATCGGCCTCGCCGACGATGCCGATCACCGTGCTGTGCTCGCGCAGCTGTCCCGCGACCCGGACGACGTCGCTGGTCGTGCCCGAGCGTGAGAGGACCACGACGGTCTCGGCCGGGTCGACGTAGGGGATCTCGGATGCGATGGCGGCCCGGGTGCGGCCCAGGCCGAGGGTGTTGCGCCGCCGCGCGTACGCCTCACCGATGTAGTACGACGTGCCGCAGCCGACGAACAGCACCGGCTCCCCGGCTGACGGCAGCACGGGGCTGGTGGACGCGGCTTCGGACAGCACCCGGGCCCAGATCGCGGGCTGGCTCTCGACCTCCGCCCGGGTGGCGCTGGACGTTCCCGGGGCGGGGTCCGTGGCGGTCAGTGATGTCATCTCGACTCCTTCGTCGCGACCGTGATGGGTGTGCCGATGACGGGTAGCTCCTGGCCCACCCGCAGGGCTTCGGCGCGCGTCGCGTGCCGACCGGTGCCGCCCCAACCTCGGACGGACAGCGACCCTGACGCGACGCCACGGCGCGCAGCGGTGACGGCATCGGCACCGTCGAGGACGGCGGCCAGGAAGCCGCCGTCGAAGTTGTCGCCCGCACCGGTGGAATCGCTGACCTCGGTACGGGGTGCGGTTATCCGGCTGACGCCGCGGTGGTCGGCGACGATCGCACCGCGCTCGCCGTCCTTGACCACGACGGTCGGCCCGAGTGCGGCGAGCAGCTGTGCCGCGTCGACCGGGTCGGTGGTCGCAGATCCGGCTGCGCCGGCGATGGCCAGGACCTCGCTGCGATTGGGCAGCAGGTAGTCGAGCTCGGGCAGCAGCGGCAGCACCGCGTCCCACTGCTGCGCCGGGTCCCAGCCGGGATCCAGGGACGTGCCGGTTCCGCGTGCACGGGCGTGCCCGAGCAGCGCGGCCAGACCGTCGTGCAGGCCGGTCTGCAGGAAGATCGAGCTGACGTGCAGGTGCCGGGCGCGCTCGAGCAGGGCGAGCGGGACGTCGCCGACCCGCAGCTCGCCCATGGTGCCCGGGAAGGTCAGCAGGGCACGGTCACCCGAGGCTGCACTCAGGACGACGGTCATGCCGGTGGACCGCCCCGTCCGCTGGACGACCGCCGCAGTCGCGACACCCTGCCCGGCCAGCATCTCGAGGGACAGCCGGCCGGCCTCGTCGTCGCCGACGACCGCGCACAGCGCCACGCGCACCCGCTGCGCGGCGGCGGCACTGGCGGTGATGGCCCCCGAGCTGCCGAGGGTCAGCGTCGCGTTGCCCACCAGCTGCTCGGTCTGGCCGAAGCGGATGTCG
>CAZZVT010000238.1:0-1256 GCA_964657545.1 uncultured Jatrophihabitantaceae bacterium
GACGTCGTCAAGGCCGTCATCGTGCGCACCGTCAAGGAGCGCCGGCGTCCCGACGGCAGCTACATCCGCTTCGACGAGAACGCGGCTGTGCTCATCAAGGCCGACGGCGAGCCGCGTGGCACCCGCATCTTCGGCCCGGTGGGCCGCGAGCTGCGCGACAAGCGGTTCATGAAGATCATCTCTCTCGCCCCCGAGGTGCTGTGATGAAGGTCAAGAAGGGCGACGAGGTCGTCGTCATCGCCGGCAAGGACCGCGGCGTCAAGGGCAAGGTCATCGCGGCCAACCCCGAGACGAACAAGGTCGTCGTCGAGGGCGTCAACCGGGTCACGAAGCACACGGCCGTCTCGGCCAGCAACCGCGGCGCGAAGACGGGCGGCATCGAGCACATCGAGGCCCCGATCAGCGCCAGCAACGTCATGGTCATCGACGGTGACGGCAACGCCACCCGCGTCGGCTACCGCCACGATGACGAGACAAAGAAGAACCTGCGCGTCTCGCGCCGGTCCGGGAAGGACCTCTGATGACCGCCACCACCGAGACGCCTCGGCTCAAGGCGCGCTACCGCGCAGAGATAGTGCCGGCCCTGACCGAGCAGTTCTCCTTCGCCAACCCGATGCAGGTGCCCGGCCTGACGAAGATCGTCGTCAACATGGGTGTCGGCCAGGCGGCCAAGGACAGCAAGCTCATGGACGGCGCCGTCCGCGACCTCACGCTGATCACCGGCCAGAAGCCGCTCGTGCAGAAGGCGCGCGTGTCCATCGCCCAGTTCAAGCTGCGCGAGGGCATGCCGATCGGCGCGAAGGTCACGCTGCGCGGCGACCGGATGTGGGAGTTCCTCGACCGGCTGCTGTCGCTGGCCCTGCCCCGCATCCGCGACTTCCGCGGGCTGTCGGACCGCCAGTTCGACGGCAACGGCAACTACACCTTCGGCCTGACCGAGCAGTCGATGTTCCACGAGATCGACCCCGACTCGATCGATCGCCCGCGAGGCATGGACATCACGCTCGTCACGACCGCGGCGAACGACGAGGAAGGCCGCGCACTGCTGCGAGCACTCGGCTTTCCGTTTAGGGAGAACACCTGATGGCGAAGACCGCTCTCAAGATGAAGGCCGCCGGCAAGCCGAAGTTCAAGGTGCGCGGCTACACCCGCTGCCAGCGCTGCGGACGTTCGCAGGCCGTCTACCGCAAGTTCGGCCTGTGCCGGATCTGCTTCCGCGAGATGGCACACGCGGGCGAGCTGCCCGGCATCACCAA
>CAZZVT010000238.1:1356-4426 GCA_964657545.1 uncultured Jatrophihabitantaceae bacterium
ATGACAGACCCGATTGCGGACATGCTCACCCGTGTTCGCAACGCCAACACCGCATTCCACGACACCGTGGTGATGCCGCACTCCAAGCTCAAGGGCCACATCGCCGAGATCCTCAAGCAGGAGGGTTACATCTCCGGCTTCAAGATCGCCGATGCGCCCGAGGGCCAGGTCGGCCGCGTGCTCACCCTGGACCTGAAGTACGGCCCGAACCGCGAGCGCAGCATCGCCGGGGTGCGACGCGTGTCCAAGCCCGGCCTGCGCGTCTACGCGAAGTCCACCGGCCTGCCGCGCGTCCTGGGCGGCCTCGGCGTCGCCATCATCTCGACCTCGAACGGTCTGCTCACCGACCGTCAGGCCGCCAAGCGTGGAGTAGGCGGGGAAGTCCTCGCCTACGTCTGGTAGGAGCGTCATGAGTCGAATCGGAAAGATTCCCGTCCCCGTTCCGACGGGCGTCGACGTCTCGGTCGACGGCCAGACCGTCACGGTCAAGGGCCCGAAGGGCACGCTCACCCACCGGGTGGCCGAGCCGATCACCGTCGCCGCTGACAACGGCACCATCGAGGTGTCGCGTCCCGACGACGAGCGCGTGTCGAAGGCCCTGCACGGGTTGTCGCGCACCCTGATCGCGAACATGGTCGTCGGCGTCACCGACGGCTACGTCAAGCGCCTCGAGATCGTCGGCACCGGTTACCGCGTCACGGCCAAGGGCAGCGACCTCGAGTTCGCGCTCGGCTACTCGCACTCGGTGCCGATCAAGGCGCCCGAAGGCATCACGTTCACCGTCGAGGCCCCGACCCGCTTCTCGGTCGCCGGTATCGACAAGCAGCAGGTCGGCGAAGTCGCCGCCAAGATCCGCAAGCTGCGCAAGCCCGACCCGTACAAGGGCAAGGGCGTGCGTTATGCCGGCGAGGTCATTCGTCGCAAGGCCGGTAAGGCAGGTAAGAAGTAATGGGTGCATCCACGATCGCCAAGCAGGCCCGACGGTCTGCAGGTGTCTCGGCCGCGCGTCGGGTCGCCAAGTCCCGGCGGCACTTCCGGCTGCGCAAGAAGGTCGCCGGGTCCACCGAGCGCCCCCGCCTGGTCGTCAACCGCTCTGCCCGCCACCTGTTCGTGCAGGTCGTCGACGACTCGCAGGGCCGCACCCTCGCGTCGGCCTCGACGTACAAGCTGACCGACGGCGACAAGACCGCGCAGGCCAAGGTCGTCGGCGCGCAGCTGGCCGAGCAGGCCCTGGCCGCCGGCATCACCCAGGTCGTCTTCGACCGCGGTGGCAGTACCTATACCGGCCGGATCGCGGCGTTCGCCGACGCGGCCCGCGCCGCAGGATTGGAGTTCTGACATGCCTGGACCTCAGCGTGGCGCCCGTACGGGTGGCAACGAGCAGGGCGGCGGCGCCCGAGACGGTGGCCGTGGCGACAACCGCAGCGGCGGTGGACGCGATCGCCGCGACGGCGGCGGCCGCGGGCAGGGTGGCGAGAAGAGCACGCTGCTCGAGCGCGTCGTCACGATCAACCGGGTCGCGAAGGTCGTCAAGGGTGGTCGGCGCTTCAGCTTCACCGCGCTGGTGATCGTCGGCGACGGTGCCGGCACGGTCGGCGTCGGCTACGGCAAGGCCAAGGAGGTTCCGGCCGCCATCGCCAAGGGCGTCGAGGAGGCCAAGAAGAACTTCTTCAAGGTCCCGCTGATCGCTGCGACCATCCCGCACCCGGTGCAGGGTGAGAAGGCGGCCGGCGTCGTGCTGCTCAAGCCGGCCAGCCCCGGTACCGGCGTCATCGCCGGCGGACCGGTGCGTGCCGTGCTCGAGTGCGCCGGCGTCCACGACGTGCTGTCCAAGTCGCTCGGCTCCGACAACCCGATCAACATCGTGCACGCCACGGTCGCGGCGTTGAAGGCGCTCGTCCGTCCGGAGGAGGTGGCGGCCCGTCGCGGTCTGCCGCTCGAGGACGTGGCTCCGGCCGGTCTGCTCCGTGCGCGTGCCGGCCAGGGGGTCTGAGCCATGACCCGCCTGAAGATCACCCAGACGAAGTCGGGGATCGGTTTCAAGCAGAACCAGCGCCAGACGCTTCGGTCACTGGGGTTGAAGCGGATGCACCACACCGTGGTGCAGGAAGACCGCCCGGAGATCCGCGGCATGGTCAACACCGTCACGCACCTGGTGACGGTCGAGGAGATTGACTGACATGAGCCTGAAAGTTCATCACCTGAAGCCGGCAGCCGGCGCGCACACCAAGAAGACCCGCGTCGGTCGCGGTGAGGCCTCCAAGGGCAAGACGGCCGGTCGCGGCACCAAGGGCAGCAAGGCCCGCAACACGGTCTCGGCCGGGTTCGAGGGTGGCCAGATGCCCCTGCACATGCGGCTGCCGAAGCTGCGGGGCTTCACCAACCGCAACAAGGTCACCTTCCAGGTGGTCAACCTGGCGCACCTGGCCAAGCTGTTCCCGCAGGGCGGCACGGTCGGGATCGCCGAGCTCGTGAAGGCCGGTGCCGTCCGCAAGGGCGAGCCGGTCAAGGTTCTCGGCGAGGGTGAACTGAGCGCCAAGCTCGACATCACCGCTGACGCCTTCTCCGACAGCGCGCGTGAGAAGATCACCGCGGCCGGTGGATCGGTCACCCAGCTCTAGCTCGATCCCGCGCACCGGGCGCGAGGCGTTGTTCGATCGCAGGTAGGGATTTCCTGTCTGCTGAGAGGGACCACGTCGCCAGCCCGGTGCGCGGATGCATAGAGTGACCCGGTGCGCGGCACCCGGCGCTCACCCCCGGATTGATTTCAGACGGCAGCAGGAGGCCATGTGCTCGGCGCGTTCGCATCAGCGTTTCGGACACCGGACCTGCGAAAGAAGCTGCTCTTCACGCTGGCCATCATCGCGCTGTACCGCCTCGGTGCCTCGATCCCGACGCCGAACGCCGATATCGGAGCGATCAACACCTGCCTGGCCGGCGCGTCGCAGGACAGCAAGAACGTCTACTCCCTGATCAACCTGTTCAGCGGTGGGGCGTTGCTGAAGCTGTCGGTCTTCGCGCTCGGCATCCTGCCCTACATCACGGCCAGCATCATCATCCAGCTGCTCGT
>CAZZVT010000239.1:0-4417 GCA_964657545.1 uncultured Jatrophihabitantaceae bacterium
CAGGTGGTCGATTCCGAGCGCTCTGATCGACCACCTGGGTGGGGAAGGCAGAATGGAGGGGTGACCATCATCAAGATCAACGCGATCACTGTCGAGTCCGGTAGCGGCGACGAGCTGGCCCACCGCTTCGCCGCGCGGGCCGGGGCGGTCGACGACCAGGACGGCTTCGAGGGCTTCGAACTGCTCAAGCCCGTCGACGACCGCACCACCTGGCTGGTGCTCACCCGCTGGCGCGACGAGGAGACCTTCCAGGCCTGGGTGAACTCATCGGCGTTCGCGCACGGGCACCGCAGTGCTGCCGAGCGCGACGGCGGCGAGGCGCCGAAGCCGGTCGGCGTGCACAGTGAGATCTGGAACTACGAGATCGCGGTCACCAACAACGATCAGTAGCGCGCGCCGACCACCTGGTCACCCAGCGCGTCGAGCTCGGCCAGGTCCTCGGCGGCCAGCTCGACGTCGAGTGCTGCGACGTTCTGTTCGAGCCACGTGATGCGCTTGGTGCCGGGGATCGGGACCACCGGCACGCCGAGCGGGGTGGCGCGCTGCGACACCCACGCCAACGCGATCTGCGCCGGTGACACCGAGTGCCGGCGGCCGACCTCGGCCACTGCGTCGGCGATCTTCTGGTTGGCTGCCGCCGCCGCGCCGACGAAGCGGGGATTGCGGGCGCGGAAGTCCTTCTCGCCCAACGACGACGGGTCCAGGGTGCCGGTGAGGAAGCCGCGCCCGAGCGGTGAGAACGGCACGAGACCGACGCCCAGCTCGCGCATCGCGGCAAGCACGGTGGTCTCGGGGTCGCGCGTCCAGATCGAGTACTCGCTCTGCACGGCGGCGATCGGGTGCACGGCGTAGGCCCGGCGCAGCAGCGCGTCGTCGATCTCGGACAACCCGAGGTGCCGCACCTTTCCCTCGGCGACGAGCTCGGCCATGGCGCCGACGGTCTCCTCGATCTCGGCGTCCTGCGGCGGTCGGTGCAGGTAGTACAGGTCGATGTGCTCGACACCGAGGCGGGTGAGCGAGTCCTCGCAGGCCTGCTTCACGTAGCCGGCCGAGCCGTGGACCGAGCGGTTGTCCCAGCCCATCGTGTTGTCGATCCCGAACTTGGTGGCCAGCTCGACCTGGTCACGACGATCGTGCAGCGCCCGCCCGACCAGCACCTCGTTGTGGCCCGCGCCGTAGATGTTCGCGGTGTCGATCAGCGTGACGCCCAGCTCGATCGCCCGGTGGATCACCGAGACCGACTCGTCCCAGTTACCCGTTCCGTAGCTCTGGCTCATCCCCATGCAGCCGAGGCCTTGCGCCGAGGTGGTCAGTCCGCCGAGTTCGATGCGCTCCATACGTCCACCCTAGGAGCCGGCGCCAACGACACGTCGAGTTCGCCCCCGGCGAGCTCGAAGGACACCCCGGCCACCGTTGCCGGAGGCCGTACGGAGCGCACAGCCACCGGGCCGTCGGCCAGGATCGTGACCTGGAGAAAGCGGAGCTGCTCGACGTCGGAGGCGTTGGTCTCGCGGTGCCGGATGCCGTCACCGGCAGACTGGACGAGCAACTCGCCGGGCACGACCAGACGCGTGCCCGAGCCCTCGTGCTGCAACATACCTTCGAGTATCCAGCTGACGATGACGACACCACGGTGGGCGTGCCAGTCGAAGCCCGCGCCCGGCTCGACGATGTGCTCGTCGATCCCGACGATCGGCCCGCGGGACAGGTGGTCGGGGTCGTAGTGGGGCCCGGCCGACAAGGTGTGCCAGGTCGCGATACCAGCCTGGACGGTACGGAATCGGCGCTCGGCCTGCATCACCCGGCCGCCGGTCGACGCTCGTGATCCGCGGTCCAGGCCAGCAGGTCCTCGGCGGTCCAGCTGTTGACGATCGACCCGACCGGGACGTCGCACCGCACAGCGCGCTCGCACCCGTTGCGCTGCCAGTCGAGCTGCCCCGGCGCGTGCGCATCGGTGTCGATGGTGAACAGGCACCCGGCCTCGACCGCCAGGCGCAGCAGGCGCGTCGGCGGGTCGAGCCGTTCGGGTCGGGAGTTGATCTCGACCGCCACCCCGAACGCCTCGCACGCCGCGAACACGATGTCGGCGTCGAACTCCGACTCGGGACGCGTGCCGCGGTCGCCGGTGATCAACCGGCCGGTGCAGTGCCCCAGGACGTCGGTGTGCGGGTTGGCGATGGCCGCCACCATGCGCGGGGTCATCTCGTCAGCCGGCATCCGCAGCTTGCCGTGCACGCTGGCCACGACCAGGTCGAGACGCGCCAGCAACGACGGCTTCTGGTCGAGCGTCCCGTCGTCGTTGATGTTCACCTCGATGCCGGTGAGGATGCGGAACGGCGGGCCGCCGTCCGCGGCGTAACCGTCGTTGAGCGACGCGACGACGTCGAGCTGTTGTTCGAGCCGTTCCGCCGACAACCCGTTGGCGACGGTCAGCGACGGCGAGTGGTCGGTGAGCACCATGTAGTCGTGCCCGAGGCGGCGGGCGGTGTCGGCCATGTCGGGGATCGGCGAGCCGCCGTCGGACCAGTTCGAGTGCAGGTGGCAGTCACCGCGCAGGGCCCGGCGGATCGCGGCGGTGGCCTCGTCCAGCGGTTCGTCGTCGGCGTCCTGCAACCGGGTGAGGTACGCCGGCACCTCCCCGCGCACGGACTCGGTGACACACGTCGCGGTCGTCTTGCCGATGCCCTTGACCTTGCCGATCGTGCCGGCCTCGACCCGCGCCGCGACCTCGTCGGGGCCGAGGTCCTCGAGGGTGCTCGCCGCGTTGCGGAAAGCCTTGACCCGGAACGTCGGCTGCCGGGCGCGTTCGAGCAGGTAGGCGATCTGCTTGAGGTCCGCCACCGGGTCTCTGGTGTCGCTCACTGCTCGACCGTAGCGCCGCGTGGCAGGGTGAAGCGGTGACCACGGAGGCGGGCTCGGTCGAGCAGGTGATGCGGGCCGCGCTCGAGGACGAGACGGTGCGCCGCATCGAGCAGGCGATCGGCCGGCTCTCGACGCAGAGCGTCGCGCGGATGGACGACAAGCTGCCGTGGTTCCGCGAGCTGCCCACCGACCAGCGCTCATGGGTCACGCTCGTGGCGCAGGCCGGCCTGCAGTCCTTCGTCGAATGGTTACGCACGCCCGACGACGTGCTCCGTCTGACCGGCGAGGTGTTCGCCGCCGCTCCACGCGACATGGCCAACCGGGTCACGCTCGCCCAGACCGTCGAGCTGCTGCGCGAGGCCATCGCCGTCGCCGAGGAACACGTACCCGAGCTGGCCGGAACTGTCGACGAGGCGGCGGTGCGCAGCGAGCTGCTGCGCTTCAGCCGCGAGATCGCCTTCGCCGCCGCGCGCGTGTACGCCACCGCCGCAGAGAACCGCGGGTCCTGGGACCGTCGGCTCGAGGCGCTCGTCATCGACAACCTCGTCAGCGGATCGCTCGTCGGCGACCCGCTGCCCAGCCAGCTGGCCGCGCTCGGCTGGACCGGGTCCGGCCCGATCGTGAGCATCGTCGGACCGGCGCCGAGCGGGTCCGCCGAGGCGGCGCTGACCGCCGTGCACACCCGCGCCGGGCGGCGCGGACTCGACGCCATGGCCGGCCTGCACGCCGACCGGCTCGTCGTCGTGGTCGGGGGCGTCACAGACGGATCCGACGGCGTCGACGGGGCACAGCGCATCGCCGCGAAACTGCTGCCTGTCTTCGGCCCGGGCCCGGTGGTCATCAGCCCCGTCGCCCCCGACCTGGCGGCGGCCGGCCGGGTGACCCGCTCGGCGTTGAGCGCGCTGCGGGCGGTGGCGGCTTGGCCGGGCGCCCCGCGCCCGGTCGAGGCCGACGCGCTGCTGCCCGAGCGGGCGCTGGCCGGTGAGGTCGACGCCCGCGAGCAGCTCGTCACCGACGTCTACCGCCCGCTGGTCGAGGCCGGCGGCGGGCTGGCCGACACGGTCGCGAGCTTCCTCGACGCCGGAGGCGCGCTCGAGGCGACCGCCCGGGTGCTGTTCGTGCACGTCAACACGGTCCGCTACCGGTTGCGGCGGGTCGCCGAGGTTTGTGGGGAATCACCGATGGATGCGCGCGGCGCCCTCACCCTGCGGGTCGCGCTCGTGCTCGGCCGGCTCGCCGACGCCTGAGCCAACCCCGACACCGCCTGAGCCAACCCGACAACGACCGTCGACGCGCGGCCGTGACATGCCGGAAATAATGGGCCCCGACTGTCGATGTCCTACAAAGCCGGCCCCGCAACCCTGTGAGTGTCACGGTCGCGCTTTCCGGCTCCGGACCGTCAAGCTAGGGGGGTGCTAGCCGTATTCGCTCCCGGGCAGGGTGCCCAGTCCCCGGGGATGTTCAGTCCCTGGCTCGAGCTCGACGGCGTGCCCGAGCAGGTGGCAGCGTTCTCCGAGGCCACCGGGCTCGACCTCGCCCGGCTCGGCACCACCGC
>CAZZVT010000240.1:0-4399 GCA_964657545.1 uncultured Jatrophihabitantaceae bacterium
GGCGTGGGCGGGGTGCACGCGGCGGCACTCGCCGCCGTGCTCGAGCTCGCCGCCGACCTGCTCGTGCTGCCGACGCTCGACGACGACGAGCACGCCGTGACGCATGCCAGTTCCCTGCAGGTGCTGGGCGGCGCTGTCCTCGGCTACCGGGTGGAGGCCCGCGCCCAGCTCGACCGCCGCTCCCGGCGACTGGCTTTCGTCTCGGCCGCCGCGACCGTCGACGGCATGGTGGTGGCGACGGCCCAACTCACCGAATCGGTGGTCAAGCGGAAGCATTGAAGTCGACGAGCAGCTCGCCGGCGCGCGGATCGGGCTTGCGATCACCGACCACCGCGGCCGTCGCCATGAGCGCGAGCGCGACCAGCAGCACGACCCCGCCGGTGATGCCCAGGACGACGACCTCGCGGCTCTGACGCACCTGCGCCGCCGCGTGCGTCGTGACGCGGGTCGATGACGGCGCATCGGCGCCGGCCAGGAACACCGAGGTGTCACCCGGTGCCGATGCATCGACCCGCACCGTGGAGTCCGCGGACATGGTCAACGTCGCCACGACGCCGTAGCAGCGGTTCTGGGTCGCCGCGGGGCTGCGGAACGGGTAGTCGCCGTCGCCGGCCGTGGCGACGGTCGTGGTGCTGCTGCCGGCCTGCGCGGTCGTCGCCGTCGCCGGGAAGGTGAGCTCGTGGCACCCGGTCACCGGGGCGGGCGCCGACACCAACCCGACCGACACGCTCCCGGCGAGGCCGAGCGTGCCGGTGATGTGCACGGTGCCGTTCATGGGCGCCCCCTGCCGGCCGTCGTAGGCGCTGTCGGTGACGTGCAGGGTCGGGGCGATGACCGTGACGGTCGTTCCGGCCGCTCCCGGTACGGCCGACACCGCCGCGCTGCGGCCGTCCTGGCTGACGGTCGAGCGGGCGACGAGCGCGTAGCAGCCGGTGGCGGCGACGGCTGGGGTTCGCACCGCGGCCGTCAGCCGGTCGCCCTGCCCGGCGAGGGTCACGGACGCCGAGCGCGACAGCACCTTGGCACCCGTCCACGTCAGGCCGGTGTCGCAGTGGCCGCCGGCCGCAACCGGCAGCGGGCCGTAGGTCGTCACCGTCGCGGACACCTCCGCCCCGGTTGCCGCGGTGGCCGTGACCGTGGCGGTGAGTACGCCGGTGCGGGCCAGCCCCGACCCCACCGACTGCGTGATCCGGATCGCCGACACGCCCACCGCCTCGTCGGGATCGGCGGCCGCCTTGACGGTGACGGCGGGCGTGGAGTCGGTGGTGGTGACGCTGGCAGCGAACGCGTAACAGCCTGGGGTCAGGGCACCCGTGCTGCCGGCCGGCTGGGGGCCGTCGCCCGCGAACGCGAAGGTGCCGCTCCACGCCGTGGGTGCGTCGGCGTAGGTCGCGTCGGTGCAGGTGTCACCACTCGGCGCCTGCACCGGACCGACCACGTTCACCGTCCCGGTGCCCGAGTAGCCGTCGGTGCCGGCGACCGTCACGGTCGGGGTGATCGACCCGCCGGCCAGCACCAATGCCGTGCCGCCGGACACGCTCACCTGCGGGGTGGGGTGCAGCACCGGGACGATCGAGGCCCGGGCGACGACGGGCTGTGGTGTCCCGAGGGCCACCGACTCGGGGGTCGAGGCGATCAGGCGCAGGCCGGTGGCTTCGGACACCGTGGCCGTGAACACGCCGGCCCCGCCGCTCGCCGGGACGATCAGCCGTGCACCGGCCCGTCCGTTCGTCCCGGTGACGCCAGTGGCACTCGCTCCGTCCGCGGCGAACGTCACCGCGATGCCGGGCGTGGGCACGCCGCTCGCGGACAGCACGGTGGCCGTCACCGCCGCGCTGGATCCCGGTTTGGCCCGGACGTCCGACACCTGCACGGTGTACGGGCCGGCGAAGCGCCGAGCCGCCAATGCCAGGGTGGCCGCAGCCGCGGCCGAGGTGCCCTGACGGCCCAGGCACTGCTTCTGCGCGGCGCCGCCGCCGAAGGACTGCGCGACGAGAGCGCTGGTCTCGGCCACCTCGACCGACGAGCCGGCGCCCTGGTGGCCGATGAGGTAGGCCAGGGCCGCGAGGTCGGCGGCGCTCAACCCCCGCGTCCCCGCGGCCAGGTCAGTTGCCGCGCCGTTGATCGGCGCGGCGCCGTACGTCGATCCGCGGGCGGTCACGTCGGCCACCGAGAAGGCGGTCGTGCCGTCGACCGCCCACGAGGCGAGCGCCACCCGGCGGCCGTCGGGCAGCGCGCAGATCAGCCCCGACCGGTAGCTGGCGCCGGTCGATCCCCACGGCGTGTCGGCCCGGGCTGCGTCCGCGGGAAACAGCAGCAAGCCCAGCAACGACGCCAACACGGCACACGCCGACAGCAGCGCGAGGCGCGGGCGGTGACGGCGAACCATGGCTTGGATGATGCGGCGTAGAGGGTCGATTCCGCGACAGAACGCGCCGCACACCGCCTGTGAACCGGCCTGCACTACAGTCCCCGCGTGCGTGCGACACCGCCGACCGAGCTGCTCGGGCGCTGGCGACTGCGTCGTCGGCTCGCCGATCTGCGTACGGGCACGGCTGGGACGGTCACCGGCACGGTGACGCTGGCCGCCGGCTCCGACGGCGTCGAATGGACCGAGGCCGGCGTGCTGCGCTGGGCGGGACGCGAGGTCGAGGTGGGCCGCCGCTACCTGCTGCGCGAGGGCGCCGACGGATGGTGGGTGTTCTTCGACGACGGCACGCCGTTCCATCCATGGACTCCGGGTCGCACGGTCGAGCACCCGTGCGGCGCCGATCTGTATCGCGGGGTCATCCGGCTCGATTCCTTGCAGCGCTGGCGGATCGCCTGGGACGTCGTCGGGCCGGCGAAGCGCCAGCGGATCGTCAGCCGACTCGCCGGGCGCGTCGGCGCGCAACCGACCACACTCGGGCTACCGACCCCTCAGCAGGAGGACCGATGACGAACCTCGCCGCCAACCTTGTCAGTGCCGCAAGCCAGCACGCCGACCGCCCCGCGGTCCGTCTGGACGACGTGACGATGACGTACGACGACCTGCACCGGGCCGCCGCAACGGTGGCGGGTGACCTCGCCGCTCGGGGCATCTCGCCGGGCGACCGGGTCGGGCTCGTGCTGCCGAACGTGCCCGCTTATCCGATCCTGTTCTACGGCGCGTTGTACGCCGGTGCGGTCGTGGTGCCGATGAACCCGCTGCTGAAGTCGCGTGAGGTCGAGTACTACCTCCGGGACTCCGGCATGTCGTTGGTCTTCGGGTGGGACGGCGGTGGCGATGCGGTGCCGACGGGCGCCGAGGCGGTCGGCATACCTTCGGTCATGGTCGGGGCTCTCGGGCCGGACGTGTCGGGTGGATCGCCTGTCGACGTCCCGATCGAGCGGTCGGACGACGAGACCGCCGTCATCCTGTACACATCGGGCACCACCGGCCAGCCCAAAGGCGCCGAGCTGACGCATCACAACCTGAACAGCAACGCCCGCACGACCGTGACGGCTCTCGTGCAGACCGGCCCCGATGACGTGGTGATGGGTTGCCTGCCGCTGTTCCACGTGTTCGGCCTGACCTGCGGCCTCAACGCCGCGGTGATCGCCGGCGCGTGCCTGACGCTGATCCCCCGCTTCGATGCCGGCAAGGCGCTCGAGGTCGTCGGCCGCGACCGGGTGACCGTGTTCGAGGGCGTCCCCACCATGTACGCCGGCATGTTGCACCACCCCGACGCCGACGGTGCCGACATGTCGTCGCTGCGTACATGCATCACCGGCGGTTCGGCGATGCCGGTCGAGATCCTGCGCTCGTTCGAGAAGGCGTTCGGCTGCGAGATCTACGAGGGTTACGGGCTTTCCGAGACGGCGCCGGTTGCCTCGTTCAACCAGCCCGGCCACGAGCGCAAGCCCGGCTCGATCGGCTTTCCCGTTCCGGGGTGCGAGATGCGTCTGGTCGACGACGACGGCAAGGACGTCGAGGACGGTGACCCGGGCGAGATCGCCATTCGCGGCGAGAACGTCATGAAGGGCTACTGGGGTCGACCCGACGCCACGGCCGAGGCCATCCCGGACGGATGGTTCCGCTCGGGCGATATCGCCACCCGCGACGACGACGGCTACTACACGATCGTCGACCGCAAGAAAGACCTCATCATCCGCGGTGGCTACAACGTCTACCCGCGCGAGATCGAGGAGGTGCTCTACGAGCACCCGGCCGTGGCCGAGGCTGCGGTCATCGGCATCCCGCACCCCGATCTCGGTGAGGACGTCGGAGCCGCGGTCGCCTTCAAGCAGGGTGAGTCCGCCACCGTCGAGGAGCTGCAGGTCTTCGTCAAGGAACGCGTCGCGGCGTACAAGTACCCCCGCGAGATCTGGATCGTCGCCGAGCTGCCGAAGGGCCCCACGGGCAAGATCCTGCGCCGCG
>CAZZVT010000241.1:0-2893 GCA_964657545.1 uncultured Jatrophihabitantaceae bacterium
GCGCGAGCGGACTGCAGGGCAGGGCGGTTGCCGGTCGGATCGGCGACCGCAAGCAGGTAGCGACGGTAGGCGGCCAGCAGCCGGCCGAGCCGGACGGCGAGCTCATCGCGCGCCCACGAGGGCAGCAGCACCAGGGACGCCAGCACTGCCAGGGCGCCGCCGATCAACGTCGACCAGGACCGGTCGACGAGCGTGGCGTGCGGGGCGACGCCGTTGATGGCCAGCAGCACCACCACGAGCGCGGACAGGCTGACGGCCGACAACCCGACGTTGCCCGGGCCGGCGACCCGCATGCCGAACGCGAAGACGAAGATCAGCGCGACGTTCCACCATTGCCCGCCCGGAACCAGGTGCACCAGCTCGGTGGCCGCGAACAGCCCGACAACCGTGCCCAGCGTGCGCATCACCGAGCGCTGCAACGTCGTCGCGAAGTCGGGCCGCAGCACCACCAACACCGTCAGCGAGATCCAGTACCCCCGGTCGAAACCGACCAGCCGGGTGACGAGGTCGGCACCGCCCACCAGCAGCGACACCCGCACCGCGTGCCGAACCACAGACGAGTCGGGGCTGAGGTTGGCGCGCACGATGTCGAGCTGCTCGCGCAGCGCGCCGAGCGGGTGCGGCGCCCACACCTGGCGACGCTCGCCGTGCCGTCCCTCGCTCGTACCGGCTGCGGCGCTCTCGACCACCGCACGCAGCTGGCCGGACAGCGCGCGCAACCGGGCGGCCGCCGCACGCCTGGTCAGCTCCCCCGGCGCGTCGTCGCTGTTCTCGAGGCGGTCGACGGCGAAACGGATCGTGGCCCGGGCGCGGTCGAGCACCTCGGCCCGCAGATCGCGCGCGTCGTCCAAACCCGCGGCGAGTTCGTCGAGAACCGACCCTGCGGCGGTCAGGCTCTCGCGGACGAACCCGGACAGGATGGGATTGCGCTCGTCGGCCAGACGCTCGGCGACGGCAGCGAGCACGATGATCTCGCGTCGCACCCGCTCGCCCTCGTCGAGCAGCACCCGGTAGGCCTCGACGCTCGGCCCGTGGTCGTGTCCCAGGCCGTACAGCGTCTGACGCGCGGCCGTCAGGGTGTCGCCGGCAGGCGGCCCGACCTGCGTCCCGCGCGGCAACCGCGCTGCGGCGGCGAGATCGCGGTAGAGCGTGGCCAGGGCGACGCGTTCGGGTCGGTGGCGGCGCAGCGGCCAGGCGGCGACCGCGAGCAGCGCCTGGAACGCACCGCCCGCGACCACGAGCAGGCCGACGTTCAGCGCCACCGACGGCGGCTGCGGCAGGTGACCGAGCACCAGGGCGGTGGCGACCGCGGCCGTCCCGACCTGGGTGGCGCTGGGGCCCGCGGTCAGCAGCAGGCCGGCGCCGAAGGCCAGCACGAGCAGCAGCGTCACGGCGGCCCATTCGGTCTGCGAGGTCAGCACGGCCAGGGTGCTCGTGACGCCGGTGGCGAGCGCGGTGCCGAGCATGCGGGCAACGCGCAGCCGGTACGGGCCGGGCCGGTCGGCGAAGGCCGTCTGCAGCGCGCCGATCGTGGCAGCGAGCCCGATCTGCGCGTCACCGGTCCAGATACCGATGGCCAGCGGTGCGGCGACACCGATCGCGTTGCGCAGCGCGACCGTCGGGTCGGACTGCGTGCGGTCGAGCTTGAGTGCCTGGCGTAACAGCCCCGCAACCGACGCCCGGGCCACCACGAACGGCCGGGGCACCTCGACGCTGGTCATCGACCCTGCCCGGTTATGGCGTGGCGGCGAGCTGACCGCACGCGCCGTCGATCTCGCGACCACGCGTGTCGCGGACCGTCACCGACACGCCGCAGGCCTCGAGCCGGCGGACGAATTCCCGCTCGACGCGCTTGGGCGATGCGTCCCACTGCGAGCCGGGCGTCGGGTTGAGCGGGATGAGGTTGACGTGCGCCAGCCGGGTGACGAGCAGGTCGGCGAGCAGATCGGCCCGCCACGGCTGGTCGTTGACATCGCGGATCATCGCGTACTCGATCGAGTACCGACGGCCGGTGCGCGCGGAGTACTCGTCGGCCGCACACAGCACCTCCTCGACCTTCCAGCGGGTGTTGACCGGGACGAGCGTGTCGCGCAGCTCGTCGTCGGGGGCGTGCAGCGATACCGCGAGCGTCACGTCGAGGTCCTCGAGCGCGAGCCGGGTGATGGCCGGCACGAGCCCGACCGTCGACATCGTGACGGAGCGACGCGAGAGCCCGAAGCCGTTCGGCGCCGGATCGATGATCCGGTGCAGCGCGGCCACCACCCGGCTGTAGTTGGCCAGCGGCTCGCCCATGCCCATGAACACCACGTTCGACAACCGCCCGGGTTCGCCGCCCAGCTCACCGCCGGCCGCAGCAGCTGCGGCGACCCGCACCTGGTCGACGATCTCGGCAGCCGACAGGTTCCGGGTGAGCCCACCCTGGCCGGTGGCGCAGAACGGGCAGGCCATGCCGCAGCCGGCCTGGCTGGACACGCACACCGTGATGCGTTCGCGCGACTCACCCCGCGGTGTCTGACGGGCGGGGTAGCGCATGAGCACGCTCTCGACGAGCGCGCCGTCGAACAGGCGCCACAGCGTCTTGCGGGTCATGCCGTCATCGGTCTCGCTGCGCTTGACCTCGGTGAGCAGCGTGGGCAGCAGGGCAGCACCGACGGTCTCGCGTTGGCCTGCGGGCAGGTCGGTCATTGTGCGTACGTCGTTCTCGAACCGGGCGAAGTAGTGCCGGGCGAGCTGGTCGGCGCGGAACGTGGGCAGGCCGAGCTCGCCCACCGCCGAGCGCAGCCCGTCGCGGTCGAGATCGGCGACATGGCGTGGTGGCTTGCCCCGGCGGGGGGCTTCGAAGACGAGCGGCAAAGTGGTCATGGCGCCTTTCATTGTCCCCGATCCTCGCGCG
>CAZZVT010000241.1:2903-4339 GCA_964657545.1 uncultured Jatrophihabitantaceae bacterium
TCCCGTCAACGACGAGGTCGACGCGTTCGTGCGGACGCTCGCGTGCGGCGTAGGCCTGCTCGGTCGGGATCCACTGCCGTTCCCAGACCGGCCACATCGCCCCGCCGTCGCGGGCGACCGCTCGTCGCCGGCGCACGTCGGGGCCGGCGTCGACCCACACCGTGAGGTCCCACGCAACGTCGACCTCGCGGCGGGTCGAGGACACGCCCTCCACGACCACGATCGACCCGGGTTCGACGGTGCACCACACGTCGGAGACGCCGAGGTCCCAGCGGGCCACCTGGTAGCGGGCGGTCCGGCCCGCGAGCAGCGGGTCGAGCACCTGCGTGCGGAAGCGGGTCCAGTCCCATTCGGCGACGTCGGGGGCGGCGAAGTCGTCGACATGCACCACGACAGCCCGCTCGACTCCGGCCGCGATACGACCCGCGAGCGTGGTCTTTCCGGCGCCGCCGAACCCGTCGACACCGACGAAGCGGGTGCCCGCGGGCAACGCCGCGACCCGGGCGATCACCTCGCGCGGATTGGCGTGCTCAGACAGGGGCGAACCCGGACAGCAGCAGGTACGCGACGGCTGCACAAGGCAGCAGCGAGTCGAGGCGGTCCATGACCCCGCCGTGCCCGGGCAGCAGCGAGCCCATGTCCTTGATCTCGAGGTCGCGTTTGATCATGGACTCGCCGAGGTCTCCGACGGTGGCCGTGACCGCGATGGCCAGACCGAACAGCAGCCCCTTCCACCAGGCCTCGTGGAAGGTGAACACCATGAGCAGCACGCCGACCCCGGAGCAGGCGAGCACGGAACCGGCGAAGCCCTCCCAGGTCTTGCCCTTGGAGATGATCGGGGCCAGAGGATGCTTGCCGAACAGCACTCCGGTGGCGTAACCACCGGTGTCGCTGCAGACGACTGTCACCACGAAGGCGATCACCCGTCCCGCGCCGTCGTGCGGGTGCGAGAGCAGCACCGCGAAGCCGGCCAGCAACGGCAGGTACAGCACGACGAACGACGACGCACCGACGTCGCGGCCGTACCCCGCTGCACCGTCGCCGAGGCGCCACACGACCACGCCCAGCACCGTGATCAGCGCGCCCAGCACGAGCCCGCTCGGGCCCCGCTCCCACGCCGCGAACAGCATGGCCGCGCTGCCGACCACCAGCGGCAGCAGCGTGATGCGGATGCCGCCGTTCGCCAGCGCCTTCGACAGCTCGTAGCAGCCGTACAGCACCGCCAGACCGGCTACCAGCGCGAACGCCGGTCGCCAGATGAACAGGCTGGCGATGATCAGCGCACCGAGCCCGACCCCGACGCCGATCGCAGCCGGCAGGTTGCGCCCCGCGCGCGAGTGCGGCTCGTCGGGCGATTCGGCAGACGGTTCGAGGACGTCCAGAGTGGCTGCGGGCCGCGGCGTCACGCTGTTGTCCGGGCGAGGGTTGTCCGGGCG
>CAZZVT010000242.1:0-4289 GCA_964657545.1 uncultured Jatrophihabitantaceae bacterium
TCGTCGTTGATGCCGCCCTCGCGGTAGTGCAGGTCGGTGTGGCAGACGCCGCAGGCCTGCACGGCCACCAGTGCCTCACCCGGGCCGGGGTCGGGAACGTTGATCGTGACGACCTCGACGGGCGCGCCCTTCGCGCGGGCGATGACGCCCTTCACCTGGTGGCTCATGCCTTCACCTCGTAGGTGCCGACGATCGTGGCCCGGCCCAGGGTGTGGCTGAACAGGTTGAAGCCGAGGAACGCAGGCGTCGCCTCGTCGGGGATGTCGAGACTCGGGACGTCGACGGCGTGCACGACGACCCAGTAGTGATGGGTGCCGTGGCCGGCCGGGGGCGCGGCACCGACGTAGCCGGGGAAGCGGGCGTCGTTGTTCAGCTGCGTCGCCCCGCTCGGCAGCCCGGTCTTGCCGGCGTCGGCGGCGAGCTCTGTGACGTCGGCCGGGATGTTGAACACCGCCCAGTGCCAGAAGCCGCTGGCGGTCGGTGCGTCGGGGTCGTAGACGGTCACTGCGTAGCTCCGGGTGCCTTCCGGGGCGCCCGTCCAGGACAGCTGCGGCGAGGTGTCCGAACCGCCGGCGCCCATCACGCCCGACACCTGCGGCGTCTTCAGTCCGTCGCCGTCGGTGACGTCGGTGCTCGTCACGTCGAAGGTGGCGACCTGGGGCAGGTCAACGTAGGGGTTGCGGGACAAGCTCACTCCTAGATTCGCAGGATGGGTGCTCCGGGTGTCCCTGCGATTCTCGCCGGTCGCGAATCGGATCACACCAGTGGGTCTGCCCGGCCTCGACGTGCCGTCGCGATCACGCGCCGTCGGCTCCGGCGAGCCAGCCGCGCAGCGCGTCATAGACCGTGGCGTCGGCGAGCAGGTCGAAGTGGTGCTTGCCGCCGATGTGGTGGGTGCGGGCGGTGTCGAACGGCATCGTGCGCACCCTGCCGATCCCGTGGGCGCTGCTGTGCTGCACGAGCAGGTCCATGGCGAACAGCCCCTGCGTCTTGCGCGAGAGCGTCGCCGAGGCCATCGAGTAGGCGACGCCGGGGATCAGGTCCACCTCGGTGACGTGGTTCTCGGGGTCGTTCGGGTCCCGGTCCAGCCAGTCGGCCTCGAGCACCGAGCCGTGCCGCAGGTCCTTGATCCCGACACTGCGCCGGTGGATCAGGCCGGCGAGCGCGCGGGTCTCGGGCAGGCGCGCGAGCCGGTGCGCGCCCCAGTTCGCGAAGCGCTCGAGCGGCGCGCCGTGGTGGGGCGTCCCGAGCCCGACGACGTGCCGCAGCAGGGTGGCCCAGCGCGCGTCGTCCTCGTGGCCCTGGTGGGCGGCGCTGCGCGCGACCAGGCCACCGAGCGAGTGACCGACCAGCGCGATCTCGGTGACCGGCACCGGCCACACGTCGACGAGGCGCGTCAGCTGGTCGGACAGTTCTCGGCCGTTGGCCGAGATGCGCAGACCGGTGTTGAAGTTCGCGTACAGAGGTGTCCAACCGTCGTCGTCGCGCAGCTTGGAACCGTAGGTGATCGTGGGGTGGCCCCAGCGTTTGACGGCCGAGTACGACCAGCACAGGTCGGTCTCGCACAACCCGTGCAGGAAGACCACGATGCGGCCGGTCGCCCGCTTGTCGGCGTCATGCGCGACGTTCTCGGGCAGGCGACGCAGCGGGCCGGCGTGGTGGCGCAGGCGCATCTGCGGTGCCAGTGCTCCATGGTCGGTGGCGATCTGGTCGCCGAGCACGCCGCTGATCGCGCCCAGCGCCAGCCGCCCGCGCGGGCGGTCGTGCACCGAGTCGTCGGTCGCCTTGCCGAGCGCGTCGGCGAGCAGCCCGGCCGCCTGCGGCCCGTACGTGACGCCGAGCCGGGTGGCGGAGTATGCGACGGCGGAGATCCCGTCATGCAGCAGCTTTGCCGGGGCACTCGCCGCTCCGAGCAGGCCGAAGATGCGGCCGGCCACCGCGACGTGGGTGTCGCGCACGGCAGTGGTGAGCTCACCGAGGGTCTGGCCGGTCAGACCGCCGGCGTCATGGATCTCGTCCGACCTCATTCCCATACAGTGAACGACTGTGCACTGAAGCGCAACCACCCGGCCGGGTGGCAAGCTGGCGTCATGACATCACTGCCGGCCGGAACCCCCACCCAGCTGTTCGTCGACGGCGCCTGGCGCGACGGGTCGGCCGGCACCTTCGAGGTGATCGACCCCTCGACCGGCGACGTGCTGGCATCCGTCGCCCGTGCCGGGCTCGACGACCTCGACGCGGCCATCGACGCAGCTGCCGCCGCACAGCCCGGCTGGGCCGCGCGGCCGCCCCGCGAGCGCGGGGAGGTGCTGCGCAGGGCCTACGAGCTGATGATCGAGCGCAGCGAGGACATCGCGATGCTGATGTCGCTCGAGATGGGCAAGTCGCTGACGGACTCGCGCGGCGAGGTCACCTACGCCGCCGAGTTCTTCCGCTGGTACTCCGAGGAGGCGGTGCGCGTCGGGGGCGAGGTGCGGATGTCGCCGGCCGGCACCAACCGCATCGTCACCTTCAAGAAGCCGTTCGGGGTGGCGCTGCTGCTGACCCCGTGGAACTTCCCGGCCGCCATGGCCACCCGCAAGATCGGCCCGGCGCTGGCTGCAGGCTGCTCCGTCGTGCTCAAGCCCGCCGAGGACACACCGCTGACCGCGCTCGTGCTGGCCCAGGTGCTGGCCGATGCAGGCGTGCCGGCCGGCGTCGTCAACGTGATCACCGCCGACAAGCCGGGCGAGCTGGTCGAGCACGCCCTGGCCGACGAACGGGTCCGCAAGCTGTCGTTCACCGGGTCGACGAGGGTCGGGTCGCTGCTGCTCAAGCAGGCGGCCGAGCACGTCGTCAACCCGTCCATGGAGCTCGGTGGCAACGCGCCGTTCCTGGTGCTCGACGACGCCGATCTCGACGTCGCGGTCGAGGGCGCGATGCTGGCCAAGATGCGCAACGGCGGGCAGGCGTGCACCGCAGCGAACCGCTTCCTGGTGGCCGAGTCGGTCGCGGCCGAGTTCGCCGAGAAGCTGACCGCGAAGATGGCCGAGCTGACGATGGGTCCCGGCACCGCCGAGGGCACGAAGCTCGGGCCGATGATCAACGCCAGGCAGCGCGACGGCGTGGCCGACAAGGTGACCCGATCGGTGCAGGCCGGTGCGCGCGCGGTGCTCGGCGGTTCGGTGCCCGAGGGCCCTGGGTTCTTCTACCCGGCCACGGTGCTCACCGACGTCCCCCGCGACTCGCCCGTGGCCACCGACGAGATCTTCGGGCCGGTCGCGCCGATCATCGTGGTCAAGGACGACGACGACGCGCTCGCGGTCGCCAACGCCACCGAGATGGGTCTGACGGCGTACGTGTTCACCCGCGACCTCGCCCGCGGGCTGCGGATCAGCGAGAAGCTCGAGGTCGGCATGATCGGGTTGAACCGTGGGTTGGTGTCCGACCCGGCCGCGCCGTTCGGCGGGGTGAAGGAATCCGGTCTCGGTCGCGAGGGCGGTTTCGAGGGCATCGAGGAGTACCTCGAGACGACCTACGTCGCGACCAACTGGTGACGCCGGGCGGCATGCGGTGAGCCTGCCCGCCGGCTATCCGGTGCTGTCGCCGCGGTTGCCGCGGCCGGTGCTGATGGAGCAGGAGTGGAACGACCTCGCCTTCGTGCACTGGCCGGTCGAGCCGGCGAGCGTGGCCGCGTTCTTCCCGCCGGGCACCCGCCCGGACATATGGGGCGACGGGTTCACCTACGTCGCGCTCGTGCCGTTCTCGATGCAGCGCGCAGGGTTCGGTCGCGGCGTTCCGGTGCCCTGGTTCGGCTCGTTCCTCGAGACGAACATCAGGCTGTACTCGGTCGACGACGAGGGCCGGCACGGTGTGCTGTTCCGCTCGCTCGAGACGGCCCGTCTGGCGATCGTCCCGTTCGCCCGCATCGGGTTCGGGATGCCTTACACCTACGCGCGCATGTCGCTGGCGAGGCGTGACGACGTCGTCAGCTACGACAGCGTGCGGCGCTGGCCCCGGCGTGGCCTGCGCAGCCGGCTGTCGCTGCAGCTGGGTGCGACCACCGAACCGACGCCGCTCGAGACCTGGCTGACGTCGCGCTGGGGCGCCCACAGCCGGCTGGCCGGACGCACGGTGTGGGTCCCGAACGAGCACGGGAGCTGGCCGCTGCGCGAGGCGGCGGTGCTCGAGCTCGACGATGACCTGCTCGGGGCCAGTGGCGTGCGCGCGGCCGGCCCACCGCTACGGGCCCTGTGGTCCTCGGGCGTGCGAGCCCGCTTCGGGCGACCGTCGCTCGTGAGCTGAGCGGA
>CAZZVT010000243.1:0-4206 GCA_964657545.1 uncultured Jatrophihabitantaceae bacterium
GGGAAGCGAAGCGCGACTGTGATGACGTGTCTGACCCGTTCGCTGCTGCCGACAGCCCGGAGGAGTTCCTTCGGGGTGCGTGGCCGGGCTGGTGCGCTTGGGCAGGTTGCTCACCGGTTCGCAACAGGCCGGTGAGGAACGGTGACGTTCGGGCCCGGGTCCGTCTCGAACGACGTGCGAGCGGGGCGGACCGGCCGGTGCGCCGGACATCCTCGACCTCACGAAGTGCGCGAGCGCGGCGACTTCCTACCGAGGACTCCCGCCGCCCATCCTGGAGATCGCCGATGAACCCGAGCACAGCGACCACCGAGCTTCACGTACACGCCATTGCCGCCAGCCGCCTCGACGCTGTCCGGCACGCCGGAACGGACGGCTACGGCAACGACCTCGCGACCTTTCGCCGCGTCCGGAGAGGGTGAACCGCTGCGCTGCTGCCTTCGCTACGCCCGGCCCGGAGAGCCCATCGCCCTGATCTCGTACGCAACCTTCGATCACCCTTCGGTGTGGACGGAGGTGGGACCGGTCTACATCCACGCCCGGCGGTGCGTGGGCTACCCCTCGCCGACACGACTGCCCGCCGGGCTGTCGACCGGCCCTCGGGTCCTGCGCACCTACCGCGCCGACGACACGATGAACTACGAGCACAACACGGTCGTCACCGACGACAGGGAACTGACCCCGATCGTGCTGCGACTGCTCGACGAACCCGAGGTCGCCACCGTCCACGTCCGCAGCCTCGCGCCGCAGTGCTTCCTGTACGCCGTCACGGCCGGCTGATCAGCTCAGGTGCCGCGGGCGCCGACCACGTGAGGCGCGGTACCTGCGACATAGAGTCCGGGGCATGTCGCGCTACCCGCACCTGCTCGCCCCACTGGACCTCGGCTTCACGACGCTGCCGAACCGCGTGCTCATGGGTTCGATGCATGTGGGGCTCGAGGACCGGCCCAAGAATCTGCACCGGCTGGCTGCGTTCTACGCCGAGCGGGCACGCGGGGGCGCCGGGCTGATCGTCACCGGCGGATTCGCGCCGAACCGCACGGGTTGGCTGCTGCCGTTGGCCGGCAAGCTGACCACCCGGCGCGAGGTCGAGCGGCACCGCGAGATCACCGGTGCGGTGCACGAAGCGGGCGGGAAGATCGCCCTGCAGCTGCTGCACGCGGGTCGCTACAGCTACCACCCGTTCAGCGCGACGGCGTCGAAGTCGCGTTCGCCGATCACGCCGTTCGGCGCGCGGGCGATGAGCGGGCGCGAGGTCCGCCGGACGATCGCCGACTTCGCGCACAGCGCAGCGCTGGCCCGCGAGGCCGGCTACGACGGCGTCGAGATCATGGGCAGCGAGGGTTACCTGATCAACCAGTTCCTGACGACCCGGGTGAACCGGCGCGACGACGAGTGGGGCGGGTCGTCGGCGAACCGTCGACGCTTCCCCACCGAGATCGTCCGGCAGGTCCGCGACGCGGCCGGCGCGGATTTCATCGTCTGCTACCGGATGTCCCTGCTCGACCTCGTCGAGGACGGCCAGACGTGGGACGAGACGGTCGCGCTAGCGCACGAGGTCGAGGCCGCCGGCGCGACGCTGATCAACACCGGCATCGGCTGGCACGAGGCGCGGGTGCCGACGATCGTCACGTCGGTGCCGCGGGCGGCGTTCATCGGCGTCACCGCCCGCCTACGTCCCGAGGTCACGATCCCGGTCATCGCGTCGAACCGCATCAACATGCCCGAGACGGCGGAGGAGATCCTGGCCCGCGGCGACGCCGACATGGTGTCGCTGGCGCGGCCGTTCCTGGCCGACCCCGAGTGGGTGCGCAAGGCCGCCGACAACCGCAGCGACGAGATCAACACCTGCATCGCCTGCAACCAGGCCTGCCTCGACCACACGTTCAAGCACAAGGTCGCCAGCTGCCTGGTGAACCCGCGGGCCGGCCACGAGACGCTGCTTCGCCTCGAACCGGTGCGTCGGGCGAAGCGGATCGCGGTCGTGGGCGCCGGACCGGCCGGCCTGGCCACGGCGTGCGCGGCGGCCGAACGCGGACACGACGTCGAGCTCTTCGAGGCCGCGGACGAGATCGGTGGGCAGTTCCAGCTCGCGCGGCGGATCCCCGGCAAGGAGGAGTTCGCCGAGACGTTGCGTTACTTCACCCGTCGGCTGGAGCTGACGGGGGTCAAGACGCGCCTCGGAACCGTCGCCGGCGTCGAGGACCTCGCCGGGTTCGACGACGTCGTGGTGGCCACCGGTGTCGTCCCGCGCACGGTCGGCATCCCCGGCGCCGACCGGCGCAACGTCCACAGCTACACCGACGTGATCACCGGGGCCGCGACCGTCGGCGCCCGGGTGGCCGTCATCGGGGCGGGCGGCATCGGCTTCGACGTCAGCACCCTGCTCACCGAGGAGCGGGCGCCCGAGCGCGACGCCTGGTTGCGCGAATGGGGCGTCGGCGATCCGGGCGTCGCCCGCGGCGGGCTGGTGACGCCCGTGCGACCAACGACCGCGCGGCAGGTCCACCTGCTGCAGCGCAGGACCAGCAAGGTCGGCGCCGGGCTGGGCAAGACCAGCGGCTGGGTGCACCGCTCGACGCTGACGGCGCGTGGCGTCGAGGTGCTGGGCGGGGTCACCTACGAGCGGATCGACGACGACGGCCTGCACATCACCGTCGACGGTCGGTCCCGCGTGCTCGAAGTCGACGACGTGGTCATCTGCGCCGGTCAGGAACCGCGCCGCGAACTCGCCGAGGCGCTCGGCAGCACGGGTGCCACCGTTCACGTCGTCGGAGGTGCGGACGTCGCCGCCGAACTCGACGCCAAGCGGGCGATCGACCAGGGCACCCGGCTCGCAGCAAAGCTTTAACGCTCAACCATCCACAGAGGTTTTCCACAATGTGTGGACGGCGACGGGCACATGTCGGCAGGTGTCAGGCTTCTGCGCTGAAACATTCGACCAGCCGACCGCGTCGGACGCCAGCGCACAGCAGGGCCCGTATTTGCTGGGCTGCATCCGTGCGGCCGGTACGGCTGACCGCCTGAGCCAACCCGTCGCGTGACACGCGGACTTATTCCGACGGTAACCACCGAAACATCCCTGCAGCCTTGACTCGTTTCATGGCGATCGCGGACGGGCACCGGCACCTCGGGGTGCTGCCTGCGTTCCCGTTCTACGGCGGCCCGCCGATCAGCGCCGACATCAGCGCGCGGGCCACGATCGACGAACTGCTCGCCGACCTCGACCGCGAGGGCACCGAACGCGCGCTGGTGCTGCCCAACTACGGCGTCCCGGACGTCTCGCTGACCTTCGCATTGAACGACCTGGTCGTCGAGGCCGCCCAGCGCGACGACCGCATCCGGGCCGGGCTCTACGTCTCGCCGCGACCGCAGGACGCCGAGTTCAACGCCAAGGCGCTGACGCTGGCCGGCGAGTCGGGCGTCCGCGCGCTGAAGACGACCTTCCTGCTCGGTGGCCACCCCACCGACGCCGACTGCCTCGAGCAGCTGGACATCGTCTTCGCCGCTGCCCGCGAGCACGACCTCACCGTGCACGTCCACACCTCGCCCGGAGCGGCGTCCGACATCGATCAGGTCGGGACGCTCGTCGAGCGCTACGGCGACGACGTCAGGATCCACCTCGTCCACCTCGGCGGCGGCATGAGCGGGCACATGAAGCTCATCGGCGGCAGGTTCTTCGACTGGATCTCGGCCGGCAAGCGTGTCTACACCGACACCAGCTGGGCCATCGGCTTCGCGCCGCGCTGGCTGGCCGCCGAGATCGACAAGCGTGGCATCGGTGCCGATCGCGTCCTGTTCGCCAGCGACGAGCCCTGGGGCGACTGGACCGGCGAGTTCGCCCGGCTCGCCGAGGCCGCCGGCGACGGCGAGCTGGCCCGGCACGTGTTCACCGACAACTTCGCCGCCCTCTACGACTGACCCGTCCCAACCAACCGAGGAGAAACGCATGACCGACGTGGCCGACAAGACCGAGCTCGAGCAGGCGATCGACAAGAGCATCGCCGAGATCCCGCACCCGTCCCTGCCCCCGGGCACCAACATCTACGGCTCGACCAAGGTGTTCCCCGACTACCAGGCGTCCGAGGGCCAGGCGTGGTTCGGCCTCGTGCACGCCATCGCCCACGAGTCGTCGGTCAGCTTCGTGGCCGTCCTGCAGGCCACCCGCGCGCTGCGCAAGGGCTTCGAGTCGGCGCTGTACTTCTACGG
>CAZZVT010000244.1:0-4175 GCA_964657545.1 uncultured Jatrophihabitantaceae bacterium
CGCGCGTCAGCGGTCAGCGGCTTCGTTGGTGTCGTAGTAGGCGATACGCGCTCGCAGCAGCGTCGCGAGCAGGTCTGTCGGTAGCTCGCGGTCGTAGCGGAGCTTGACGAACCGCGCCGGCACGGTGGCCGAATACGACAACCACACGATCTCCTACGAGCACGCCGGCGGACATGTTGGCGTTGCGCTGACCGCCAGCGCCGGATGGGTCGTCGAGCGCCGCCAGCGGGTACTGGACGTGATCGTTCGTCACAACTGGACGACTGTGGACCCCGGCTCGACGTCGAGGGCCATCTAATCGAGATCGCCACGGGCCTCGACATCTCCGGCGCTCGGCCCGACGACCTTCCTGAGGAGTTTTTGCGCGAGGTGCTCGCGGCCCACCCCCGTGGTGCCTTGGCGAAGGAGTTCACGTCGTGCGTAGTGGATCAGGCCGAACGCAAACCCACGACTGGTGCACGCCGCCTCGTCGACAGCGGGTGGCCGACAAACTTCAACACAATCCGCTCGAACGGCTTCGCTGAAACGAACAAGACCACGACTGTCCCGTCCAGCGGCCACGCTGTCGACGTGTCCGGCCGGAACGCGGTCACGCGGTGCAACGTCCGCGGCACAGTCCGTCGATGGCCGACCGTCCCGGCGTCCCGCACGCCGATCCAGCTACGGACACGCAGCCTGGGCCAGGGGCAGGCCGGACGTCGGCCCTCACCGCCCGGATGCGGCGATGCACCAACGGAACGCGCCTAGAGACCCGGCTGTGTCGCATTCCGTCCGTGTTGGGCGGTCGTGGTACTCGAGCGGATCACTCGGGGTCGTCGAACCGTCGCGCGCTCGGGCTGCCCTGTGCGCCATCGACGACGATGTTGGCACCGTTGACCCATGAGGAAATCGGCGACAGGAGGAACGCAACCACCGCAGCCACCTCTTCGGGACGTCCCAATCGGCCTAGTGGAAATTCGTGGTCGCGCCAGGCCGAGAAGCTCGCTGGGTGAAGGTGGGCGTATCTGTTCCACCCGTCGGGCAGCGCGATGGAGCCGGGGCTGACGCAGTTCACCCGGATCTGGCGGGACGCCAGTTCGCGGGCCAGCAGCCCGGCTAGGTGGATTACGCCTGCCTTGGCAGCGGAGTAGCTGGTGTAGGGCGCTGGACGCACTCCGCTGATCGATGCCATGAGCACGGCGGACGACGCAGTCGGTGATTGCTGCAGGAAGGGAAGGCAGGCGCGGGTCAACGTCACGGCGTGGCCTGCGTTCAAGGCGTAGGTGTCAAGGAAGTCTGTGGTGCTTGATTGCAACACGCTCGTGCCGACCGTGCCACCCACGTTCGCGACTACGTGATCGATACCGCCCAGGCGATCGGCAAGAACCTCGACTGCTGACTGAAGAGCGCTCTCGTTTGTCACGTCTGCGGTCGCCGATGTTATGAATGCTCCATGCTCACTCAGCTCGGCTTGAGCCGCCGCTAGTTGCACGGAACCCCGCCCGATGATGCCGAGTGCACACCCTTCGGCCGCGAGGGCTCGAGCGATGGCCAGTCCAATGCCGCGGCTGGCTCCGGTGATGACCACTCGATGATCGGTCAACTGCAGATCCATCACGGCCTCATCTGAGATCGGACGGCCCAGCGGTCGAGGCCGCCGACGTTTGGGACCATTGGCACCGATGCTTCGACCGCTGCCGCGACCGGGCGCGGCAGCCGGGAAACGCCACCACCGAGGCGATGCCGACGCCCTCGTTGATCATGTTGCTCGACCAGCCGAGTGTCCCGAGGCGAGTCGCGCCGACTGCCAGCCGTCTTGCGGTCGGGCGCTGAGCGGGGCTTGTGGACGCCGCGGTTCATTGCTGCGCGTGTTCGTGTTCGAGTGCGTGACCAGTGATCGGTTGGACGCGGGCGACGTACTTGCCACGGCCTGCACGCCGGGCCAGCAGGTCGTGCACTGCGCCAACTTGGGACAGGGAATCGATGACCGTGACGTGCGGTCGCACTTGGCCACCGTCCATCAGGGTCAGCCCGGTGGTCAGCGCATCGGCGACTCGCTCGGGCAGTGTTCGGCGAAGGGACGTGATGCTGAAGCCGAGAAGGCCGATGTTTCCGCCGAGCAGGCGTCCGAACGCGGGCAGTGGCTGTGGCGTCCCGCCGGTTGTGTTGCCGAACAGGACTATGCGAGCGCCGGGCGCGGCGATGTCGAGGTCGAGGTCGAGGGACGTAGTTCCTGTCGGGTCGAGAATGACGTCGAAGCCGCTGCCCTGGGACGCATGCATCGCGGTCTCCTGCAGGGTGTCGTCCTGCGCTACGACGCAGTCCCAGCCGGCTTCGGTGGCGAGGTCGGCTTTTGCCCTGTCAGCGACGCTGCCGACCCGAAGGCCAACGCCCAGCGATCGCGCAACCTGCGGAACGACCGAGCCGACACCGCCGCTGGCGGCGTGCATGAATAGCCGCTGCCCAGCCCGCACCTGAGCCACGTCGCGCAGCAGCAGAACCGCCGTCGAGAGCATCAGCGGTGCGGCGGCGGCCAGTGAAAGGTCGAGGTTTGGTGGCGCCGCCACCACCAGCGCACTGTCGGCCAGTGCTACCTCGGCGAACCCGCCGCCGGCCACCTGAGCGGCGACCCGGTCTCCGACGGAAAGTGCCGCCACATCTGCACCGACTGCCCTGATCGTCCCGGCCACCTCCAGGCCCGGCACGATGGGCCATCCGCCCGGGGCGTACCCCGCGTCGCCGCGACGAGTCATGACGTCCATGAAGTTGATCCCGGAATAGGCCACGTTGATTGTCACCTGGCCGGGCCCGGGTGTCGGTTCGTCGATCTCAACAACGTTTGTCGTGCTCGAGTCGGGCGCTGGGGCGTCGATCTGTAAAGCCTGCACAAGACTCCTTTCGACGTTCGTAGTACGTCGAAAAGCACAGTAGACTGAGCCTGTTGGAAAGGCGAATGAAGGAGCGTACGTGCCACGACCGAGCCGGACCGCGCCGCTGATCCACCCGGCACCCGAGCAGTTCGACATCCTCGATGTCCTGCACGCTTTGGCCGACGGCACCCGCATGACGATTGTGCAGACACTGGCCGCAAGCCCCGAGCGAGCATGTGGCACCTTCCCGGTGCAGGTCGCTCCGTCCACGCTCACGCATCACTTCCGTGTGCTTAGGGAAGCCGGCGTGATCCGCCAGCGCGAGGAGGGCAACCGACGATGGACATCTCTCCGTGTAGAAGAGCTCGAGCATCGCTACCCGGGCTTGCTCGAACGGATACTCGCCAACGCTGCATCCAGTACCTGAGGAACGGCAGTGCGGATCAGGCGACTCGCCAGCCAGATCTCCACCGCCTCGTGACAGGCGGGGTATCCGGTCGTCAGGAATGCCGGGGCCTTCAGGTTTGGACGCACAGCACCAAGGCCTCGTCGGCGACTGTCCCCCCGAACTGCTAGAGGAGACGAATAGTCAGGCTTCACCGAAATGCGTGACCAAGACCGCCTTGATTCAGGGACGCATCACGAGCGCCTTCCCGCGGGATTCGCTGGCGGACACCGCCTACTGACACGTGGCCCGTAAGCGGACCGGCGTCTGACGCCTGCTCTCACCTCGGTCGCCGTCCCGGCCAGGTGATCATGGTCGTCACAGATGGCGCCCCGCTACCGGGCGGCCGCCCGGAGAGGATCCCTCACCGGACAAGCGCTGATCGCGGCGCCATCCGCTTGCGAGACATGGGGCGCTGCCATTGTTTCGCCAGTGCGCGGGCACGATGGGCGAGGAGGCTGCTGTGCAGGGGCGGCGCAGCCGCGAGCACTGCCGAGTGCGGATCCTCGCGCTCAGGCGGGGCAGAACCGGTCGTCGGCGGCGTGTGCGGTGTGCGACGACGGGGCGTCCGGGGCGAGGTAATGATGTTGCATGGTGAAGGCGTACGCGCTCGGTCCGTGTTGACGTAGGTGGCGGATGTGCTCCTCAGCCTCGCCGACTGTGGGCCGCATGTCTGCAGGTATCCACCACAGCGCGGTGGAGGCCTCGACGACTGGGTGGAACCACTCCCTGCGCCGCCGCATGATCGCGAGGTGGCGGCCGCTGAAGACGAAGTCGGACAGGGCTTGGGTAGTTGTCCACGTGGTGAGGTTGACGATCACGCCGTGGCTGTCCGCGACGTCCCAACCGAAACCTTCCACGTCGGTGGCGTTGCCGCTCTC
>CAZZVT010000245.1:0-4154 GCA_964657545.1 uncultured Jatrophihabitantaceae bacterium
TCCGCGGCTCGGCACACGTGCGCCCCGAAGAGCACGGCAAGCTCGTCAACGGCGCTCTCATAGGCGAAGAACGACGGCGCCTCCGCGGGGGCGCGCTGAAAGCCGGGCGAATTGGTGTCGAGTGCGACCGTCGACTCCTTGGTCCGAATGTTCTTGATCGCGTACATCCGCGCGGTGACATCGGTGCCCGGAAAGGCGACGTGGTCGATCTCCGAGCTCTGGCCGACCGCCTCGTGGATCATCGCGACCATGGTGCCGTCGCGTTCCGCGGCGAGGGCCACGCGGTTGCGGGTGGCGGGACGCACCGACACCGGCGTGCACGCCAGCGGCCAAGTCGCACACCTGGACCTTCCCGCGCACCTGTGGGCGGCCGAGCAGGAGCTGCTGCTGCGCCGGCTCGCCGGGGTACTGCCGCCCGACGTCCGGGTGCGGGCGGTGCGGGCGGTACCGCCGGACTTCGACGCCCGCTTCGCGGCGCTGTGGCGCCGCTACACCTACCGGATCACCGACGCCCCGAGCGGCCCCGAACCGCTGCGCCGCGGGTTCGTGCTCGGCTATCCACGCCGGCTGGACGACCGGGCCATGGCCCAGGCCGCAGTCGGCCTCATCGGGCTGCACGACTTCGCCGCGTTCTGCCGGCAACGTCCCGGCGGCACGACGATCCGCAGCCTGGAACGTCTCGACGTCGTGCGGGCCGGCACCGAGATCACCTGCACGGTGGTGGCCGACGCGTTCTGCCACTCGATGGTGCGCTCGCTCATCGGCGCCCTGATCGGAGTGGGGGAGGGGCGTTGGCAGACCGCCTGGCCCGGCTCGCTGCTGACCCGCGACCGCCGTTCCGACGACATCAGGGTGGCGCCGGCGCGTGGCCTGACCCTTGTCGAGGTCGGCTACCCGCCCGACGATCAGCTCGCCGAGCGGGGACGTCAGACCCGGGCGCGCCGCGACGAGTGAGGCCGCCCGCCGAGCGTCAGAAGAACGCGAGGTTGTCGCGGTTGCACCAGCTGAGCATGGCCGGCCACTCGCCGTAGCCCGACTCGGTGTTGAGGTGCCCGCCGCCCGCAATCACCGTGGTGGCCATCTTCAACGGCCGGCCGTAGGCGTCGGCAATGCCCTCGGGCAGGTGCTGATCGTCGTCACCGCCGATCAGGACAGTGCCGTCGGCGCCACGCCGGACGGTGTCGATGTCGAGCGGCGGCGGGAAGAAGGACGCGACGTCGGGCTCGTCGAGCGCGGGGCTCGGCGGAGCCACCAGGGCGACGCGGGCGGGCCTGGGGGCGGTGCTCGCCGGGCGCGACACGTGGTGCAGCCACAGCACTGCGCCGAGTGAGTGCGCGACGACGTCGAAGCCGTCGTCGGGCAGGCCGTCGAGCGCTGCACGGAGGTCGGCGAGCCAGTCGTCGAGCACCGGGTGGTCGACGTCGGCGAACGCGGGTTGCCGCACCTGGCGCCCGGCGTCGCGGAGTTGGCCGCCCAGCCACGTCTGCCAATGCCCCGGCCCTGAGCCGTTCCAGCCGGGAACGATCACCGTGGGGACACTGCGGGTCGGGCGACGGGGCATGGGCAAAGCCTAGTTGCCGCGTCCCGGACACTGGTCGGTATGGGTTACGTCGAGGCAGCGGGGATCGGGCACGTCCTGCCCGACGGCAGGGCGCTGCTCGCCGGCGCCAGCCTGCGGGTCGGTGAGGGCGTCAAGGCCGCGCTCGTCGGTGCGAACGGCACGGGCAAGACGACGCTGCTGCGCCTGATCGCGGGCGACGAGCCCCCGCAGACCGGCACGATCACGCGGGTCGGCGGCGTCGGCGTCATGCGCCAGTTCATCGGCTCGGTCCGCGACTCGAGCACCGTGCAGGACTTCCTGGTCGGGCTGTCGCCGGTGCCCATCCCGCAGGCGTGGCAGGCGCTGCAGGACGCCGAGCTCGCGATGATGGAGCGCGACGACGAGCCCACCCAGCTCGCCTACGCCCACGCCATCGCCGAGTGGGGTGAGGCCGGCGGCTACGACGCCGAGGTGCTGTGGGACACCGTCACCGTCGCCGCGATCGGCCTGCCGTTCGAGGGCTGCAAGTACCGCGAGCTGACGACGCTGTCCGGCGGCGAGCAGAAGCGGCTGGCCCTCGAGCTGCTGCTGCGCGGCCGCGACGAGGTGCTGCTGCTCGACGAGCCCGACAACTACCTCGACGTCCCCGGCAAACGGTGGCTGGAACAACGGCTGCGCGAGACGCCGAAGACCGTGCTGTTCGTCAGCCACGACCGCGAGCTGCTGGCCGTCGTCGCCGACCGGGTCGTCACCGTCGAGGGTGGCACGACGTGGGTGCACGGCGGCGGGTTCGCGAGCTACCACGAGGCGCGCACGCACCGGCACGACCGGATGGCCGAGCTTCGGCGCCGCTGGGAGGAGGAGCACGCCCGCCTCAAGGACCTCGTCAACACCCTGAAGATCCAGGCGCGGGTCAGCGAGGTCATGGCGCAGAAGTACCGCGTCCAGGCACGTCGACTCGAGCGCTTCGAGGACGAGGGCCCGCCCCCCGACAAGCCGGGGGACCAGCAGGTGACGATGCGCCTGCGCGGCGGGCGAACCGGTGTGCGGGCCGTGGTCTGCGAGGGCCTCGAGCTCACCGGCCTGATGCAGCCCTTCGACGCCGAGATCTTCTACGGCGAGCGCATCGGTGTGCTCGGCGCGAACGGTGCCGGCAAGTCGCATTTCCTGCGGTTGCTCGGCGGGGATCCCGTCGGCCACGGCGGCGCGTGGAAGCTGGGCGCCCGCGTCGTGCCCGGCCTGTTCGCGCAGACCCACGCGCACCCCGAGTGGATGGGCCGCACGCTCATCGACCTGCTGTGGGAGGGCGAGGGCGATCGACGCGGCGTCGACCGCGGCCGGGCGATGGGCGCGCTGCGGCGCTACGGGCTCGCCCAGCAGGGCGACCAGCGGTTCGGCACGCTCTCGGGCGGCCAGCAGGCCCGCTTCCAGATCCTGCTGCTCGAGCTGTCCGGTGCCACGCTGCTGCTGCTCGACGAACCCACCGACAACCTCGACGTCCTCAGCGCGGAATCGCTCGAGGAGGCCCTCGGCACCTTTGAGGGCACCGTGCTCGCCGTGACCCACGACCGCTGGTTCGCCCGCTCGTTCGACCGCTTCATCGTCTTCGGCGGCGACGGCCGGGTGTACGAGTCCGGCGAGCCGGTCTTCGACGAGACCCGCGTCGCCCGCCCCCGCTGATCCCGCTCGTCAGACGGGCACTCGTCAGGCGGGGACGGCGAAGACGACGATGTTGTCGAGGTAGTTGCCGGTGGAGGCGTCGAACGGGCCGCCGCAGGTGACGATCGCGATGCGTCCGATGCTGCCCTGGTCGAAGATCTGCTGGTAGGGCAGCCTCGTCTTGTGGTACGTCCGGACGCCGGTGATCGAGAACTTGATCATCGCCTTGTGGCCGGCGTTCTGCGTGCCGTAGAGGTCGACCTCGTCGCCCGGCTTGAGCGTGCCGATGCGGCTGAGCGTGCCGTCGACCCCGGCGTAGTTGATGTGCCCGGCCAGGATCGCGGTGCCCTTGCCGGCGCCCGGTTCGGCGCCCGGGCTCCACCAGCCCACGACCTTCGGGTCCAACGGGATCTCGAGCTCCCGGTCCGGCGTCGTGCCGACCCTGACGATCGGGGCGACGGCCTTCAGCCGCGGGATGTCGATGCGATTGGGCGACAGCGGGACTGCCGCGGCCACCGGTGAGGCGCGAACGGGAATGGTGCCCACCTCGGTCTGCGTCTTCGCAGAGCCGAGCGCCGGGCGGCCGTAGTACGGAGACGCGTTCCAGGTGAGGCCGGCGATGCCGACGATCACCAGGATGCCGAGCACGCAGGCCAGGGGCAGGACGCCGACGCGAGCCAGGACGCGGGCCGACGCCGGGAACGTACGGTCCGGGGGCGTCTCCACCGGCTCAGGGTAGCCAGCGGTGCGGCTCGGCGCCTGCTGGACGGCGGGCCGACGGGATTTGGCCGCACCACGGGGCCCCGGTACTGTCAGTCGGTGGTGCGCGGCCAGTCCGCGTCCACCGGCCATGCCTCAGGGTCCATCGAGCGAGAATCCCTCGCCGCGGATGACCGTGGGGGCGCCAACTGCGCAGCAAGTCTGCAGTGCAGCGTGAAGACCGAACGAGAGAAGC
>CAZZVT010000246.1:0-3990 GCA_964657545.1 uncultured Jatrophihabitantaceae bacterium
CGTCGTCGATGACCCGGGGCAGGATGTCGAGCGGGAACGGCCGTTCCTCACCGCCGACGTCGAAGGTCACGCCCTGGTCGAGGTAGGCGCGGGCCAGCGCGTCGACCCCGGCCCGCAGCTCGCCGGTGCCGCTGCGCTGGATCGACTCGTGCAGCATCCGGTACGGACCGCGCGCCGTGCCGTCGGCGGCGATCATCTCGTCCCAGGCGGAGCCCTGCTTGTACCCGTCGAACACCTCGCTACTGGACATCGACGGCATCGTAGGCAGCTCCTGTATCGCGCTCGTTACGTGCTGGCGGACTCAGATGCGCGACGCGGCCAGCGCGATCCGATCGTCGGGCTGGACCGCCGCGACCCTGAAGTATGCCTTCCCCTGCGATCCGTAGAAGTCGCCGGGCGAAACGACGATGCCGGCTCGACGGGCGAGGTCGCGCGCGGCCGCCCACGCGTCGCCATCGGGTGCGGCGACCCACAGGTAGAATGCGCCGTCGGGCAGGCTGGCGGGGTACCCGGCGCGGCCGAGCAGGTCGACGAGCACCTGCAGCCGCGACAGGTAGCGGCGGCGTTGCGCCTCGACGTGCGCGTCGTCGTCGAGCGCGATCACCGCCGCCCGCTGCACCGGGCCTGGCGGCATCAGGCCGGCGTGCTTGCGGGTCTCGCGCAGGAAGTGCACCAGCTCGGGATCGCCGGCAAAGAAGCCGATCCGGGCGCCGGCGAAGTTGTCGCGCTTGGACAGCGAGTGGACGGCGAGCAGGCCCTGCACACCCTCGCGCAGGATCGTCGTGGCGGCGGATGTCCAGGTGAACTCGGCGTAGCACTCGTCGGAGAGCACCAGCACGCCGCGTTCGCGGCCCCACTGCGCTGCGGCGCGCAGGTCGTGCAGGTCGCCGGTGGGATTGGCCGGCGAGTTGACCCAGACGCACAGGGCGCGGGCCGCGTCGCCGTCGGAGATGTCGTCCAGCCGCAGGTAGGGCACCGCCCGGACACCGGCGAGCGTCGCGCCCATGGCATAGGTCGGGTAGCTGATCGCGGGGTACAGCACGGTGTCGCGTGACGGGTCGCGCAGCTTCAGGTACAGCGGGACGCTCGCCACGAACTCCTTGGTGCCGACACAGGCTGCGACCTCGCTGTCGGCGTCGACGGTCGCCCCGAGGCGACGTTCGATCCACCTCGCCGCAGCGTTGCGCAAGGCGAGCGTCCCGATGCTCGGCGGGTAGCCGCGAGCAGCGTCGCCCTCGCCGAGCGCGGCCAGCACCGCGGGCGGGGTGGGGTCACACGGCGTGCCGATCGACAGATCGACCCGGCCGCCCGGCAGCGCATCGGCCAGCGCGGCGACCTCGTCCAACCTGTCGTAGGGGTAGGGCGGCGGCGTCCAACCGATCATGTGCGTGCGTCCCGATGGGCGTCGAGCAGCTGGGCCAGGTGCACCCCGCGCCGCTCGGAGAGCTGCTCGAGCTGGGTGCGGCACGAGAACCCGTCGGCGAGCACGACGGTGTCGTCGGTGGCGGCGCGGACGGCGGGCAGCAGCGCGGTCTCGGCGACCTGCACCGAGACGTCGTAGTGGCCCTGCTCGACACCGAAGTTGCCGGCCAGCCCGCAGCACCCGCCGACGGCCTGCACCGTGGCGCCGGCACCGGCGAGCAGCGCGCGGTCGGCGTCCCACCCCATGACGGCGTGATGATGGCAGTGCGGCTGCGCGACGGCCTCGACGCCGGCCAGCGAGGGCGGCGTCCAGCCGGGTGTCTCGGCCAGCAGCTCGGCCAGTGTCCTGGTGTGCGCGGCGACCAGCGACGCGCGCTCGTCGTCGGGCAGCAGTTCGACGACGTCGTGACGCAGGACGGCGGTGCACGACGGTTCGAGCCCGACGATCGGGATGCCGGCCCGCACCGCGTCCTCCAGCGCGTCGAGCGTGCGGGTCAGCTGGCGGCGGGCGCCGTCGAGCTGGCCGGTGGAGATCCACGTCAGGCCGCAGCACACCTGACGGTCGGTGAGCCGGACGGCGTAGCCGGCGTCCTCGAGCACCCGCACCGCGGCCTGCCCGACCTCGGGACTGAACGCGTTGGTGAACGTGTCGACCCAGAGCAGGACGGGTTGCGCCGTGCGGGTCGGCCGGCGCCGGAACCACGAGCGGAAGGTCTGCCGGGCGAACGACGGCAGCGGGCGACGCTGATCGATGCCACCGATCCGCTTGGCCACACGGGCGAGGCTCTTGTTCGCCAGCGCCGCGTTGGCCAGCGCCGGTACGAGCCCCGCAAGTCGGGCGTGCCGCGGCAGCCAGCCGAGCACGTAGTGCGAGCCGGGCCGCAGCTTGCGGCGGTACTTCTGGTGCAGCACCTCGGCCTTGTAGGTGGCCATGTCGACGCCCGCCGGGCAGTCCGACGAGCAGCCCTTGCACGACAGACACAGGTCGAGGGACTCGGCGAGCTCGGGTGCGTCGAAGCCGCCGATGAGCGTGCCGTTCGCGAGTTCCTGCAACACCCGCGCCCGTCCACGGGTGGAGTCCTTCTCGTCGCGGGTGGCGAGGTAGGACGGGCACATCACGCCGCCGCTCGCCGTCGTGTCGGCCCGGCACTTGCCAACGCCGGTGCAGCGGTGGACGGCCATCGACAGGTCGCCGCCGTCGGAGGAGTAGGCGAAGGCGAGGTTGCTCCGGAGCGGTCGAGCGGCAGGGACCCGCAGATCGGCGTCGACGGGCGCGGGGTCGACGATCACACCGGGGTTCAGCAGGTTTGCCGGGTCGAAGACGGCCTTGACCTGGCCGAACGCGCGGATCGCCTCGGCCGAGTACATGTAGGGCAGCAGCTCGCTGCGGGCGCGACCGTCACCGTGCTCGCCGCTCATCGAGCCGCCGTGCGAGCCGACGAGCTGCGCGCTGGCCGTCACGAACTCTCGGAACTGTTCGGGCCTCGAGCTGAAGGGGAAGTCGATACGCACGTGGATGCAGCCGTCGCCGAAGTGCCCGTAGGCCAGCCCGTCGAGACCGTGTTCGCGCATCAACGCCTGGGACTCGCGCAGGTAGGTGCCGAGGCGCTCGGGCGGAACGGCGGCGTCCTCCCACCCGGGCCAGGCGGGCGCGCCGGCCGGGGTGCGACCGGCAAGACCCGTGCCGTCCTCGCGGATGCGCCACAGCGCCGCGGCGTCCGAGCCGGTGACGATGACCGAGTCCAGGGCCCCCGCGTCGGTGATCAGCTTCTCCGCGACGGCCCGCGCCTCGGCCTCGGTGTCGCCGGCCGTCTCGACGAACAGCCATCCTTGGCCCCGGGGCAGGTCGGGCACGGCCGACGGGCCACGACGCCTGCGCACGACGTCGACCAGGCGGGCGTCGATGCCCTCGAGCGCGACCATGTCGTGGGACAGCAGGCCGGGCACGGCGTCGGCGGCGCTGGGCATGTCGGGGTAGCCGAGCACACACAGCACCACGGCCTTCGGCGATTCGACGAGGCGCACGGTCGCGCCGGTGAGCACGGCCAGCGTGCCTTCGGTGCCGACCAGGAAGCGGGCGAGGTCGACGCCGTTCTCGGGCAGCAGGTTCTCGAGCGAGTACCCCGACACCTGCCGGCGGAAGCGGCCGAACTCGGTGCGGATGGTGGCCAGGTGCTCGCGCACGACCTCGCCCAGGGAACCGAGCGCGTCGGGCAACGGGCCGCGGCCGGCGCTGACGGCCGCGCCGTCGGCGGTCAGCAGGTCGAGGCCCAGGACGTTGTCGACGGTGCGGCCGTACTTCAGCGCCCGCGAGCCGCAGGCGTTGTTGCCGATCGAGCCGCCGATGGTGGCCCGGGAGTGCGTCGACGGGTCGGGTCCGAAGCGCAGCCCGTGCGGCGCTGCGGCGAGGGTGATGGCGTCGAGGATCGCGCCCGGCTCGACCCGCGCGGTGCGCGCGTCGGGATCGATCTCGAGCACCCGGTTGAGGTGCCGCGAGAAGTCCAGCACGAGCCCGGTGCTCATCGCGTTGCCGGCGATGGATGTCCCGGCGCCCCGGCTGGTCAGCGG
>CAZZVT010000247.1:0-3988 GCA_964657545.1 uncultured Jatrophihabitantaceae bacterium
CTCCTTGGCCGGTGCGCTCTTCTTCGCGGGAGTCGGGGCGGCCTTCTTGGCTGCCGCCTTGGACTCGCCCGCGGTCGCTGGGGACGCCGACGACGGTCGCTCCTCGCGTCCGCCGCCACCGACGCGACGCAACGCCCGACCGATTCGTCCCACCGCTGCCATGGACACCTCTTCCGGGTCGGGCAGGCATCGCGCAGTGCAGTCGCGAGACGTGTGCCGCAAAGGCGGTCAATATATGGTCCCGATCATCGCGCCGCCACTCCCCACGCCGCACGCGCTGCACCGTGCGCGCCTACGCGGTTGCCCGCGGCCACTAGGCTGATCCTGCAACGACGAGGACGAGTAGTCGCGGAGCCCCAGCCGAAGCGACCCGGGGACGGTGTGAGCCCGGGGGTCAGGGCCGCGACGAAATCACCTCCGAGCACCGGAAGAACAGGCCTTCGGGCCCCATTAGACCCGGGCCGAACGAAGCGGGCACGGGCGCGAGGTGCGCCCGAGTCAACGAGGGTGGTACCGCGGGGCGCGAGCCTCGTCCCTCGAGTCGGAACACCGGACTCGAAGGAGCACGCCCCATGACGGACTCGAGCGGCTACGAGCCTTTGGCACCACACGTCGATCTCCCCGCGCTCGATCACGCCGTCATCGAGCGGTGGACCGAGTCGAAGGTGTTCCAGCGCAGCATCGACGCCACGGTGCAGGGCCCGGAGTGGACGTTCTACGAGGGCCCGCCGACCGCGAACGGCATGCCGGGCACCCACCACGTCGAAGCCCGGGTGTTCAAGGACGTGTTCCCCCGCTACCGGACCATGAAGGGCTATCACGTCGCGCGTCGCGCCGGGTGGGACTGCCACGGGCTGCCCGTCGAGCTGGCCGTGGAGAAGGAGCTCGGCTTCACCGGCAAACCCGACATCGAGGCCTACGGCATCGAGGCCTTCAACGCCAAGTGCCGCGAGAACGTCCAGCGCCACGTCGACGCCTTCGAGACGATGAGCGAGCGGATGGGCTACTGGGCCGACTACGAGCACGCCTACTGGACGATGAACCCCGAGTACGTCGAGTCGGTCTGGTGGGCCCTGAAAACAATCTTCGACAAGGGCCTGCTGGTCGAGGACTTCCGCGTCTCGCCCTACTGCCCTCGCTGCGGCACGGGGTTGTCCGACCACGAGGTCGCCCAGGGTTACGAGGACGTCACCGACCCGTCTGTCTATGTGCGCTTCCCGTTGACCTCCGGGCCGTGGGCCGGCCGAGCCGACCTGCTGGTGTGGACCACCACGCCGTGGACCCTGATCTCGAACACCGCGGTGGCCGTCAATCCCGGGGTCGAGTACGCCGTTGCCCGGCACGACGGCGACACGTTCGTCGTCGCCCAGCCGCTATTGACCAAAGTTCTCGGTGACGGCGTCGAGGTGCTCGCCACCTTCCCCGGCACGGAGCTCGAACGCTGGAGCTACACCCGTCCGTTCGACGCGGTGGAGCTGGAAGGCGCCAACTTCGTCGTGCTCGCCGACTACGTCACGACCGACGACGGCACGGGGCTGGTGCACCAGTCCCCCGCGTTCGGTGCCGACGACCTCGCGGTCTGCCGGGCCTACGGTCTGCCGGTCGTCAAACCGGTCGGCACCGACGGGCACTTCGTCGCCGACCTGCCGCTGGTGGGTGGGATGTTCTTCAAGGACGCCGACGACCCGATCGTGCGTGACCTGCGCGCACGGAAACTGCTGTTCCGGCACCTGCCGTACGAGCACAGCTACCCGCACTGCTGGCGCTGCCACACGCCACTGATGTACTACGCGCTGCCGTCCTGGTACGTCCGTACCACAGCGATCAAGGACGCTCTGCTGGCCGAGAACCAGGCCACCAACTGGCAGCCGAGCACGATCAAGAACGGTCGCTACGGGGACTGGCTGAACAACAACATCGACTGGGCGCTCTCGCGCGACCGGTACTGGGGAACGCCCCTGCCCATCTGGCGTAACGACGACGAACCGTCCCGGATGGTATGCGTCGGGTCCCTGGCCGAGCTGCAGCAGTTGTCCGGCGTGGAACTCGACGATCCGCACCGCCCGTTCGTCGACGACGTCACGTTCACCCTGCCAGGCGAAGACGGAACATACCGCCGGGTACCCCAGGTGATCGACGCCTGGTTCGACTCCGGCTCGATGCCCTTCGCCCAATTCGGCGCGCCCTACCGCAACCGCGACGACGCTGCGGCCGCCTACCCGGCGGATTTCATCTGCGAGGCCATCGATCAGACCCGCGGCTGGTTCTACTCGCTGATGGCCATCGGCACGCTGGTCTTCGGTCACTCGTCGTACCGCAACGTCGTCTGCCTGGGGCACATCCTCGCCGAGGACGGCCGCAAGATGAGCAAGCACCTCGGCAATATCCTCGAGCCCATCTCGCTGATGGACCAGCACGGCGCCGACGCACTGCGCTGGTTCATGCTCTGCACCGGTTCACCGTGGTCGGCCCGCCGTGTCGGCCACAAGCTGCTCGACGAGATCGCGTCGAAGGTCATCCGCACGTACTGGTCGATCGCGTCCTTCCAGTCGCTCTACGCGAGGGCCAACGACTGGACCCCCGGGTTGCGGGTCGAGCAGCCCACGGTGCTCGATCGCTGGGCGCTGTCCGAGGCACACCGGGTGACCCGCGAGGTCGACGAGGCGCTGGCCACGTTCGACCCCGCCCGCGCCGGTCGAGCGCTCGCCGACTACATCGACGACCTGTCGAACTGGTACGTCCGCCGCTCGCGACGGCGCTTCTGGGACGGCGACCCGGCCGCCCTCGCCACCCTGCACGAGTGCCTCCACATCCTGACCCGGCTCCTCGCGCCGCTCATCCCGTTCGTCACCGAACAGGTCTGGAGCGCCTTGTTCGCCACCACGGGCGGAGCGGACTCCGTACACCTCACCGCCTTCCCCGAGTCCGACGCGTCACTGGTCGACGAGCTGCTGAGCACGCAGATGGCGCTCGTGCGTCGCCTGGTCGAGCTCGGTCGGGCTGCACGAGCCGAGTCGAAGATGACGACCCGCCAGCCGCTCGGGCAGGCGCTGGTCTCGGCTCCGGGATGGACGTCGCTGCCCGCCGAGCTGCAGGACCAGGTGCGCGAGGAACTCAACGTCGTGTCGCTCGCCGACCTCCGGGAGGCCGACGAACTCGTCGAGTTGTCGGTGAAGGCGAACTTCCGCGAGCTCGGCAAGGTCTACGGCAAGCGCACGCAACAGGTCGCGACCGCGATCTCCGCGGCGGCAGCTGCCGATATCGACGCCTTCGTCACGCGGTTCCGCGGCGGCACGATGACAGTCGAGGTCGACGGCGAGGCGCTGGCACTCAATGGAGACATGGTCGTGGTGTCCGAGACCCCGCGCTCGGGCTGGGCCGTCGCCTCGAGTGGCGCCGACACGGTAGCGCTTGACCTCGAACTAACGCACGAGTTGCGGCTTGCCGGACTGATCCGACGGATCGTGCGCTTCGTGCAGGACGCCCGCAAGAACGCCGGCCTCGACGTCACCGACCGCATCGAGCTGTGGTGGCGCGTCGGTGGCTCACCCGAGCCGGCCGAGGCGATCCGGACGCTTGGCGAACTGCTGACCACCGAGGTGCTTGCGACGTCACTGACCGAGGGTGAGCCGACGGATCCGGCCTATTCGGTCAACGACGAGGAACTGGGGCTGACGATCTGGCTGCGCGCAGTCTGACGACCGGTGGCGTCGCTCAGAACGGGCGACGCTGACACAGCGAGCAGGGCTGGAAACCGTCGGCCTCCGCCTCGTCGCGCTGAATCGGCTCGGCGACCTGTCCCTTGATGATCAAGCAGTCCTCGGCGTGGAAGCGTGGGCGGCCGTCGACGACCCACACCAGTGAACCGCTCGACCCGCCTGATGGCGCGGACGACGTCGCTGCAGCCGCCGATGCCGGCGCAGCGGCACCCACCAACTGGGGCTCGGGCTCCAGTGCAGGTTCGGGTTCCGGTGCTGGCTCGGGCTCT
>CAZZVT010000248.1:0-3937 GCA_964657545.1 uncultured Jatrophihabitantaceae bacterium
TCGAAGATCATCTCGCGGATGTAGCCGTCTGCCGTGGTCTGCCCGCGGGACAGGGTCACCGGACGCTCGAGGGCTCGGGGCTCAGAGAACGCCGCTGCTGCGCAGAACGCCGCGTCGTCCCAGGCCTGCACATAGGTCGCACCCACGCCGTCGTGACCGGCGAACGAACGAGCTCTGTCGACCTCGGTGGCCGCCGCGTCGATGTCGAGGCCGCGCATCAGCGGCTCCACCCAGCGGTGTTCGGTGATCAGGTGGGCGACGAGATCGGCAACGTGCCACGCCGCGTTGGGTGTGGGATCGGTCCATTGTTCCGCTTCCACCGCCCGCACACGCAGCTGAAATTCGCACTGCAGGACGGTGAAGATCTCAACAAGATCGTAGTCCGCCACCAACCCGACGTACCCGGGGTCGTGCCTCAGTACACGGGCAGTGACCGATCGACCTGGTTGGCCCAGCCGATGACCCCACCCTGCACGTGCACCGCGTCCTTGAACCCGGCTGCCTTGACGGCGGCGAGCGTCTCGGCCGAGCGGACACCGGTCTTGCAGTACATGACGATCTGCTTGTCCTGCGGCATCGAGGCCAGCGCGTCGCCACGCAGGATCTCGTCCTTCGGGATCAACGTGGCCCCGGGGATCCGAACGATCTCCCACTCGGCCGGCTCCCGGACGTCGACCAGGTAGACCGGCTTGTCGGAGTCGAGCAGGTCCTTCAGCTCGGACGCGGTGATCGTCGAGCCGGCGGCGGCGGCCTGGGCTTCCTCGGACACCACGCCGCAGAACGCGTCGTAGTCGATGAGCTCGGTGATCTTCGGCGCGTTCGGGTCCTTACGGATCTTCAGCTCGCGCCAGGTCATCTCGAGGGCATCGAAGACCAGCAGCCGACCGAGCAGGGTGTCACCGATGCCGGTGATCAGCTTGATCGCCTCGGCGACCATCATCGAGCCGATGGCCGCGCACAGCACACCGAGCACGCCGCCCTCGGCGCACGAGGGCACCATGCCGGGCGGCGGCGGGTCGGGGTAGAGGTCGCGGTAGTTCGGGCCGTGCTCGTCCCAGAACACCGACACCTGGCCGTCGAAGCGGTAGATCGAGCCCCACACGTAGGGCTTGCCGAGCAGCACACAGGCGTCGTTCACCAGGTAGCGGGTGGCGAAGTTGTCGGTGCCGTCGACGATCAGGTCGTACTGGCCGAAGATGTCCAGCACGTTGTCGTTCTCTAGGCGGGTGTCGTGCACCACGACGTTCACCAGCGGGTTGATCTCGAGCACGGAATCGCGCGCCGACTCGGCCTTCGAGCGGCCGATGTCGCTCTGGCCGTGAATGATCTGACGCTGCAGGTTCGACTCGTCGACGACGTCGAACTCGACGATGCCGAGCGTGCCGACCCCGGCTGCGGCCAGATACATGAGGGCGGGCGAACCGAGACCGCCGGCGCCCACGCACAGCACCCTGGCATTCTTCAGCCGCTTCTGCCCGGCCATGGCGACGTCCGGGATGATCAGATGGCGGCTGTACCGGCGAACCTCGTCGATCGACAGTGACTCAGCAGGCTCCACGAGCGGTGGCAGGCTCACGACAGGCGTCCTTCACAGGTTCGAGTTCGTACGACACGGCTGGAACCGCAGTGGCGACCACGGCATTCCGTCCAGTGTCCCCAACGACCCGGGCACGAGCCAAACCCGGCCTCAGTCGCCGAGGGTGTACTCGTCGTTCTTGGACGTATCGGCCTGCTCGGCACCCGGCGCGCCGCCGACACCGACCCTGACGCCCGGCGGATAGGGCCAGGGGTTGGCCTGGCAGATCTGGTTCGTGACCGCCGAGCGCAGGCCGAAGCTCTGCTGCATCATGGCCGGTGCGAGACCGCCGGGCAGGCACTGATGGGCGTGCATGTGCCCGAGCGCATGCCCGTCCTCGTGGTTGATCATGTAGATCCGGTACAGCGCGACGTCGCCGACGTAGGCCGCCGAGCCGCGTACCCAGCGCGCGTCGTTGAAGATCACCCGGTTCGCGTTCTGCCCGCCGACCGAACCTGCCGGCGCGTAACAGGACGTCTCGACCTTGATCGAATAGCCGCAGTACTTGCGGACCGTCAGCGCCGATGTGAGCGTGATGTGGAAGTCGACCGGGCCGGAGTCGACGCGCTCAAGCGAGACGCCGTGACCGGACCAGCTGCGCTTGTCGGACAGCACCGACACGACCAGCGACTGGTACTGCGCGAGGTCGATGCTGCTGACGCCGTTCTCGACGTCGATCGAGTACCGGTAGAGCTTGCCCGACCCGACGACCGGTGACGTACCGGCGAGTATGCGGAACGTCCCGTTGCCGTTCATGGTGTAGGCCGGGCCACTGGGAAGTGCATAGCCCTTCAACGCCACGTTGTTGTCGCCGGCGCCGGTGGCGTCGCCCTTGAGCGGGATCTGTCCCGCGGCGGTGGGTGGCGCGGACGAGGTGCTCGACGTCGCCTTCGCGGCCGTCGAGGTCGAGGTCGAGGTCGCGCTCGAGGTCAGCAGCGCGACCACGGTGATGACAGCCAGGACCGGGATCGCGTACGCGCGCCATCCCCACCGACGGACGAACGTCCGCAGCAAGGTCGGACGCCCCGGCGGACGACGGCCGCCGGAGCTGCGGGGGCTGCTAGCTCCGAAGCGGACCTCGGTACGGCGCGCAGCGTCGTGGGCAGCCCGGACGTCGTCGAGCGGATCGCGCTCGTACGGGGAGCGACGTCGACCGTCGCGGGGGTCGAGCATCGACGGCCCCCGGTTCCCGTCCTGCCATGACGACACCCGCCCACACTGGCACAGCCCGCCGGAAACCCTGGTATTGACGAGCGCTCAGGCGACCGAGCCCTCAGCTGCGTCGCGGGCCGAGTCCAGCAGGGCGATCATCGCCCGCGCGGATGTGACCGGGTCCTCCATCATCGCTGTGTGCCCGATGTCCTCGAGTACGAGCAGCCTCGAGTTCGGTATGGCGGCGGCCACGTAGGGCGCGAGATCGGGTGCCACCAGCTTGTCGGTGTCACCCCAGAGCACGAGCGTCGGCGCGGCGATGGCCCGCATCGCCTTCCAGGCTGTGCGTCCGCGCAGGAACTGCGACAGTGCCAGTCCACGCATCGAGCGCAGCACCGCGGACTCGGCCCACGGCAGGTCGACCCGGTGTGTCGCCTCGGCGACCGCCTCGGCCATCCGGGCCGCCGAGAATCGCGCCGGCTCGGCGAAGCAGAGCTTGATCGTGCCCCTGACCCGCACGTCTACGGCGTAGCGCTTGTTGAACTGCTTGACGAGCAGTTCGCCGAGGACCGGCAGGATGACCAGCGCGACGCTCTTGTCGTTCTTCATCGGGTAGACCCGCAGCCGGTTGTCGGGCACGGCGGGCGAGACGAGGGTCAACGTCCGGACGAGGTCGGGACGCCGCGAGGCCACCAGGATGCTGACGGCACCACCCATCGAGTTTCCGGCCAGGTGGACCGATCCGCGCCCGGACTGCTCGATGTGGGCAATGACGAGGTCGGCGAACACGTCGAGGCTGTAGTGCCCGCGCGGTGCCGGGCCGGAATGCCCGTGGCCGTAGAGGTCGATGGCGTCGATCGCGAGCCGGCCCCGCAGGAGACTCGCGAGGTCGGTCCAGTTCGTCGCCGATCCGCCGAGCCCGTGCACGAACACCGCCGGCTCGGCGGACGGGTCGTCGCCCGGCGTGCTGCGCACGGTGACGGTGACGCCGTTGATCTCGACCTCGCGCAGCGGCCAGGACGGCGCTTCGGGGTCGATCGGCGGCAACTCGACGTCGGCGAGCGACGCCGTGGGTGCGGTGCGACGGGGCGGCTTGGGCATCAGGACATCGTACTTTTCAGGCGTGCGGACCGCCTGTCGAGGTCAGGCGGTCCTGCGTGCAGCCTTCTTCGCGGGAGCCTTCGTCGACGTCTTCTTCGCCGCCGCCTT
>CAZZVT010000249.1:0-3907 GCA_964657545.1 uncultured Jatrophihabitantaceae bacterium
ACGCCCAAGCTGCCCTGATCAGCTGTCGGGGCCGGCCACCTCGACGCCGTCGCTCTCGCGGACGACGTGAATGCAGTCCCCCGGGCACTCCTTCGCCGAGGAGATCACGTCGAGGCGTAACGAGGGGGGCACGTCGGCCAGGGCCTGCGGCGCGGCGAGCAGTTCGCCGTCGCCGTCCTTGACGTAGGCCAGCCCGTCGACGTCGAACTCGAACACCTCCGGGGCGTACTGGACGCACAGACCGTCGCCGGTGCACAGATCCTGTTCGATCCACACGCGTAGCGCTTCGCTCATGGGTCGGAAACTCCTCGGTAACGCAGGGCGGTTTGTCTGTCGCGGTCGAGCAGCAACTCCCTGGCCCTGCCCAAGGGTAGTTGCCGATCGTGGTCCACCTTGCGTGTGTAGGGTGACATTTCGCGAACACTCCGCACGGCACGTCGTGCGATACAGGAGGTGGCCGCAGTGGCTCAGGAGTCACGAGGTGGACAGGACGACGTCCCGACCGGGGGGCCGCAGCACGACCCCGATCTGCGTCGGCGCACGACATTCCTGGAGCAGGAGCTCGAGCTGTTGCGGGCCAAGGTCTCGGAGTCCCCACGTCACCTGCGCCTGCTCGAGGACCGGCTCGCCGAGTCCCAGTCGCGGGTTGCCGCGCTCAGCGACCGCAACGACCGGCTGTCGGACACCCTGCGCGAGGCCCGCGACCAGATGGTGCAGCTCAAGGAGGAGGTCGACCGCCTCGGCCAGCCGCCGAGCGGGTACGGCGTCTTCCTCGAGGCCTTCGAGGACGGCACCGTCGACATCTTCACCACCGGCCGCAAGCTGCGCGTGGCCGTGTCGCCCGAGGTCCCGGTGCTCGAACTGCACCGCGGCCAGGAGGTCATGCTCAACGAGGCCATGAACGTCGTGGCGGCGCGCGGGTTCGAGCGTTCCGGCGAGGTCGTCATGCTCAAGGAGATCCTGGACGGTGGTGATCGGGCGCTCGTCGTCGGCCACACCGACGAGGAACGCGTCGTCTACCTCGCCGACCTGCTGCGCGACAAGCCGTTGCGTGCCGGGGACTCGCTGCTCATGGAGTCCCGCTCGTCGTACGCCTACGAGCGGGTGCCCAAGAGCGAGGTCGAGGAGCTCATCCTCGAGGAGGTCCCCGACATCGACTACTCCGACATCGGCGGCCTCGCCGGTCAGATCGAGTCGATCCGCGACGCCGTCGAGCTGCCCTTCCTGCACGGCGACCTGTTCCGCGAGCACCAGCTGCGCCCGCCGAAGGGCATCCTGCTCTACGGCCCGCCCGGCTGTGGCAAGACGCTCATCGCCAAGGCCGTCGCCAACTCGCTGGCCAAGCAGGTGCAGAAGGTGCACGGCGGCGACGAGAAGGCCACCGCGTTCTTCCTCAACATCAAGGGCCCCGAGCTGCTCAACAAGTACGTGGGCGAGACCGAGCGGCACATCCGGCTGGTGTTCCAGCGGGCACGCGAGAAGGCGTCCGACGGCACGCCGGTCATCGTGTTCTTCGACGAGATGGACTCGATCTTCCGTACCCGCGGGTCGGGCGTCAGCTCCGACGTCGAGAACACGATCGTGCCGCAGCTGCTCAGCGAGATCGACGGCGTCGAGGGTTTGAAGAACGTCATCGTGATCGGTGCCTCGAATCGCGAGGACATGATCGACCCGGCGATCCTGCGTCCCGGCCGGCTCGACGTGAAGATCAAGATCGAGCGCCCCGACGCGCAGGCCGCCGCAGACATCTTCAGCAAGTACATCCTGCCGGGCCTGCCGATCCACGACGAGGACCTCAAGGAGAACGGTGGCGACCCGGAGGCCACCGTTGCCTCGATGATCTCCAACACCGTCGAGCGCATGTACACCGAGAGCGACGAGAACCGCTTCCTCGAGGTCACCTACGCCAACGGCGACAAGGAGATCCTGTACTTCAAGGACTTCAACTCGGGCGCGATGATCCAGAACATCGTCGACCGCGGGAAGAAGATGGCGATCAAGGACCTGCTGACCCACGGCGAGCGGGGCCTGCGCATGCAGCATCTGCTCGCCGCCTGCGTCGATGAGTTCCGCGAGAACGAGGATCTGCCGAACACCACGAACCCCGACGACTGGGCCCGGATCTCGGGCAAGAAGGGCGAGCGGATCGTCTACATCCGCACGCTCGTCTCGGGCGGCAAGGGCACCGACGCCGGCCGGGCCATCGACACCGTCGGCAACACCGGCCAGTACCTGTAAGCGGACTTCGACCGTATTGACCGCGTAGTGGCACTCGTCTGCTTGAATCGGGTCACGTTCGGCAGCGCTTCCAAGAACGGAGCAGCGGCTGGACGCCTACTGACCGAGGGCAAACTGTGACCCGCCGCCGCATCGCCATCATCGGGCCCGCCCGCACCCCGATCGCTGAGCCGTTCTCGGGCGGCCTCACCGCGCACATCCGCGCGCTGACCGAACGGCTGTGCCGACGGGGTCACGACGTGACCCTGTTCGCCGCTCCTGGATCGGACCCCGATCTGCCGGTGGTGGAGCTGGCCATGAACCTGCGGCTGTCCGACGACGCCCGCCAGGACGTCTCGATGCCGCCCGAGGTGTTCATGCACGAGCACCACGCCTACCTGGGGCTGATGACGAATCTGGCCCGGCAGCGCAACCGGTTCGACGTCATCCACAACCACAGCCAGCACCACCTGCCGATCGCGCTGTCCTACCTGCTGGGCACGCCGATGATCACCACGCTGCACACCCCGCCCACGCCCTGGCTCGAGTCCGCGGTGCAGACGGGTCCGACGCTGGCGATGCGATTCGTGGCCGTCAGCCGGTTCACCGCTGCGCAGTGGCGCCCGCTGCTGGGTGCGGTCGACGTCGTGGCCAACGGCGTCGACTGCGAGCGCTGGATCGCCGGCCCCGGTGGCCCCGACCTCGTCTGGTCGGGCCGGATGGTCCCCGAGAAGGCGCCGCACCTGGCGATCCACGCCGCCCGTCTCGCCGGCCGTCAGATCGTGCTCGCCGGCCCCGTCGCGGACCCGGTGTACTTCGCCGCCTGCGTGCGCCCGCTGCTGGGCCCGGACGCCACCTACGCCGGTCATCTCGATCAGGACGCGCTGTCGCGCCTGGTGCGCACGTCGGCGGTCGCCGTCGCCACACCGGTGTGGGACGAGCCCTACGGACTCGTGCTCGCCGAGGCGCTGGCCTCGGGAACGCCGGTCGCGACGTTCGCCCGCGGCGGCACGGTCGAGGTCGTCGACGAATCGTGCGCCCGACTCGCTGTCCCCGACGACGTCCACTCCCTGGCCGGCGCCATCGTCGAGGCCGCCGCCCTCGATCGGCGGGCCGCGCGTGGGCGGGCACTCGAGCACTGCTCGATCGAACGGATGATGGACGAGTACGAACTGCTGCTCGACGAGACCGTCGCGGCGTGATCGGGTACTACGTCCATCATCACGGCCACGGCCACCTGCACCGCGCGCTGAGCCTCGCCCAGCAGCTGGACGAGCCGGTCGTCGGGCTCTCGTCCCTTCCCGCTCCGGCGGACATGCCGTTCGCCGACTGGGTGCAGCTCGCGCCCGACGACGCCATCGACCCGGCCGACGACCCGCAGGCGGGCGGAGCCCTGCACTGGGCACCCACGAACTCACCGGGGTACGCCCGCCGCATGCGCCGGCTGGCCGCGTGGGTGGCGGGGAGTCGGCCACGCCTGGTGGTCGTCGACCTGTCGGTCGAGGTCGCTGCGCTCGTCCGGCTGCTCGGGACGCCGACCGTGGTGGTCACGCTGCCGGGCGCGCGCGTCGACGACCCGCACCGGACGGCCTACCGGCTGGCGTCGCGGATCGTCGCGCCGTGGCCGCGTGCGGTGTACGACCCACCGCACCTGCATCCCTACGCCGACAAGATCGTCTTCACCGGCGCC
>CAZZVT010000250.1:0-3836 GCA_964657545.1 uncultured Jatrophihabitantaceae bacterium
GCCTTCTTCGCGGGCGCCTTCTTGGCGGCCTTGCGCGGGGCCTTCTTGGCCGGACCACGGGCGCGGCGATCGGCCAGCAGTTCGGCGGCCCGCTCGTCGGTCAGGGACTCGATCTCGTCGCCCTTGCGCAGGGACGCGTTGGACTCACCGTCGGTGACGTAGGGCCCGAACCGGCCGTCCTTGATCACCATCGGCGCACCGGACACCGGGTCGTTGCCCAGCTCCCGCAGCGGCGGGGCGGCGGCCGCTCGGCGGCCACGCTGCTTGGGCTGCGCCAGGATCGCCGCGGCCTGCTCGAGAGTGATCGTGAACAGCTGCTCCTCGCTCTCGATCGATCGCGAGTCGGTGCCCTTCTTGATGTACGGCCCGTACCGACCGTTCTGCGCGGTGACGTCCTCGCCGTCCAATGCCCCGAGCGAGCGGGGCAGCGTCAGCAACTGCGCGGCCTGTTCCACGGTGACGGTGTCGAGCGACATCGACGCGAACAGCGACGCCGTGCGCTCGCCGTCGGTGACGTACGGCCCGTATCGACCGGCCTTCGCGGTCACCACCCGGCCGTCGGGCAGCGGGCCGAGATCGCGGTCGCCGGACGGCGCCGACAGCAGCTCCTCGACCTTCTCCGGCGTCAACTCGTCGGGGGCGACGTCCTCGGGCAGCGACGCGCGCCGGCCGTCCTCGGGCGTGCCCTCCTGCAGGTACGGCCCGTACCGCCCGACGCGCACGACGATGTTGTCGGCGAACGTCAGCGGGATCGAGTTGATGCCCCGTGCGTCGATCTCCTCGAGCCGCGCCTCGATCAGCTTCTTCAGCCCGCCCTGCGCCGAGATGCGCTCGGAGTCACCCGCATGATCGGCGTCGCCGAAGTAGAAACCCTGCAACCAGCCGACGCGGGAACGCTCACCGTTGGCGATGTCGTCGAGGTCGTTCTCGACGGAGGCGGTGAAGCCGTAGTCGACGAGGCGCCCGAAGTAGCCCTCCAGCAGCCCGATGACCGCGAACGCCGTCCACGTCGGGACGAGCGCCGGGCCCTTCTTCCACACGTAACCGCGATCCTGGATCGTCTGCATGATCGAGGCGTACGTCGACGGCCGCCCGATGCCGAGCTCCTCCATCGCCTTCACCAGCGAGGGCTCGGTGTAGCGCGACGGCGGCGACGTGGTGTGCCCGGTCGGCGCGAAGTCGCGCGGGTCGAGGGCATCGCCGCGAGCCAGCGCAGGAAGCCGCTTCTCGGCGTCGTCCTTCTCGGCCGCGGTCTCGTCGGTGTCCTCGACGTAGGCGCGCAGGAACCCGGGGAAGGTGATCGTGCGGCCCGAGGTGGTGAAGACGACGGCCTCGTCGGACGCCGAGGTCGCACCGAGCCGGATGGACACCGTGGTGCCTACCGCGTCGGACATCTGCGAGGCGAGCGTGCGCTGCCAGACGAGCTCGTAGAGGCGGAACTCCTCGGACGACAGCTGGTTGGCGACCTGCCCGGGCGTGCGGAACGAGTCGCCCGACGGGCGGATGGCCTCGTGCGCCTCCTGCGCGTTCTTCGACTTGCGGGTGTAGACGCGCGGTTCGGCCGGGACGTAGGCGTCGCCGTAGAGCTCGCGGGCCTGGGTGCGGGCGGCGTCCAGCGCGGTCGTCGACAGGTTCGTCGAGTCGGTCCGCATGTAGGTGATGTAGCCGTTCTCGTACAGCCGCTGTGCGGTGCGCATGACCTGCTGCGCCGACCACCGGAACTTGCGGCCGGCCTCCTGCTGCAGCGTCGAGGTCATGAACGGCGGGTACGGACGGCGCCGGTACGGCTTGTCCTCGACGCCCTGCACGGTGAACGGGCGACCGTCGAGGCGGGCGGCGAGGCCCCGCGCGCCGGATTCGTCGAGGTGCAGGACGTTCGCCGGCGCCCGCCCGGTGGCCGGGTCGAAGTCGCGGCCGGTCGCCAACCGGGTGTCGTCGACGGACACCAGCGTGGCGGTGAACGTCGCGGGATCGTTCGGCTTGGGTGCCGCCGGCGCGAACGTGCCCAGGACGTCCCAGTAGGACGCGGCGTGGAACGCCATCCGCTCGCGTTCCTTCTCGACGACCATGCGCGTGGCCACCGACTGCACGCGACCGGCGGACAGCCGCGGCAACACCTTCTTCCACAGCACCGGGCTGACCTCGTAGCCGTAGAGCCGGTCGAGGATCTGGCGGGTGCGTTGCGCCTCGACGAGGTGGCTGTCGATCTCGCGCGGGTTCGCGACCGAGGCAGCGATCGCGGACGGGGTGATCTCGTGGAAGACCATCCGGCGTACCGGGACCTTGGGCTTGAGCTCCTGCACGAGGTGCCAGGCGATGGCCTCACCCTCGCGGTCCTCGTCCGTGGCGAGGTAGAGCTCGTCGGCATCCTTGAGCAGCGCCTTCAGGCGGCTGACGACCTGCTTGCGGTCGGCGCTGACGACGTACAGCGGCTCGAAGTCGTTGTCGACGTCGACGCCGAGGCGCGCCCACGGCTGGCCCTTGTAGGCGGCCGGGACGGCAGCGGCATTCGGCGGCAGCTCACGGATGTGTCCGACCGAGGCCTCGACGACGTACCCGGAACCCAGGAAACCGCCGATCATCTTGGCCTTGGTGGACGACTCGACAACCACCAGTTTGGTGCCCGCCTTTCCGCCCTTGCCCGCCACCACATCTCCAGTCTCCGGGGTGTCTCGTCTCTCGGGACCCCGCAGTCGCGGACGGTACAGGAACCCTGCAACACCTCTGCGACCGCGGCGGGGACCGTCTCACGAGGTCACGAACTCGCGATCGACGCCGGCCACGCGTCGCGGCCACCGTCGGGAGGTTCACCGATCAGTTCGACGAGCCGCCGCAACCGCCGCACCGACGTGACCCGCCACCCCGGCCCCGGACGTTGTGACAGCGAGACGGCGGCGACGCCGAGCCGGGCCAGCGCGGCGCCGGCGGCCGAGTGGATCGGGTCGCGTGCGCCCGCGGGAACCGGTCCGGCAGTCAGCAGCAGGTACCCCGCCTCGTCACGGTGCCCGGCGGCGACGGCCCAGAGCCGCAACCCGCCCGCGCCCAGACCGAAGTCGGCGGGCAGACCCTGATTCGCACCGCGGGTCCATCGGGCTGCAGAGGACGCGAGGTCCGGCGTGACCGCGGTCCGCACCGCCAACTGCGTCGCGGACTCGACCACCGCGTCGGCACCGGCGATGCCGAGCTCGGCGAAGGTCGCAGCGAGCGTCTCGGCCCGCCAGCGCTCGGACACCACGACCGACAGCCGCGCGCCGGCGGACGTCCGCACCCAGTGGCCACCGGCCAGCAGCAGCCCGTCGAGGTCGGGCAGCGCCGGCGCCGAGGCCTCGGCGCCGAACAGGGAGTACTGCGTCATGGCCGGACGGGGGTCAGCGGATGGCCGTCTCGCCCGAGACGCACCACTTCTCGTCGGACTGCTGGGCCATGGTGATGGTGAGCGTGCGCGCGGTGCCGTCGGTGAGCACAACGCTTCCCGACGCGGTGGCGGCGGTACCCGACACCTGCGCCGCACCGCCCGCCATCGCAGCGGTGACCTCGCTGACGACGGTCGTCGAGAGCCTCGTCTCGTATCCCTGGCAGGTGAGCCCGGTGAGCCCCTCGTAGTCCTGGCTGTCGAGGTCGTCGAAGTACTCGACGACCAAGAAGTCGACGGTGTAGTCGGCGCCCGTCGAGCCGCCGCTCGGCGCACTGCTGCTGTCGTCGGTGCTGGGGAATCCTGTCGGGGCGGCGCTGGTGCCCAGTGAGCTGCCGAAGCCTGCACTGCTGTTTCCGTCGCCGCCGGTGAACAGGACGGCCGCGAGGACGCCGCCGGCCACGACCACCAGGGCCATGACGCC
>CAZZVT010000251.1:0-3836 GCA_964657545.1 uncultured Jatrophihabitantaceae bacterium
CCAGGCGCTTCATCACGAACGGCTTGAACAGCTCCAGCGCCATGCCCTTGGGCAGACCGCACTGGTGCAGCTTGAGCTGCGGGCCGACGATGATCACCGAACGGCCGGAGTAGTCGACGCGCTTGCCGAGCAGGTTCTGACGGAACCGGCCCTGCTTGCCCTTGAGCAGGTCCGACAGCGACTTGAGCGGGCGGTTGCCCGGCCCGGTGACCGGACGGCCGCGGCGGCCGTTGTCGAACAGGGCGTCGACGGACTCCTGCAGCATCCGCTTCTCGTTGTTGACGATGATCTCGGGCGCGCCGAGGTCGATCAGTCGCTTGAGGCGGTTGTTGCGGTTGATGACACGGCGGTACAGGTCGTTGAGGTCGGAGGTCGCGAAGCGGCCACCGTCGAGCTGCACCATCGGACGCAGGTCCGGCGGAATGACCGGGACGCAGTCCAGGACCATGCCCTCGGGGCTGTTGGTGGTGGCCAGGAACGAGGCCACGACCTTGAGCCGCTTGAGCGCGCGGATCTTCTTCTGGCCCTTGCCCGAGCGGATCGTCTCGCGCAGTGACTCGGCCTCGGCGTCGAGGTCGAAGTTCTTCAGCAGCGTCTGGAGCGACTCGGCACCCATGCCGCCCTCGAAGTAGTCGCCGAACCGGTCGCGCAGCTCGCGGTAGAGCAGCTCGTCGCTGATCAGCTGCTTGACGTCGAGCTTGCGGAAGGTGTCGATGACCTCGTCGAGACGGTCGATCTCGCGCTGGGCGCGGTCGCGCAGCTGACGCATCTCGCGCTCGCCGCCCTCACGCACCTTGCGACGGACGTCGCTCTTGGCGCCCTCGGCCTCCAGCGCGGCGAGATCGGTCTCGAGCTTCTTGGCGCGCGCGTCGATGTCGGCGTCGCGCTTCTTCTCGAGCACGCCCTTCTCGGCGCTGATCTCGGCCTCGATCGTGGGCAGGTCGCGGTGGCGTTCCTCGTCGTTGACCGCCGTGATCAGGTACGCGGCGAAGTAGATGATCTTCTCGAGATCCTTCGGCGCGAGGTCGAGCAGGTAGCCCAGTCGAGACGGGACGCCCTTGAAGTACCAGATGTGCGTGACGGGTGCGGCGAGCTCGATGTGGCCCATGCGCTCGCGACGGACCTTGGCCCGGGTGACCTCGACGCCACAGCGCTCGCAGATGATGCCCTTGAAGCGGACGCGCTTGTACTTACCGCAGTAGCACTCCCAGTCCCGGGTCGGACCGAAGATCTTCTCGCAGAAAAGACCGTCCTTCTCCGGCTTGAGGGTGCGGTAGTTGATGGTCTCGGGCTTCTTCACCTCGCCGTGGCTCCACTGACGGATGTGGTCCGCGGTGGCCAGGCCGATACGCAGCTCGTCGAACACGTTGACGTCGAGCAAGGGTTCCTACCTTCTTGATGCTTGGTGTGGTGCGGGTGACACATGTCCGACGGGGCCCTGCGCCCGCCGGCGGGCGGGCGCAGGGCGTCCGATCAGACCTCTTCGACCGAGGAGGGCTCGAAGCGCCGGGACAGGTCGATGCCAAGTTCCTCCGCGGCGCGGTAGACGTCGTCGTCGGTGTCGAGCATCGTGACCGTGTTGCCGTCGCTGGAGAGCACCTCGACGTTGAGGCACAGGCTCTGCAGCTCCTTGAGCAGCACCTTGAACGACTCGGGAATGCCGGGCTCGGGGATGTTCTCGCCCTTGACGATCGCCTCGTACACCTTGACGCGGCCGAGGATGTCGTCGGACTTGATCGTCAGCAGCTCCTGCAGTGCGTAGGCCGCACCGTAGGCCTGCATCGCCCAGCACTCCATCTCGCCGAAGCGCTGGCCACCGAACTGCGCCTTACCGCCCAGCGGCTGCTGGGTGATCATCGAGTACGGCCCGGTGGACCGGGCGTGGATCTTGTCGTCGACGAGGTGCAGCAGCTTGAGGATGTAGGTGTAGCCCACCGACACCGGCTCGGGGAACGGCTCGCCGGAGCGGCCGTCGAACAGCCGCGCCTTGCCGCTGGAGCCGATGAGCTGCTCACCGTCACGCGTCTTGAGCGTGGAGCTGAGCAGTCCGGTGATCTCCTCCTCGCGGGCACCGTCGAACACCGGGGTGGCGACGTTGGTGTCCGGGTCGCCCTGACGCGCGGCGTCGGGCAGCTTGCTGGCCCACTTGGGAGCCCCCTCGATGTCCCAGCCGGTCTTGGCGACCCAGCCGAGGTGGATCTCGAGGATCTGGCCGACGTTCATGCGGCCGGGGACGCCGAGCGGGTTGAGCACGATGTCGACCGGGGTGCCGTCGGTCAGGAACGGCATGTCCTCGGGCGGCAGGATCTTGGCGATGACGCCCTTGTTGCCGTGGCGGCCGGCGAGCTTGTCACCGTCCTGGATCTTGCGCTTCTGGGCGATGTAGACGCGGACGAGCTCGTTGACGCCGGGCGCCAACTCGTCGCCGTCCTCGCGGCTGAAGACGCGCACGCCGATGACCTTGCCGGCCTCGCCGTGCGGCACCTTGAGCGAGGTGTCGCGCACCTCGCGGGCCTTCTCGCCGAAGATCGCGCGCAGCAGGCGCTCCTCCGGGGTCAGCTCGGTCTCGCCCTTGGGCGTGACCTTGCCGACCAGGACGTCACCCGGGACGACGTCGGCGCCGATGCGCACGATGCCGCGCTCGTCGAGGTCGGCGAGGACCTCCTCCGAGACGTTGGGGATGTCACGGGTGATCTCCTCGGCGCCCAGCTTGGTGTCGCGGGCGTCGACCTCGTGCTCCTCGATGTGGATCGAGGTGAGGACGTCGTCCTGGACGATGCGCTGGTTGAGGATGATCGCGTCCTCGTAGTTGTGGCCCTCCCACGGCATGTAGGCGACCAGCAGGTTCTTGCCCAGCGCCATCTCACCGGTGTCGGTGGACGGCCCGTCGGCGATGATCTGCCCGACCTCGACCCGCTCGCCCTCGTCGACGATCGGCTTCTGGTTGAAGCTCGTGCCCTGGTTGGAGCGGGCGAACTTCTGCAGCCGGTACGTCTGGTGGGTGCCGTCGTCGGCCATGACGGTGATGTAGTCGGCCGAGAGCTCGGTGACCACACCCGGCTTCTCGGCGTACAGCACGTCACTGGCGTCGGTGGCGGCGCGCAGCTCCATGCCGGTGCCCACGAGCGGGGCCTCGGCACGCAGCAGCGGTACGGCCTGACGCTGCATGTTGGCGCCCATGAGCGCGCGGTTGGCGTCGTCGTGCTCGAGGAACGGGATCATCGCGGACGCGACCGACACCATCTGGCGCGGCGAGACGTCCATGTAGTCGACCTCGTTGCCCTCGAGCAGCTCGACCTCGCCACCCTTGCGCCGGCCCAGCACCTTCTCGGTGAAGACACCCTGGGCGTCGATGACGGCGTTGGCCTGCGCGATGACGAAGCGGTCCTCCTCGTCGGCGGACAGGTAGGCGATCTCGTCGGTGACCCGGCCGTCGTCGACCCGGCGGTACGGCGTCTCGACGAAACCGAACGCGTTGACCCGCCCGTAGCTGGCCAGCGAGCCGATCAGGCCGATGTTCGGGCCTTCAGGGGTCTCGATGGGGCACATGCGGCCGTAGTGGCTCGGGTGGACGTCGCGGACCTCCATGCCCGCACGGTCGCGGGACAGACCGCCCGGGCCCAGCGCCGACAGGCGACGCTTGTGGGTCAGGCCGGCCAGCGGGTTCGTCTGGTCCATGAACTGCGACAGCTGGCTGGTGCCGAAGAACTCCTTGATGGAGGCGACGACCGGCCGGATGTTGATCAGGGTCTGCGGCGTGATGGCCTCGACGTCCTGCGTAGTCATGCGCTCGCGGACGACGCGCTCCATGCGGGACAGCCCGACGCGGATCTGGT
>CAZZVT010000252.1:0-3794 GCA_964657545.1 uncultured Jatrophihabitantaceae bacterium
TCGCGGCGTACGTGGCGAAGGACTCGTTGAGCCACAGGTCGTCCCACCAGCGCATCGTGACGAGGTCGCCGAACCACATGTGGGCCATCTCGTGCAGGATCGTGTCGCCGCGGCGTTCGTAGCGGGCGTCGGTGACCTTGCTGCGGAACACGTAGTCCTCGCGGAAGGTGACGCAGCCGGCGTTCTCCATCGCCCCGGCGTTGAACTCCGGCACGAAGAGCTGGTCGTACTTGTCGAAGGCGTACCGGACGCCGAAGTTCGCGTGGAACCAGTCGAAGCCCTGCTTGGTGATCTCGAACAGGTTGTCGGTGTCGAGGTACTCGGCCAGCGTGGTGCGGCACCACAGCCCGAGGTCGATACCGTCGTGGTGGTCGGTGACGACATGGAACGGCCCGGCGACCAACGCGGTGATGTAGGTGCTGATGCGCGGCGTGGTGGCGAAGTGCAGCCGTTTGCCGTTCTCGAGCACCTCGGTGCGCTCGAGTCGTCCGTTCGAGCAGGCCTGCCAGTGTTCCGGCACGGTGATCGTCAGCGTGAACGCGGCCTTGAGGTCGGGCTGGTCGAAGCAGGCGAACATGCGCTTGGCGTCGGCCGTCTCGAACTGCGAGTACAGGTAGGTCTCGGCGTCGATCGGGTCGACGAAGCGGTGCAGGCCCTCGCCGGTGTTGGTGTAGAGCAGGTCGGCGTCGACGACGAGCGTGTTGTCCGCGGCCAGGCCGGTGAGCACGATGCCGTCCTGCGCGCGGTAGCCGGACACGTCGACGTCGGCGCCGTTGAGCGTCACGGCGTGGAAGGAGTCGGCGATGACGTCGATGAACGTCTGCGCACCGGCCGAGGCACCGAACCGCACGGTGGTCGTGGCCCGGAAGGTGCGATCCGACGGGGCGCCGGCGCCGTCGGTGAGATCGAGGACGACGTCGTAGGAATCGACGTTCAGCAGCGCGGCGCGGGTCTGCGCGTCGGTGCGGGTCAGGTTCGGAACAGCCACGGGTGGGGCGCTTCCTTTCGGCTTCGGTGAGACTTCGAAACGTGCGGCCCAGGTGGATTCACGGCCTGCACCAATGGGAGAAGTCTGTCACGACAAGCTTCTTTGCGGCGGTCGTGGCTATCGTGTGGGTCATGCGTGAAGGTGATGAGGTTCCTGACTTCGAACTCCCCGACCAGACCGGCGCGGTCCGCTCACTGAGCGGCCTGCTCGCCGACGGGCCCGTGGTGCTGTTCTTCTACCCGGCGGCCATGACCAGCGGCTGCACGAAGGAGGCCTGTCACTTCCGCGACGTCGCGGAGAAGTACCAGGCCGCCGGCGCGCAACGGGTGGGCATCAGCCGCGACTCCGTCGAGAAGCAGAAGCAGTTCTCCGATCTGCACAGCTTCGATTACCCGTTGCTGGCCGACGCCGACGGCAAGGTCGCCGACATCTTCGGTGTCGCCCGCGGCAAGATCGGCCAGAAGTTGGGCGCCCCGGTCAAGCGGTGGACCTTTGTCATCGGCACTGACCGCCGGGTCAAGAAGGTGCTGCACAGCGAGACGAACATGCAGATGCACGCCGACGAGGCACTCGCAGCCCTGGTCTGACCTCCGCGCGGCGCTAGGCTGGTTGACATGACTACTTCTCCTGCGGCAGAACGTCCCGTCGTCGACTTCTACTTCGACCCGCTGTGCCCGTTCGCCTGGGTGACCTCCCGCTGGATCCTCGAGGTCGAGAAGCACCGCGACATCGACCTGACCTTCCGCGTGATGTCGCTGTCGGTGCTGAACTCCGGCCGTGACCTGCCCCCGGAGTACAAGGAGATGCTCGAGCGGGGCTGGGGCCCGGTCCGCGTGTGCATCGCCGCCGAGCAGCAGTTCGGAGCCGGCGTCCTGCGCGATCTCTACACCGCGCTGGGTACCCGTCGCCACGACGACGGCCGCGACTTCGATCGTCCGCTGATCGTCGAGGCACTCACCGAGGCCGGCCTGCCCGAGTCGCTGGCCGACGCCGCCGATTCCACCGAGTTCGACGAGGCGCTGAAGAAGTCGCACCACCAGGGCATGGATCCGGTCGGCGACGACGTCGGCACGCCGACCATCCACATCGACGGTGTCGCCTTCTTCGGTCCGGTGATCACCCGGGTGCCCGAGGACCCGCAGGAGTCGGTGCGCATGTGGGACGGCGCGAAGCTGCTCGCCGGCTACCCGTACTTCTTCGAGCTCAAGCGCAGCCGCACCGAGGGCCCGCAGTTCGAGCTGCGCGGCTGAGCCTCACCGGGGCGCGGGGCTGCCGGTCTCGATGTCGAAGCGCACAGACTCGTCCGTCGCGTGCGGTGTGAGCCCGAACGTCTGCCGTGCGGCTGACGAGTCGAGCACGAAGGGCCGCCGGAACTGGTGCTGCGTCTCGCGCAACTCCTTGATGAAGGGGTTGAACAGACCGGCGGCCCACACGGCGGCGTAGGGCAGTGAGCGGACCTTGTCCGGTACAGCCATGATCGAAGCCGCCTTCGCTGCCAGCTCGCCGAACGTGAGCGGGGCGGGGCTCGGGACGTGCCAGGCCCGACCCCACGCGCGCTCGTCAACGGCGCCGGTGGCGAGCAGGGCCGCGACATCGCGGACATCGGTGAAGGTGTGCGGCACGTCCAGTGGGGCGGGGACCATCGCCGTCCTGCCCTTGCGCCAGGCGGGTGTCACCACCGTCGAGAGCAGGGAGTTGCCGCCGAGGTAGTCGCTGCCGCGGACCTCGAACATCCGGATTCGCCCCGCCTCGTGGGCGGCCAGTGCGTCGGCCCACATCCGGTTGCGCACCCGGCCCTTCGTGCCGGTGGCCGCGAGCGGCGTCTGCTCGGTCATGGGCGCGCTGACCTCGCCGTAGCCGTACAGGTTGCCGGTGACGCCCAGAACGGCGCCCGACGTCTCGGCAGCGGCGATGAGTGCCGCCGAGATGGCCGGCCAGGTCTGTGGCCAGCGGTGATACGGCGGGTTGACGCAGTTGTAGATCGCGGTGGCGTCGCGGGTCAGCTCGCCGAGACGGGCAGCGTCGGACGCATCGGCGGTGACCCGCTCGGTGCCCTCGATACCCGAGCCGCTGCGGGTGACGACGCGGACGTCGTGGCCGCGGTCGAGAAGTTCGCCCGCCAGCGCGCTGCCCACGGGTCCGGCTCCGACGATCACGTGCTGGGCCATGATGTTCCTCCTTTGGAGAGCAGTGCTCTCGTTGTTGTCTTGGAAAGAGCATTGCTCTCCCGATTGTGATTGTCAAGAGCGATGCTCTCTGTTTTCTGGCACACTGGTGGTCATGACTGCCACACCGACGGCCCGGGAGATCGCTCGGGCCGAGATGACCGACCGCATCAAGACGATCGCGCGTGCCCACCTGGCCAGCGACGGGCCCGATCTCTCCCTGCGGGCCGTGGCCCGCGAGCTCGGGGTGGTCTCATCGGCGGTGTACCGCTACTTCGGCAGCCGCGACGAACTGCTGACCGCCCTGATCATCGACGGCTACGACAGCATGGGTGCCGCGGCAGAGCAGGCCGAGGCGTCCGTCGCCCGTCGCGACCTGGTGGGCCGGTGGTCGGCGACGGGGCACGCCGTCCGTGCCTGGTCCCGGCAGCGGCCGGCCGAGTACGCGCTGCTGTATGGGACGCCGGTACCCGGGTACGCCGCACCGCAGGACACGATCGACAGCGCGCAACGGGTGTTCGTCGTCGCGGCCGGGGTGGTGCGCGACGGCGTCGCGCGCGGCGTCGTCGCGACACCGGCCGACCGGTTGCCAAAGGCCGTGCGTGCGGATTTAGAGCGGGTCGCCGGCTTCTCCGGCCTCG
>CAZZVT010000253.1:0-3677 GCA_964657545.1 uncultured Jatrophihabitantaceae bacterium
CCTACAACACCGTGCGCGACAGCAACGCGCGGTACAAGCCGACGCGCGTGCGGGGGGTCGGCAAAGCGGCCGTCACCTACGCGGTGAGCGGCTCGCCGACCGTGAACCTCGACCTGCTCGCAGACGAGGGCGTGTTCGAGATCGCGCTGCGCTCGCCGGTCGGCAACCGGACCGGCGCCGCCACGGCCCGGGCCATCCTGGTGCGGGTGGGCAGAGCGCTGGCGAGCGAGTTCGCCGGCTAGGCGTCAGACCGTCGGCCAGCGTCGGAAGTTCAGGAACGACCGGCTCGGCGTCGGCCCGCGCTGGCCCTGGTAGCGCGAGCCGTACACCGACGAGCCGTACGGGTGCTCGGCGGCGCTCGAGAGCCGGAACAGGCACAGCTGACCGATCTTCATGCCGGGCCACAGCGTGATAGGCAAGTTGGCGACGTTGGACAGCTCGAGGGTGATGTGTCCGGTGAAGCCGGGGTCGATGAACCCGGCCGTCGAGTGGGTGAGCAGGCCCAGGCGTCCGAGGCTGGACTTGCCCTCCAGACGGCCGGCGAGGTCGTCGGGCAGGGTGACGATCTCGAGCGTCGAACCGAGCACGAACTCGCCCGGATGCAGCACGAACGGATCGTCGCCCTGCGGCTCGACGAGCGTGGTGAGGTCGTCCTGCTGCTCGGCCGGGTCGATGTGGGTGTAGCGGGAGTTGTTGAACACCCGGAAGAAGCGGTCCAGGCGCACGTCGACGCTGGAGGGTTGCACCAGCTCTGCGTCCCACGGTTCGACGGCCAACCTGCCGGCCTCGACCTCGGTGCGGATGTCGCGGTCGCTGAGCAGCATGGCGCTGAGGTTATCTGCTCCGGCGCGACCCCCGGATCGGGCTTCGCCGCGCGATCTTGACGGGCACCGCTCCAGCCCGTACAACAACGGCATCCGGCTTTTCGGACGTCCTCGTCTCACGCCCGTTCGAAAGGTCTTGGAGAGGTCACTGTGGCCAAGCACCGTGCTCCGCGTCGCCGCGCGTCCGTGGCGTCGCTCTGTGTCGCCGTCCTGTCCCTCGCCATGGCCTCGGTGGTGCTGTTCGTGGCTCCGCAGTCGGCGGCGGCCGCGACCCGTTCGCAGGCGCTGACGTCGGCGTACGCGTATGGCCACGATCGCGGCTACCACGTGGGCATCGCCGTGCTGGACACCAGGACCGGCCGGACATACCACGCCGGCGACCACACCGGCACGTTCGCCAGCGAGTCGGTCGTCAAGGTCATGATCGCAACACGGGTCTACCTGCAGGGGCGGTTGCACGGCGCGACGGCCAAGCGGATGTACACGATGATCACCCGGTCCGACGACAAGATCGCCAGCAGCACCTACGGCAGCGTCGGCGGCGACCACCTGATCACCTACATCAAGCAGCACTTTCACCTGCCGACGCTGGGGTCCGAGCCCCGGCGCGCGGGCTGGTGGGGCAACACCCACATCACCGCCGACGGCATGGTCGCCCTCTACGCCAAGCTGAAGAAGATGCCGCACTTCGGGTCATGGCTGCTCGACGCGATGCACCACGCGACCAAGCACGGCTCCGACGGCTTCTACCAGTGGTTCGGCCTCAAGTCGGCGAACTCGCACGCGGCCATCAAGCAGGGCTGGGGCACCGACTACGACAACTGGAGCGCCGGCGCCGACGAGAACACCACCGGTTTCGTCGACGACGACCGGTACGCGATCGCGATCCTGGCGCGTGGGCCGGCCAAGACCGACGGCAAGTCCATCGGGGCGATGTTGACGGCGACCGCCAAACGGTTGCTGCCCGGTGGCGCGTTCCCGAGCGACGCGCCGGTGCTCAGCACGGTGGGCACGACGACCGGTAGCACGGCCGGTGGCGCAGTGATCACGGTGCGCGGCGCCAACCTCGCCAACACCTCAGCGGTCTACTTCGGCACCGTCAAGGCAACCGGCGTGCACCACGTGTCCGGTCAGACCCTCTCCGTGCGCGTCCCGCCGCACGCCGCCGGCGAGACCCGGATCCGGGCAGTGACGCCGCTGGGTTCGTCGGGCACCCACGGGCCGACGTTCACCTTCGTCGCGCCGCCGACGGTGACCTCGGTGTCGCCGTCCCCGTCCGCTGCCGGATCGACGGTGACGATCGCGGGTACCGGCTTCGTGGGCTCGCACCTCACCGTGAGCTTCGGCCCGGCCACGGCGACGGTGACGTCGGCGTCGCCGACATCCGTGCAGGTTGTCGTGCCTGCCGGCACCGCGGGGGCGACGGTCGATGTGCGGGTCAGCGGCACGTACGGCATCTCGGCCCTGTCGTCGCAGGACTCGTTCACCTACGGCTGAGCCGGCCGTTCGGCGAGCAGCCTCTGCTCGAGTTGCGTGGGGAGACCGTGCACGTCGCGGTCGGCCCGCTGTGCCGGCCGGCCGTCGCGCTGCAGCCAGCGCCAGGTGTCGAGCACCGTGTCGATCACCGGCCGGCAGCGCAGGCCGGTTGCGGCGGCCAGCGACGTGTCGCCCTCGAGGAAGCCGGCGAACTCGCCGGACTCCGGCACCCAGCACGGCAGCTCGGTCCACGGTTGCGCCCCCGCCGCGGCGAGCACGTCTTCGTCGAACCAGACCAGTTCGACGTCCGCGTCGGTCGCCTGGATGCAGGCGTCGAGCAGGCTCAGCGTCGTGGCGTGGCCCGAGCGGCTGGCGACGTCAACGGGCCCCGCGACATTGCCGGCCACTGCGTCGAGCAGCCAGGCGGCGAGATCGCGGGCGTCGACGTACTGCAGCGGTCGATCGGGACGCCCGGGCGCGACGACCCGTCCGCCGCGGGGCATCCGGCTGAGCCACCACGGCAACCGGCCGATGTCCTCGTGCGGTCCGAGGATGAGACCGGCGCGGGCCAAGACCGCGTCGGGGAACGCTGAGGTCACTGCGCGCTCCGCGCCGCGTCTGAGCTGCGGGTACTGCCCGTCGACGTCGTACGCCGAGGCGTCGATCACCGGCGAGTGCTCGTCGACGTGCTCACCCCAGCGATACACCGATTTGCTCGAGACGTAGCCGAGGCGCCCGACCTGCCCGCGCAGCGCCTGGGCGCTCGACGCCGCCACTGCCGGCGCGCCGGACCAGGTGTCGACGGCCGCGTCCCATTGGGTGTCGCCGAGCGCGTCGCGCAGTGCTGCCGGGTCGGTGCGGTCGGCGTGCAGTGCGGTCACCCCGGTCGGCAGCGTGCCGGTGACACCGCGGGTCAGCGCGGAGACCTGCCACCCGCGCGCCAGCGCGTCGTCGATGATCGCCCGACCCACAAACCGGGTCCCGCCCAGCACGAGCAGCTGCATGACAGCAGGCTGCCCGGCGGACCCGCCGATGGGAACGCGGGTTCGCTCACGGCGCAACGACCGAAGTCGTCGGCGCGGGCGCCGTTCCGCCGCCGGGCATACGGACTCAGCGTGGAGCGGGTGACGGGAATCGAACCCGCACTGTCAGCTTGGGAAGCTGATGTTCTGCCATTGAACTACACCCGCAAGGTCCTTCGAGACGTTAGCACGAGTCCCGGAATCACTGGCCTGGAGGTACCTGCGATGATCTTGGCGACCACACTCGATCGATCTGAGAAAGTGACGGGGTGCGATAGCGGCTGGGGGCGGTCAGTCTCGCCGTCTGCGCTCTTGCTCGACCCGGTGGCTGACGCGGAGCAGCCGGATCGAGGTG
>CAZZVT010000254.1:0-3670 GCA_964657545.1 uncultured Jatrophihabitantaceae bacterium
CAGCCCGGCGCCCCGGAAGCCCGCGACGCCGCACCTGCACTGCCGAGTCGTGGGCGGAGCACCCCCGTCGAGGGCGAGCTGGTTCTGAAATACCAGCCCGAGATCGACCTGCGCACCGGGCGCATCGTCGCGGTCGAGGCCTTGGTCCGCTGGGCCCATCCCGACCGCGGGGAGGTCGGTCCCGAGGAATTCATCGGGCTGGCCGAACAAACCGGCCTGATCGGCGTCCTCGGTAGCTGGATCATCAACCGCTCACTGCGCGAGTTCGTCTCGTTCGCCGGCGACCGTCCCGGGCCGCCGCTGGTCTTGCGCGTCAATATCTCTCCTGCACAGATCTTCGACGGTGACCTGGTGTCGCACTTCGCGCACCAGCTCGCCGAGCTCGGCCTACCCGGCGAACAGGTCTGCATCGAGATCACCGAGAACGTCTCGGTCGTCGACGTGCCGCGCTTCGCCGCCGCGCTTGCCGGGCTGCGCGCGCTCGGTGTGCGCTCCGCTCTCGACGACATCGGCGCCGGCTTCAGCAACTTCGCCCGGCTGCGCGACATCCCGGTCGACGCCATCAAGCTCGATCGGGCACTCGTCACGGGCCTGGCCGACGACTGGCGCGCCCAGGCCATCGTGCTCACCCTGGTGCGACTTGCCGGCGACCTGGGCATCGACCTGATCGCGGAGGGCGTCGAGACCAGCGCCGACGCCGACGCCCTCGTGCGGCTCGGCTGCCTGCGCGCACAGGGCCATGGAATCGCCCGGCCCATGGACATCCCCGGTCTCGTGACGCTGCTCGACGGCGCAACCATCGACCTGGGTCGGCGAACGAGCGGGCAAGTGACCGACTGACGTCAAAAGGTCACCGCTTGTGTTTGATCGCTACACAGGGTTAGGGTTGTGTCACCCGTTCGACAGCTCCCCCCGTGCTGCCGGACGGGTTTTCACTGTTCCGGCCCTGCCGAGCCCGCTTCGGCCTCGGCGTCGATCACGGCGCGACGGTAGTTCCGCGCCACCAGACGCAGTTCGGTTTCCGGGTCCAGCCCCTCGGCGACAGCCTCCTGCACGAGCGCGAACAACCGGGCGCCGAGACTGTCCCGCGGTGCCTCGACCGGTGCGATCACACCGTGTCTGCCGGCCCGGGAGACCAATTTCGCTGCCAGGGCCAGCGCCGGCAGGGCCACGGGCACACCGTCGACGGCCGACGTCCGGCCCTTCTCGGCGACCTTCTGCCGCTCCCACGTGTCGTTGAGCTCGTCGACCGAGCCGGACGTCGCCCCCGCGAAGACATGCGGATGACGGCGGACGAGCTTGTCGACCAGGTCACCGGCGACGTCGTCGACGTCGAATCCGTCGGCGGCCTCCGCCGCGATGCGCGCGTGGAAGAGAACTTGAAGCAGCAGGTCGCCGAGTTCCTCGCGGAGCAGGACGGCGTCGCCGGTCTCGATGGCCTCGAGCACCTCGTAACTCTCCTCGACGAGGTATCGGGCGAGCGAGGCATGGGTCTGCTCGGCGTCCCAGGGGCAGCCGCCGGGCGACCGCAGCTGATCCATCACCTCGACCGCGCGCTGCAGAGGCGAGGTCACGGCGGCTGGTGCTACGAGCTCTGCAGCGTCAGGTAGCCGGGCACCCCGGCTGTGCTACCCGACTTCAGTGCCAGCGTCGATTTGTCCCACGTGCCGTACCGCGGGTTCACCTTCACCGGGAAATGCAACTTCAACGCGATGCTGCTGACGTCGGTGCCCGCGGACTGCGCCTGGTTCAGCAAGGTCGCGTACACCTCGATGTCGATGATGAGGGAGTTGAAGCCGGCGCTGTAACCCTTCACGCCGAGACCCTCCGCGGCCGCCTTCACCGACTTGCCGGCGAGGTACTGACGCCGCAGCGTGGTGAGCTGGCCCTTGCCCGGCGACCCGACCTTCGCCGCACGCAACAGCTTCGGGTAGAGCCGCTCATCGATGAGGATCTCGAGGACGAACGGCTTCGGGTCCGTGGACTGCGAACCGCTGCTGCCCTTGATCGGTGCGGCCGACCCGGTCAGATAGTCACCGACCTGGGTCTCGCTGACGCGGTGACCGTCGATGGTGGCTGCGCTGCCGACGTTGGTGCGGCAGGCGGTCAGGCCGCTGACGCCGATGACGAGCGCGGCGCAGGCGGCCACACCCCGTACGCCCAGGGAGCGAGCACCGATCACGCGCTGTCCCATCCGAGTCCCTTCGACAATGACATCGACCGACGCCCAAATACCTGCGCACCAGAATGTCATGCGCTGCACCGGGCACGCCCACCAGCCCTGGTCAGCCGGCGGGCGTCAACTGCCCGGTGACGGCCTCGAGCACCTCGGCACACCAGCGCAGCAGCGCGATGTCCCGCAGCGGGTCGCCGCCGAACTTGACCTCCGCGAAGGAGCCGTCGGCCTTGACGACGCCCTTCGGCCGCGGCACGGTCACCGTGCCCACGGCCGGTTTGTACCCGGCCCGGTCGTAGAGGCGGGTGAGCCGCAGCTGCGCCGACTCGGCGAGGACGAGCGGCGAGAACCGCACCGTTCCGCCCTGAGCGCCACCACCCTGCAGCGAGACCTCGGTGATCCCGAAGCGCCGACACACGACCTTGAACCGGGCCACCGCCAGCAGGTTCTCCACCTGCGGCGGGATCGGGCCGAAACGGTCGAGCAGCTCTGCACGCACCGCATCGACCGCGTCGTCGGTGGTGGCCGACGCGAGCGCGCGATAGGCCTCCAGCCGCAGCCGCTCGCCGGGCAGGTAGTCGACAGGCAGGTTCGCGTCGACGGGGAGGTCGACCTTCACCTCCTTCTGCTCCTCCGGGGATTCCCCGCGGAAGTCGGCGACGGCCTCACCGACCAGGCGCACGTACAGGTCGAAGCCGACGCCGGCGATGTGCCCGGACTGCTCGCCGCCCAATAAATTTCCGGATCCCCGTATTTCCAGGTCCTTCATCGCGACGGCCATGCCGGCGCCCATCTCGGTGTGTTGCGCGATGGTGGCCAGCCGGTCGTACGCGGTCTCGGTGAGCGGTTTCTCGGGCGGGTAGGTGAAATAGGCATAGCCACGCTCGCGCGCGCGACCCACGCGGCCGCGCAGCTGATGCAGCTGCGAGAGGCCGAACATGTCGGCCCGGTCGACGATCAGCGTGTTGGCGTTGGGGATGTCCAGCCCGGACTCGACGATGGTCGTCGCGACCAGCACGTCGTACTGCTTCTCCCAGAACCCCAGCATGATCTGCTCGAGCTGGCCCTCGCCCATCTGCCCGTGCGCCACCGCGATGCGGGCCTCGGGCACGATCTCGGCCAGCTTGGACGCCGCGCGGTTGATCGACTCGACCCGGTTGTGGATGTAGAACACCTGCCCGTCGCGCAGCAGCTCGCGTCGGATCGCCGCGCCGACCTGGCGGCTGTCGTACGCACCGACGAAGGTCAGGATCGGGTGACGCTCCTCGGGCGGGGTGAGGATCGTGGTCATCTCGCGGATGCCGGTCAGCGACATCTCGAGCGTGCGCGGGATCGGGGTCGCGGACATGGTCAGGACGTCGACGGCCGTACGCAGGCCCTTCAGGTATTCCTTGTGCTCGACGCCGAAGCGCTGCTCCTCGTCGACGATCACCAGCCCCAGGTCCTTGAACCGGACGGTCTGCTGCAGCAGCCGGTGGGTGCCGATGACGATGT
>CAZZVT010000255.1:0-3657 GCA_964657545.1 uncultured Jatrophihabitantaceae bacterium
GGGCGGCGGCAGCAGCGGCTCCAGCTACGGCGTGTGCGACGCGAGCAACGGCGCGCCCAACGACTGCTACGTCAAGGGTTACGACTGCTCGGGCCTGGCCATGTATGCCTGGGGCCCGTACATCTCGATGGATCACTCCGCGCGGACGCAGTACCGGCAGGCCGGTTCCTACCATCCGTCGCTGAGCAATCTCAAGCCCGGCGACCTGCTGTTCTGGAGCAACGGCGGCATCAGCGGCATCCACCACGTCGCGATCTACATCGGGAACAGCAAGATCATCCAGGCGCCGTACAGCGGCGGGTACGTCGAGATCAGCTCGATGTACGACCCCGGCACGATCTACGGAGCGACCCGGCCGCTCACCTGACGCGTAACCTGACGCCATGATCGCGACCGGGCCGATGCGTGACCGTTTCGGTCGTGTCGCCACAGATCTGCGGATCTCGCTCACCGACCTGTGCTCGCTGCGCTGCACGTACTGCATGCCCGCGGAAGGCCTGGACTGGTTGACGAAGGCGCAGCGGCTCACCGACGACGAGTTCGTCCGACTCGCCACGGTGTTCGTCGGCCTCGGGGTCACCTCGATCCGGCTCACCGGCGGCGAGCCGCTGGTGCACGCGACCCTGCCGGCGGTGATCCGCCGGCTCGCTGCACTGACGCCGGCACCGACGCTGTCGCTGACCACGAACGGTGTCGCACTGGCCACGCAGGCCGAGGCCCTGGCCGCGTCCGGGCTCGAGCGCATCAATGTCTCGCTCGACACCCTCGACCCGCAGCGGTTCGCCGAGCTGACCCGGCGTGATCGGCTGCCTGACGTACTCGCAGGTATCGAGGCCGCGGCGCGTGCCGGCCTGACGCCGCTGAAGATCAACGCGGTGCTTGCGCGCGACAGCAACCTCAGTGAGGCGCCCGACCTGCTGGCCTGGAGCCTCGGCCACGGTTACCGGTTGCGCTTCATCGAGCACATGCCGCTGGACGCCGACCACACCTGGTCGCGGACGGACATGGTCACCGCCGAGGAGATCCTCGAACTGCTCACCGGCGCGGGTTACGTGGTGCGCCCGATCGGCGTCCGGGGCAGCGCGCCGGCCGAGGAGTTCGAGGTCGTCGACGGCCCCGGACGCGCCGAGTGGGCCGAGAGCCCGGCCCAGGTCGGGATCATCGCCTCGGTCACCCGGCCGTTCTGCCGCGACTGCGATCGCCTGCGGCTCACCGCCGACGGTCAGCTGCGCACGTGCCTGTTCGCGCAGTCCGAGACCGATCTGCGCGGCGCACTGCGCAACGGCGCCACCGACGACCAGCTCGCCGGGCTGATCGTCGAGGCGGTGGCCGGCAAGCAGGCCGGGCACGGCATCGCTGCGCCGGACTTCGTGCAACCCACGCGCACGATGTCGGCCATCGGCGGCTGACGCTCCTAGCACCGGACGACGCCGTCATGCGGTGGGTCGTCCACAGGTGGGTGCGTCGTCCACAGCGTCAGGATCTCGGCCGGCAACCGACGGTTGCGGCGGGCACGGTGGGCCCATGTCGATCCTTTCGCCGGCTCGGTTCCGGCCCATGTTCCGGCTCGCGCTGTGTGGCCTGCTCGCCCTGTTCGCTGCGGCGGCTGTTGCCGGCGTCGAGGCGCCGCCGGGTGCGGCCGCGCCGGCGGCGCTACGTCGGGGCGCCGGCTACCACCTGTCCGGTGGCGACTTCGTCGGGTACTACCTGACCCGTACCGGAGCGAAGGTGTTCTGCATCGACCCCGGGCTGAGTGCGCCGACGTCGGTGTCGCTGACCTCGATCGGCCGGTACCCCGGCATGTCGCAGCGCACCGCCGACGAGCTGGCCTACGCGCTGTCCACCTGGGGCAATCCCACGACCAGGGCCCAGGCCGCGGTCGAGAGCCAGCTGCTGAACACCATCGCCGGCCATGCCGATGCCGTGCGCCGCCGCGCGGCGAGGTTGCCGCGTGCGGTCAGCTCGCTCGTCGCGGCCCACCTGCGCACCGTTCGGGCGCTCAGCGGGCCCTACGCCGTCGGTCTGCGCGCCTCGCGTGCTGCGTCGCCCGGTCAGGTTGCCACCGGATCGGCAACCGTCGTCTCGGCGGCGCGCGTCGGTGTGCCCGGCCTGGTGATCCAGCTGCACGGCAGCAGCAACGTGGTCGTCCCGTCGGCGGTGCGCAGCGACGCACACGGCAGCGCGTCGTTCCGCTACACCGTCACCGGGCCGGGTCCGGTACGCATCGACGCCACCGCCGGCGGCCTGGCCCCGTCCCGCTTCACCGGCACCCATCCCGCCGCCGGGCAGCAGCGCATGGTGACGTGGGCCCACGCGGCCGTCGCGTCGGCGCACGTCGGGTTCCAGGCGCGGTTGGGCGCCTTCTCGCACAGCTACGCCTGCACGACGACGTGCAACGGCCACCCGTCGACGACGTTGGGGGCATGCGCCGCCCCGAGCGCCTACGTCTCCCGACTCACGTTCCGCACCGGCGCGAGCACCAGGGTGCTGGACTTCCCGGCGTCCAACCGCAGCCGGTGCCGCTCGTTTGCAACAGTGCTGGGCGACCGCGACCAGGTCACGGCCGGTTGGACGTTCCTCGGGCCGCACGGGTGGACTGTTCCGGTGGCTGCTGCCGGCGCGTTCGTCGTCGACTGCCCGGCGGTGCCGGTGGTCCGGCTGGCGTTGAGCTACGACTGCACGCAGGGTTCGCTCACCGCGGAGGTCACCGCACCGACCACGCATCCGGCGGTGCTGGCGATCGCCGGGGCGGCGGCGCGGCGGCTCGTGGCCGCAGCGGGCGGCACGGCCCGGTTCACGACGGCGGTGCAGTGCGCAGCAGTCCAGACCTTCATGCTGCAGGCCGGCGTCCAACGGGCAGGCGGCGGGTGGAACTACGGACCGGCCGCGCGGATCGACACCCCCGGGGCGGCGCGTCAGCCGTGATCCGGCACCAGCGCGCCGCGCTCGAGCAGGAACCCGCGACGGTCCAGGAAACCGGCCAGGTGATCGGCGTGCTCCGCGCAGGCCACCCAGTGCTTGACCCGGGCCGCCTCGTGCAGGCGCGGGTTCCGCCAGGTGAGGTCGGTGACGGCATCCGCGCGGCAGTCCTTCGCCGAGCACCGGGGCGGCGGTGCGGTGGTCTGCTCACCTTCATCGGTCGCAGACACCCAGGCACCGTACAGGCTGGCATCGGGTGTCCGGCGATCCCGTCCCGTACCGTGAGAGCGACCGTTTCGAGCCGATTCCGGCCCGGCGCCGCGCGAGGGAGAACACGTGACCGAGTCCGTCCATCAGCCCACCCCGGCCGGCGACGCCGCGATGCTCGAACGGGCGATGTTCGAGGTCAAGCGAGTGATCGTCGGTCAGGAGCGCCTGGTCGAACGCCTCGTCGTCAGCATCCTGGCGCAGGGGCACTGCCTGCTCGAGGGTGTACCCGGGGTCGCCAAGACCCTCGCCGTCGAAACACTCGCCCGCACGGTCACCGGTTCCTTTTCGCGCCTGCAGTTCACCCCCGACCTCGTGCCGTCGGACATCGTCGGCACTCGCATCTACCGGCCGGGATCGGAGTCGTTCGACACCGAGCTGGGGCCGATCATGGCCAACTTCGTGCTCGCAGACGAGATCAACCGCGCGCCGGCCAAGGTGCAGTCGGCGATGCTCGAGGTGATGGCCGAG
>CAZZVT010000256.1:0-3393 GCA_964657545.1 uncultured Jatrophihabitantaceae bacterium
GAACGGCAATGGTTCGAACGGCTCGAACGGGAACGGCAACGGCGCTCTGCCGGGCGTCACGCCGACCCCGGGCGGCAGCGCGCCGCAGCCGCCGCCCGGCAACCAGGGTGGCTACTTCGGCCCGCAGCCCGGCGGATACCCGCCGCCGCCCCCGCCGTACGCGCCGCCGGGCCCGACCGGTGGCGGCCAGGCTTGAGCCAGACCGGCGAGGTCGGCGATGTCTCCAGCCTCGACGGCCGATCCGACGCCGCGACCGGTCGGATGGACCTTCCCCGGGCCGCTGCGGCGGTACGCGAACTGCTCTGCGCCATCGGCGAGGACCCCGATCGGGAGGGGCTGAAGGCCACCCCCGACCGCGTTGCCCGCGCCTACGCCGAGATCTTCGGCGGGCTGCACGTGGACCCCGACGACGTGCTGCAGACGACCTTCGACGAGCACCACAGCGAGCTCGTCCTGGTCAAGGACATCCCGCTGTACTCGACGTGCGAGCACCATCTCGTGCCGTGGCACGGTACGGCCGCGGTCGGCTACATCCCGGGCCGCGAGGGGCGCATCACCGGGTTGTCGAAACTGGCCCGGGTCGTCGACCTCTACGCGCGCCGCCCGCAGGTGCAGGAGCGGCTGACCACGCAGGTGGCCGACGCGCTCGTGCGCCGCCTCGAGCCGCGCGGCGTCATCGTCGTCATCCAGGCCGAACACCTGTGCATGGCCATGCGGGGGATCCGTAAACCGGGCGCCACCACGACGACCTCCGCCGTACGGGGCATCTTCCAGGACGACCCGCGCACCCGTGCCGAGGCGCTGGACCTGATTCGCAGCCGCTGATGCCCGACCTGCCTCGGCGCGACGACCGGATCGTCGTCATGGGTGTCCTCAACGTCACCCCGGACTCGTTCTCCGACGGCGGACGCTGGGCGGCGGTCGACGATGCGGTTGCTCGGGGCCTGGCGCTGCGCGCTGCCGGCGCCGACCTCGTCGACGTCGGGGGCGAGTCGACCAGGCCGGGGGCGGAACCCGTCGCGCCCACCGACGAGCTGGCGCGCGTGCTGCCGGTGATCACCGCCCTCGTCGACGCCGGCGTGCCGCTGTCGATCGACACCGTCCACGCCGCCACCGCGAGCGCCGCTCTCGAGGCCGGGGCGTCGCTCGTCAACGACGTCTCCGGTGGCCTGGCCGACGCCCGGATGGCGCGGGTGGTCGCCGACGCCGGCTGCCCCTGGGTGCTGATGCACTGGCGCGGGCCGTCGAACCGGATGGCCGAGCTCGCCCGCTACGACGACGTCGTGACCGACGTCCGCGACGAGCTGTCGGCGCGGGCCGACGCTGCCGTCGCGGCCGGGGTCGCCGCCGATCGACTGGTGCTCGACCCGGGGCTGGGCTTCGCCAAGACCGGGGCGCACAACTGGCGCCTGCTGGCCCACCTCGACGTCGTCGTCGGCCTCGGCCTGCCGGTGCTGGTCGGGGCGTCGCGCAAGTCGTTCCTCGGCCGGTTGCTGGCCGGCGATGCGGGCGACCCGCGCGAGATCGGTGGCCGCGAGGACGCCACCACTGCAGTGACCACCCTGTGCGCCGCGGCCGGGGTGTGGGGCGTGCGGGTGCACGAGGTGCGGCCGTCGGTCGACGCTGCGCTGACCGTCGCCGCGATCGAGGCGGCCGGATGAGTGACGTCATCAGCCTGACCGGCCTGCGGGTGTTCGGGTATCACGGGGTGTTCGACTTCGAGCGCCGCGAGGGGCAGGACTTCGTCGTCGACGTCGTGCTGGAACTGGACACCGCCGCCGCCGCGGAGTCCGACGACGTCACCGACACCGTCCACTACGGCGAGCTCGCCGAGGCGCTGGCCGCGGTCGTCTCGGGGGAGCCGGTGAACCTGCTGGAACGGCTCGTCCAACGGCTGGCCGACGCGTGCCTCGCCGATCCGCGCGTCGCGGCGGCGACCGTCACCGTGCACAAGCCACAGGCGCCGATCCCGCTGCAGTTCGACGACGTCGCGGTGACGATCCGCCGGAGCCGGGCATGACCAGCGCGGTCATCTCTGTCGGGTCGAACCTCGGCGACCGGTTCGCCACGCTGCAGGCGGCGGTCGCCTCGTTCCGGCCGTGGGTGAGCGCCGTGTCGCCGGTCTACGAGACCCCGCCCTGGGGGCCCGTGCCGCAGAGCGATTACCTGAACGCGATCGTGATGGTCGACGACCCGTCGGCCGACGCCGCCGACTGGCTCGCCCGTGCGCATGCCGCCGAGGACGCGGCCGGCCGCACCCGCGAGGTGCGGTGGGGTCCGCGCACCCTCGACGTCGATCTCATCACCGTCGACGACGTCGTCGACGACGACCCGGCTCTCACGTTGCCGCACCCCAGGGCGGCACAGCGGGCGTTCGTGCTCGTGCCGTGGCTCGACGTCGACCCCTCGGCCCTGCTCGGCGGCGCGTCGGTCAAGCTCCTGGTCAGCGAGCTCGACCCGACCGAGGTCGCAGGCGTCCGGCCCCGCCCGGACCTGGTCCTGACGTGAACGACGACCGGGGTCCGGGCCTGCGCCGGACGCACTGGACCGAGCTGACCGTGCCGCTGGTGGTCGTCGCGATCACCGTCTACGTCCTGTTGCGCTTCTCCTACGACTCCCTGCCGCGGCTGCAGTTCCTGGTGCCGGCCCCGCTGGCCGCGCTCGCGGCGGCCGAGCTGGTGGCTGCGCGCCGGGTGCGGGCAGCGGTGCGTCACGACCCTGACGCCAAGCCGATGGCCGCCATCGTCATCGCGCGCTGTGTCGCCCTCGGGAAAGCGTCCTCCCTCGTCGGTTCCGGCGTCGTCGGGGCCTCACTGGGCCTGCTCGCACGGCTGCTGCCGGACCTGTCCGACGTCGACGCGGCCGCTCACGACGCCAAGGTGGGCCTGCTCGTCCTGCTGGCCTCGGCATTGCTGGTGGCGGGCGGGTTGCTGCTCGAACGGGCCGGGATCGACCCCAACGGCGGGGCGCAGCGCCCGGACGAACGGGCCTACTGAGAGTCGGTTCGAGACGATCTGCGCCGAACCCGAAGTTGTCTAGGATGGTGCAGTGCCGAACCCCGAAGCCCCCCCGAGACGCGCCGTGGTGCTGCGCACTCTGGGCTTCGGCGTCGCCATCGCACTCGGTGCGGTGGCGGTGTGGCTGATCGTTCTCGCCGACAGCACCAAGTCGATGCAGATCGGTGTACTGGCCGGGATCTGGGGAGCCCTGATCGGCGCGAGCGCGATGTTCGGTGCCCGCCGGCACGGTCTCGATCTCGACGAGGCGCAGTCCCGTTCGGTGTCCGAGGCCCCGGTCGTGCCGCCGCAGGAGATCGCCGTGCGGTCATCGGGCGAGGTCGAGCGCATCGCCGAGGCCGCCGCCCGCCGGGCGTTCGAGGATCGTCTCGAGCAG
>CAZZVT010000256.1:3403-3649 GCA_964657545.1 uncultured Jatrophihabitantaceae bacterium
CGCCGGCCTGCGCCAGGACCTGCTCGACAAGGTGGGCGGCCAGCTGCGGCTCGAGCGCATCGAGACCACGCGCGTCATCGGCTCCGACCTCGAGGCACTGCACCACGAGGTCCGTCAGCTCAAGCAGGCCAGCGAGACGGGCATGCTGCACGAGTTCGGAATCAGCGCAGAACCTCAGCGGCTGGTCGTCGAGCAGGCGCAGGTGCGCCCGGCCGCCCGGCCGTCCGCCGACGCCGCGCCGCCTCA
>CAZZVT010000257.1:0-3629 GCA_964657545.1 uncultured Jatrophihabitantaceae bacterium
GGCCGTGGTCGCGGGGCATGATGCGCGCATGCGAATCGCGCGGATGCTCGCCCCGGCCGTCGCTGTGCTGCTCGCTGCGAGCGTTCTGCAACCGGCGATCGCAGCACCGGGACGGGCGTCGGCCCGGACCCTGCGGGTCGGTGGCCTCACGTTGACGCGCTGCCACCTCGGCACCACCCGCTCGACCTGGTGCGGCTCGCTGCGGGTGCCACTCGACCCGTCCGATCGTGCGGCCGGAACGATCTCGATCGGCTTCGGCTGGCTGCCGAGCAGCGGGACGCCGCGCGGCACGGTGCTGGCCCAGGAGGGCGGCCCCGGCTACCCGTCCACGGGGACGGCGGCGGACTTCGAAACGCTGTTCGGGCCGGCCCTGACGCACCGCAACCTGCTGCTCGTCGACGCGCGGGGCACCGGCCGCTCGACGCCGATCGACTGCGAACCGCTGCAGTCACTGGCATCACCGTCGTCGCGTTTCACCTCCGCGGCCGACGCGTGCGGGCAGCAGCTGAACCACACGTTCCGCCGCGCCGGGGGCGGCTGGGTGCACGCCTCCGATCTGTTCACCACCGCGAACACGGCACGCGACACCGCCCGGGTGCTCGCTGCACTCAAGCTGCCCAGGATCGACCTCTACGGCGATTCCTACGGCACGTACTTCGCGCAGTCCTTCCTGGCCCGTTACCCGGGGCTGGTGCGCTCGGTCGTGCTCGACTCGGCCTACGAGGCGCGCGACCTGGATCCCTGGTACCGCACGACGGTCACCACGGCCCGGGCCGCGTTCGACACCGTGTGCCGGCGTGCGGTCGGGTGCCCGGGGGGATCGTCGTGGGGGCGGATCTCCCGGCTCGCCGCGCTGCTGCGCCGGCACGCGGTGACGGGAACGGTGGCCGGAACGGACGACGCGCGGCACCGCGTCACCGTCAGCATCACCGCGTTCGTCAACATCGTCAACGACGCCGGGTACGACACCGACCCCTACCGCCAGTTGGACGCCGCCGCGCGGGCCTATCTCGACCGTCGCGACGCCACCCCGTTGCTGCGGCTCTACGCCCAGGACATCGGCTACGACTACAGCGACTACTCGGCGCCGGCGGCCGACTACTCCGACGGGCTGTACCTCGCGGTGGCGTGCACCGACTACCCCCAACTGTTCGACATGCGCTCCTCGCCGACCGCCCGCCGCACCCAGCTCGCAGCGTCGATCAAGGCGCTGCCGGCCAAGACCTTCGCGCCGTTCACGACCCGCGAGTGGCTGACGGTGCTGCCCTACACCGAGACCTACACCGGCTGCCTGGGGTGGCCCGCGCCGACGCACCCGGCCGACCCGCCGATCCCGGCCGGCGCCGCCCTCGATCCGACGCACGTGCCGGTGCTGATCCTCAACGGGCAGCTCGACTCGCTGACGCCTGCGGCCGGGGGCGCGCACATCGCCCGGCAGATGGGGCGTTCGGCCCGCACGGTGGTCGCCGCGAACACCGTTCATCTGGTCGCCCTGGAGAACTCGAACGCGTGCGGGGCGTCGCTGGTGCGACGGTTCGTCGCCGCGCCGACGGCCCGACTCGATGCATCGTGCGCCTCCCGGGTCCCGGCGATCAGGGCGGTGCCGACCTACCCGCGCCGGTACGCCGATGTCGTGCCGGCGCGTGGGCACGCTTCGCTGTCGACGCGCCGGCTCGCCGCCGTCGCGGTGGCCGCCGCCGGCGACGCCCGGATCCGCTACGGCTACGTCGACGCCGACCGAGACCTCGGGCTGCGCGGTGGAACGGTGCGCTACGACGACGCCGGCGACGCCACCCTGCATGCGGTGCGCTGGACGACCGACACGAAGGTCAGCGGAACCGTGACCGTCACCTCGACCGGGGCGCGCGCACGCCTGCGCGTGACCGGGCCGAGGGGACGGGTCGTCCACGTCTGCGTCCGTTGGGGAGCGGGCCGCCGGGCCACGGCCACCGTCGACGGCACTCGCCTCACCGCGCCGGCACCCTGACCGCCGCGGAAGCAACTGTCAGGAGGTTGCGCGGGTTGCCTCACCGTCGGTGTTGCCGAGCAGGTCACCCTGCCCGAGCGGCACCTTCGGCTTGGGCAGCGCAACCAGGCGCTGCTCGGCCACCTCGGGCGCCTGGGTGGACCGGGCGTGCTCGGTGATCTGTCGCGGCACCTCGATCGAGTCCTCGGGCTTGACCACCTTCAGGTCGATCATCTTGCGGGCGGTGACGAACACCCGGCTCTCGAGCGAGGAGACGGTCTTGTTGTAGTCGCCCACCGCACCGTTCAGCGAGCGGCCGAGCTTGTCGATGTGCCCGCCCATCGTCGACAGCCGCTGATAGAGCTCGCGACCGAGCTGGTGCACCTCGGCGGCATTGGCGGCGAGCGCCTCCTGCCGCCAGGTGTAGGCGACGGTGCGCAGCAGCGCGACGAGGGTGGACGGCGTGGCCACCACGACGTCCTGGTCGAAAGCGCGCTCGAGCAGTGACGGATCCTCGCGCAGCGCGGCGTCGAGGAAGGCGTCGGCGGGCACGAAGCACACCACGAACTCGGGCGTGGGGGAGAAGTGCTGCCAGTAGGCCTTGGCGCCGAGCTGGTCGATGTGCGTGCGCAGATGCTTGGCGTGCGCCTTGAGTCGCAGCGCCCGGGTGGCCTCGTCCTTCGCCTCCATGGCCTCGAGGTAACCGCTGAAGGCGACCTTCGAGTCGACCACGACGTTCTTGCCGCCGACCAGGCGTACGACGAGGTCGGGGCGCAACGCGCCGTCGGGGCCGGCCACCGTTTCCTGCGTGACGTAGTCGATGTGCTCGGTCATCCCGGCGGCCTCGACCGTGCGCTCGAGCTGCATCTCGCCCCAGCGCCCGCGGACCTGCGGCGCGCGCAGCGCCGTGACGAGCTGGGTGGTCTCGAGCCGCAGCTGCTCGGAGGTCTGGCGCATCGTGCCGACCTGCTCGAGCAGCCGCTCGTAGGACCCGGCGCGTTCCTTCTCGACCGTGACGAGCTGGCGCTGCACCCGTTCGAGCGACTCGCGCAGCGGCCCGACCATGCCCTCGATGGCCTGCTGGCGCTGGGCCAGTTCGCCGTCGGCGCCGGCCTTCTCCGTCGAGAGCTTCGCGGCGGCGAGCTCGGCGAACGCCTCGTTGTTGGCCTGCAGGGCCTTCCCGGCCAAGGAGTCGAACGCCTCACGCAGGCGGCTCTCGGCAACTGCGTCCTCTTCGACACGCCTGCGGTGCGCGGCCCGCTCGGAGTCGAGGGTGGCCGTCAGCCGGGCGACCTCGTGGCGTGCATCGTGGGTCGCAGCCTCGGCGAGAGCCAAGGTCTGACGCGCGGCGGTCTCGCTGCGCGCAACGGCATCGCGGCCGCCGGCCTCGACCTGTGCCAGCACCGCACGATGGGCGGTCTCGGCCCGGGACCGGCCGTAGAGCAGGCCGATGACCACCCCGGCGACCAGGGTGAGCACTGCGAGGAGAACAGCGGTGAGGTCCATGCATCGATGCTCACACCGGGGTCCGACAGTTTCGGGATCGACGCGCCCGATCGGTCCGTAGAGTCAGTGCCCGTGAGTCTCACCATCGGCATCGTCGGCCTGCCCAACGTCGGCAAGTCCACCCTGTTCAACGCGCTGACCAAGAACGACGTGCTCG
>CAZZVT010000258.1:0-3584 GCA_964657545.1 uncultured Jatrophihabitantaceae bacterium
GCGGAACCACACGGTGCCCAGGGGCGGAACCCGCAGTCGCGCCGAGGCAGGCTGTCCGTGCCAGACCTCGTCGACTGCCTCGATCCCGCCGAAGTTGCCGACGCCCGAACCGAAGTACAGGTCGGCGTCGGTGTTGACGATCTCCTCCCACCGGCCCGCGAACGGCAGCCCGAGGCGGTACTGCTCGTGCGGCACGGCGGAGAAGTTCGAGACGCAGGCCAGCACGGAACCGTCGTCGCCGAAGCGCAGGAACGAGTAGACGTTGCCGGTGGCGTCGTTGGCGTCGATCCAGTGGAAGCCGCTCTCGACCGTGTCGCGCGACCACAGCGCACCGGTCTCGGCGTAGACCCTGTTGAGGTCGGTGATCAGGCGCAGGATGCCGCGGTGACCCGGGTCGTCGGTGAGTTCCCAGTCCAGCGAGCGACTCTCGGACCACTCGCGCGACTGGCCGAACTCCTGGCCCATGAACAGCAGCTGCTTGCCGGGATGCGCCCACATGTAGGCATACATGGCGCGCAGCGTCGCCAGTTGCTGCCAGCGGTCACCGGAGATCTTGTTGATCAGTGAGCCCTTGCCGTGCACCACCTCGTCGTGCGACAGCGGCATGACGAAGTTCTCGGTGTAGGCGTACATCATCGAGAACGTCAGCTCGTTGTGGTGGTACTGCCGGTAGATGGGCTCGTGGGACAAATAGTCGAGCGTGTCGTGCATCCAACCCATGTCCCACTTGAAGCCGAAGCCCAGGCCGCCCAGATGCGTCGGCCGGGTGACGCCGGGCCACGACGTCGACTCCTCGGCGATCGTGATCGCGCCCGGTACCCGCCGGTAGACAGTGGCGTTCATCTCCTGCAGGAAGGCGACCGCCTCGAGGTTCTCGCGGCCGCCGTGGATGTTCGGTGTCCACTGCCCCTCCTCGCGGGAGTAGTCGAGGTAGAGCATCGAGGCGACGGCGTCGACGCGCAGCCCGTCGATGTGGAACTCCTCGAGCCAGTACAGAGCGTTGGCGACGAGGAAGTTGCGCACCTCGCTGCGACCGAAGTCGAAGACGTAGGTGCCCCAGTCCATCTGCTCGCCGCGGCGCGGGTCGCCGTGCTCGTAGAGCGGCGTGCCGTCGAAGCGGCCGAGCGCGAACGCGTCCTTGGGGAAGTGCGCCGGGACCCAGTCGACGATGACGCCGATACCGGCCTGGTGCAGCGCGTCGACGAGGTAGCGGAACTCGTCGGGGTTGCCGAACCGTGCCGACGGCGCGTAGTACGACGACACCTGGTAGCCCCACGAGCCGCCGAACGGGTGCTCGGCTACGGGCAGGAACTCGACGTGGGTGAAACCGGTCTCAAGCAGGTAGTCGACGAGCTGCTGTGCCAACTCGCGGTAGGACAGCCCCTGGCGCCACGAGCCAAGGTGCACCTCGTAGATCGACATCGGCGCCCTGTGCCACTCGGTCGCCGCGCGGCGGGCGAGCCAGGCGTCGTCGGCCCAGGTGTAGCGAACGGTGTGCACCACCGACGCCGTGGCCGGCGGCACCTCGGTGGCGAACGCCATCGGGTCGGCCTTGTAGCGCCACTCACCGTCCTGGCCGAGGATCTGGAACTTGTAGGAGGCGCCGTCGCCGACACCGGGTACGAACAGTTCCCAGACACCACTGGAGCCCAGCGAGCGCATCGGCAGCGCGCTGCCCGACCAGAAGCTGAAGTCGCCGATGACCCGCACACCCTGCGCGTTCGGCGCCCACACCGCGAAGGAGGTGCCGGACACCGGCCCACCCGGGGTGTCGTAGCTGCGCACGTGCGCGCCCAGAACCGTCCACAGATTCTCGTGGCGCCCCTCACCGATGAGGTGCAGGTCGACCTCGCCGAGGGTCGGCAGCCAGCGGTAGGGGTCATCGACGGTGAACGTCTGGCCGTCGGGGTAGTCGACCTCGAGGCGATAGTCGGCGCTCGGTCCGTCGATGGTGGCCTCGAAGACGCCCGCGTCGTGCAGCTGCGTCATGTCGTAGCGCTGATCGTTCATCAGCACCGTGACGCGCGCGGCGTCGGGACGCAGGGTGCGCACAACGGTGCGCTCGCCCGACGGGTGGGTGCCCAGCACGCCGTGCGGGTTGTGGTGCGCGCCGCCGACCAGTGCGTCGAGCTCCTCGCGGGTGACCGGCGGCGCCTCGACGATCGCGGGCGCAGCAGGCTTCGGCTTCGGCTTGGGCTTGCGGGGCTGCGTCATCAGTCGATTCCTCCGTCTGTGGCGATCCTGGTCAGTGACGCGAGCGGGATCGGCAGCCAGGTGGGCCGGTTGCGGGCCTCGTACACGGCTTCGTAGACGGCCTTGTCGGCCTCGAAGGCGCTCAGCAGGACGCCGTGCTCGCGCGGGTCGGCACCGGCGGTCTCGGCGTAGCCGTCGAGGAAGGCGTCGCGGTTGCGGGTGGACCACTCGTTGGCGCGGTAGCGCTGCTGCGAGTTGTTCGCATCGCCGCCGAACTCGATGACGCGGTGGTGCCCGGCGTACTCGAAGGAGCGCAGCATGCCGGCCACGTCGCGCAGCGAGAAGTCGAACGCCCGGCGGCCCTCGATGGCCGCCATCGGCTCGCCCTCGAAGTCGATCAGCACCCAGCGGTAGACGGTGCGCAGCACCTGGCCGAGGTGCAGGTCACCGTGGATGCGCTGCAGCGTCACCACGTCGGTGAGCTCGGCGACACGGTCGAACGCGGCGCCCAGCCCGGCCGCGACCTCGGACAGCTGCGGCACGATCGTGATCGCCCACTGCAGCCGCTCGTGCATCGCGGCGGCGCGGGCCCGCAGCTCGTCGGGGGAGGCCTCGCGGGTGCCGAACGCGGCGGCCAGGTCGGCGTGCACCTGCGCCACGGCCGAGCCCAGCCGCTCGGCCTCGCCGGCGAAGTCGCCGCCGGCCTCCTCGGCGTGCAGGTCGGCCTCGGCCATGAGGTCGCGAACGCTGGCCTTCGCGAGCTCCCAGCCGTCGGTGGCGCTGGTCATGAACTGCTGGAGCATGGCCAGCGAGGTGCGATCGCCGTCGACGTCGATCTCGGCCGCGCCGAGCAGCCGCGCGATGTTCTGCGCGCCGAGGCGGCTGAGCTCGCCCTGGACCTCGATGTCGGGGTTGAGCCCCGGCTGCAGGCGTCGGAAGACCTTCATGATCGCCACGTCGCCGAAGATCATCGAAGTGTTCGACTGCTCGCCGGACAGCACCAGACTCGACTCGTCGACCGGGATGTCCTCGGGCTCGGCGAAGCGGGTGAAGCGCACCGGGCCGGCCGGCGCCTCGTCGCGGATGCCGGCCAGCCATGCGCGGGTGACGTCCTTGTCGTGCAACGCATCGTAGATCCAGCGGGTACCGGTGTCGGTACTCACCGTGCCGAGCAGGACGTGCTCGAGCGCCCCCTGGGGCTCGGAGCGGGCCACCAGCGGCAGCGCGTACGTCTCGGTCTCGTCGTCGCCGTAGCTGACACGGGCCGTCCAGATGGTGACCTGCGGGGCGACGGACTGCAGCTCGCCGAGCCTGGTGACCGCGATGTCGAAGTCGCGGCCCTTGCCGGCGAACCAGCGTTGGAGGGGTAGCCAGCCGGTGACGAGATCACG
>CAZZVT010000259.1:0-3565 GCA_964657545.1 uncultured Jatrophihabitantaceae bacterium
TTCGCGGCCTTCTTCGCAGGCGCGGCTGCCTTGACAGCCGACTTCTGCACTGTCTTCACGGCCTTCTTGGCCGCGTCCTTGGACGGGACGCCGGTCTTCGAACCGAGGCTGGAACCAGCGACCGTCTTCGTCGCGGGACCTGATGCCTTGCTGGCCAGAGCCTTACCGGCGCCGCGCTTCTGGGCCTTCTTGGCCACCTTGGCCGGAGTCGAGTTCGCGACCGCGGCCAGGGCCTTGGACGGCGCCTCGCGCACGGCCTCGACGGCGTCGGTCACAGCGGTGTGGGCGAGGTCCTGCGCCTCGTGCACGACGGCGGCGGCCCTGGCGCGGGTGTCACGAGCCGAGTCGGCCAGGGCGGCCACCGCGGCCTGCGTCCGCGCCGCGCGCTGCTCGAGCACCTCGCGGGCACCGTCGGCGATGGACTTGAACTCCGCGCCCGGTCGGAACGCCGGAACGCGGGAGGCCGGCACGTTCACCGTCGCGCCGGTCGCAGGGTTGCGGGCGGTGCGGGCGGCGCGGTCGCGTCGCTCGAAGACGCCGAACCCGGTGATCGCCACGCGCTCTCCGCGTGAGATCGCGTCGTACACGCTGTCGATCATCGCGTCGAGCGCAGCGGCAGCGCGCTTTCTGTCTCCGTCCAGACGTTCGGCGAGCAAGTCGACGAACTGGGCTTTGTTGGGCACGTGTCCTCCTGGGACCTGTTGATGATCACCGGCAGTCGGCACGGTGGTCGCTTGCAGGTCACGCTAGGGGTTCACGGGGTCGACAACAACGCGAACACTCGGTGTTGTAGGGAATTTCGCCTTTTGACGTCAGACCGAGGCGGTGGGCAACCAGGGCTTCCTGGTGCTCTCGTACGTCGCGATCTCCTCGACGTGCTGCATGGTCAACCCGATGTCGTCGAGGCCTTCGAGCAGCCGCCAGCGCGAGTAGTCGTCGAGTTCGAAGTCGTGCACCTCGCCGCTCCACCGCACCTGGCGCTCGTGGAGATCGACGGTGACCTCGGTCTTCGGGTCGTCCTCGATGTCGTCCCACAACCGCTGGACGATCTTCTCCGGCAGCATGACCGTGAGCAGGCCCGCCTTGAGCGAGTTGCCGCGAAAGATGTCGGCGAAGCGCGGCGAGATGACGACGCGGAAGCCGTAGTCCCACAGCGCCCACACCGCGTGCTCGCGCGAGCTGCCGGTGCCGAAGTCGGGGCCGGCGACGAGCACGGTCGCGCCGTCGAAGCGGCCCTGGTTCAGCACGAAGTCGGGCTCGTTCGCCCGCCACGCGTTGAACAGCCCGTCCTCGAAACCGGTGCGCGTCACGCGCTTGAGGTAGACGGCGGGGATGATCTGGTCGGTGTCGACGTTGGTGCGTCGCAACGGCACTGCGGTACCCACGTGCACGGTGAACTTGTCCATCGCGGTCTCCTAGAGGTCGGCCGGGCCGGCAAGGTGCCCGGTGAGCGCGGTCGCGGCGGCCACGAGCGGTGAGACGAGGTGCGTCCGGCCACCCTTGCCCTGACGGCCTTCGAAGTTGCGGTTCGACGTACTGGCGCTGCGCTCGCCGGGCTTGAGCTGGTCTGGGTTCATGCCCAGGCACATCGAGCAACCGGCCTGACGCCACTCGGCGCCGGCCGCGGTGAAGACCGCGTCGAGGCCTTCCTGCTCGGCCTGCTTGCGCACCCGCACCGAACCCGGCACGACGAGAACGCGGACGCCGTCGGCAACCCGTTTGCCGTCGAGCACGGCGGCAGCGGCGCGCAGGTCCTCGATGCGCCCGTTGGTGCAGGAGCCGACGAACACGGTGTCGACCTTGACCTCGCGCAGCGGCGTACCGGCGGTCAATCCCATGTAGGACAGGGCTTTCGCTGCGGCGGCACGATCACCCTCGTCCTCGAAGTCGGCCGGGTCGGGGACGTTGGCCGAAAGAGGTGCGCCCTGCCCCGGGTTGGTGCCCCACGTGACGAACGGCGTGAACTCGGTGGCGTCGAAGACGATCTCGGCGTCGAACTCGGCGTCGTCGTCGGTGCGCAGGCCCTTCCAGTACTCGACCGCCGCGTCCCACTCGGCGCCCTTCGGTGCGTGATCGCGACCCTGCACGTAGTCGAACGTGGTCTGGTCGGGCGCGATCATGCCGGCCCGCGCACCCCATTCGATGCTCATGTTGCAGACCGTCATGCGGCCCTCCATGGACATCTGCTCGAAGGTCGAGCCGCGGTACTCGACCATGTAACCCTGGCCGCCGCCGGTACCGGTGCGCGCGATGACGGCGAGGATGACGTCCTTCGGCGTGACGCCGACGGGCAGCTCGCCGTTCACCGTGACGGCCATCGTCTTCGGGCGGTCCATGGGCAGCGTCTGGGTGGCAAGCACGTGCTCGACCTGGCTGGTGCCGATGCCGAACGCGAGCGCGCCGAACGCACCATGCGTACTGGTATGGCTGTCGCCGCAGACGATGGTCATACCGGGCTGGGTGATGCCGAGCTGCGGGCCGATCACATGGACGATGCCCTGCTCGTCGTCGCCCATCGGGTAGAGCGTGATGTCGAACTCGGTGCAGTTGCGGCGCAGGGTGTCGATCTGCGTGCGGCTGACCTCGTCCTTGATCGACTCGGTGCCGATGAGCGGCAACGTGTAGTCGGTGGGCGTGTTGTGGTCCTCGGTGGCGAGGGTGAGATCGGGGCGGTGCACGGGGCGCTGCTCGAGGCGCAGGCCGTCGAAGGCCTGCGGGCTCGTCACCTCGTGGATCAGGTGCATGTCGATGAAGAGCAGATCGGGCTCGCCCGGGTGCGAGTGCACCACGTGGCTGTCCCAGAGCTTCTCGGCCAGCGTCTTGCCCATCGTCTGCCACCTCGCTTGTTGGAATCTCAGCTTGTCGGAATCTCAGTGGTGCAATCTCACTCTGCGAGACTCTAGTATCGCTGTATGGGACAGCCTAGCAGCGGCATCGGCGTGGTCGACAAGTCCGTGACGATCCTTGCGTCGGTGGCGCTGGCACCACGCGCGTTGGCCGACCTCGTCGCGGCGACCGATCTGCCGCGCGCGACGGCGCACCGGCTCGCCGTGGCACTGGAGACGCACCGCTTGCTGGCTCGGGACACCGAGGGTCGGTTCGTGCTCGGCCCGCGCCTGGGCGAGCTCGCCGCCGCGCTGCCCGACCCGGTGGTCACCGCCGCCGGACCGGTGCTCGCCTGGGTGCGCGACGAGTCCGGTGAGAGCACGCAGCTCTACCGCCGCGACGGTGCCGAGCGGGTCTGCGTCGCTGCGGCGGAGCGCGCCCACGGGCTGCGCACAACGGTGCCGCTCGGCACCCGGCTGCCGCTGAACGCCGGCTCGGGCGCGCAGGTTCTCTGCGCATGGTCCGATCCGGCCTCGCTCGCAGGCGTCGAGACGTTCTCCCAGCGATCGCTCGTCGAGGTCCGCCGGCGCGGGTGGGCGCAGTCCGTCGGCCAGCGTGAGGCGGGTGTGGCGTCGGTGTCCGCACCCGTGCTCTCGGCCGAAGGTGAGCTGCTGGGCGCGATCTCGGTCTCGGGTCCGATCGAGCGCCTCGGCCGCTCCCCCGGCACCCGCCTCGCTCC
>CAZZVT010000260.1:0-3563 GCA_964657545.1 uncultured Jatrophihabitantaceae bacterium
TTCGGCGAGCAGGTCGCGCACCTCGTCGACGGCGTCACCAAGCTCGACAAGGTCAGCTACGGCGCCGCGGCCGAGGCCGAGACGATCCGCAAGATGATCGTGGCGATGGCCCGCGACCCCCGCGTGCTGGTCATCAAGCTCGCCGACCGGCTGCACAACATGCGCACGCTGCGTTTCCTGCCGCCGGAGAAGCAGGAGCGCAAGGCCCGCGAGACGCTCGAGGTGCTGGCCCCGCTGGCCCACCGCCTGGGTATGAACACGATCAAGTGGGAGCTCGAGGACCTCGCGTTCGCCACGCTGTACCCCAAACGCTACGACGAGATCGTGCGCCTCGTGGCCGAACGGGCACCGAGCCGCGACACCTACCTCGGCCAGGTCATCGAGCGGGTCAAGACCGATCTGGCCAAGGGCGCGATCAAGGCCGAGGTCACCGGCCGGCCGAAGCACTACTACTCGATCTACCAGAAGATGATCGTGCGCGGCCGCGAGTTCACCGACATCTACGACCTCGTCGGCATCCGGGTTCTGGTCGAGTCCGAACGCGAGTGCTACGCCACCCTCGGTGTCATCCACGCGAACTGGCAGCCCGTCCCGGGCCGGTTCAAGGACTACATCGCGATGCCGAAGTTCAACATGTACCAGTCGCTGCACACGACGGTGATCGGCCCGGGCGGCAAGCCGGTCGAGCTGCAGATCCGCACGTTCGGGCAGCACCGTACCGCCGAGTACGGAATCGCGGCGCACTGGAAGTACAAGGAACACAACGTCGACGTCTCGACGCCCGCCGGCATGTCCAACGACATGGGCTGGCTGCGGCAGCTGCTCGACTGGCAGCGCGAGGCGCAGGAGCCCGAGGAGTTCCTCGACTCGCTGCGCTACGACCTGGGCGCCACCGAGGTCTACGTGTTCACCCCCAAGGGCGACGTCTTCCCGCTGCCGCAGGGCTCGACACCGGTCGACTTCGCCTACGCGGTGCACACCGAGGTCGGGCACCGATGCATCGGTGCGCGCGTCAACGGCAAGCTGGTCGCGCTCGAGAGCCCGCTCGATCACGGTGACACCGTCGAGGTGTTCACGTCCAAGTCCGAGAGCGCCGGCCCGTCGCGCGACTGGCTCGAGTTCGTCAAGTCGCCGCGCGCCCGTACCAAGATCCGGCAGTGGTTCGCCCGCGAGCGTCGCGAGGACGCCATCGATGCCGGCAAGGCGGCGCTGACCAAGGCCATGCGCAAGGCGGCGCTTCCCATCCAGCGCCTGCTCGGCGGCGACCAGCTGCTGACGCTCGCGAAGGACATGCACTACCAGGACATCTCGGCGCTCTACGCCGCGATCGGCGAGGGCCATGTGTCGGCCCAGTCGGTGGTGCAGAAGATCGTCCTGCAGCTCGGCGGGTCCGAGGGCTCGGTCGAGGACATCTCCGAGGTCGTCGTCCCCACCGACGACACCCCGCAGGCGGGTCGACGCAACGGCAGCGACGTCGGCGTGGTCGTGCGCGGCGTCAGCGACGTGTGGGTGAAGCTGGCCCGCTGCTGCACGCCGGTGCCGGGCGACGAGATCATCGGCTTCGTCACCCGCGGCGGGGGAGTGTCGGTCCACCGCGGCAGCTGCACCAACGCGACGTCACTGACCGGGCAGCCCGAACGCCTGGTCGAGGTCGACTGGGCGCCGACCGGCGGCTCGAGCTTCGTGGTCTCGATCCAGGTCGAGGCCCTCGACCGGCACGGCCTGCTCTCGGACATCACGCGCGTCCTGACCGAGGAACGGGTCAGCATCCTGTCGGCGAACGTCAGCACCAATCGCGACCGCGTCGCGGTGAGCCGGTTCACCTTCGAGATGGCCGAGGCCAAGCACCTGGGGCACCTGCTGAAGTCGATCCGCTCGATCGAGGGTTGCTACGACGTGTACCGGGTGCACGCCTCGCACTGACGTTCAGCCGACGCTGACCTTCGTGAACCGCAGGGTCAGCTTGGGCTTGCCGTCGCTCGAGCCGTTGGACGTACCGGCCTTGGCCACCTTGTCCACAACGGCCAGCCCCGCGGTCACCGTGCCGAAGACGGTGTACGACGCGGCCAGCTGGGTGTCCTTGTAGACGATGAAGAACTGGCTGCCGTTGGTGTTCGCGCCCGTGTTCGCCATCGCCAGCACGCCGCGGGTGTACTTCTCCTTGCCGGTGAGCTCGTCGGCGTAGCTGTAACCGGGGCCGCCCGTGCCCGTGCCCAGCGGGTCGCCGCACTGCACCACGAAGATGCTCGCGGTCGTGAGCCGGTGACACGTCGTCGCGTCGTAGTACTTCTGCCTGGTCAGCGAGACGAAGCTGTTCACGGTGCACGGCGCGGCGGCCCGGTTCAGCGTGAACGTCATCGGGCCCTGCGAGGTCGTCAAGAGGATCTGCGCGGTGCCCACCTTCGACGCCGTCGTCGACGGGGTGCTCACCGAGCGGGCTGCCGTGCCGGACTTCGGGTAACTGCAGCTCACCGACGTCGCCGACGAGGCCTTCGTCGACGACGACGATGCGGACGTCGAAGCCGCCGCAGAGGTCGAGGCCGTCGCAGGAGCCGTGGATTTCGCTGTCGTGGACTTCGAGTCCGAGCCGTTGGTCGCCGAGATCAGGGTGACGACCAGGCCGACGATTGCGACGACCCCGACGACGGACAGGACGACGTTCAACCGCCGGCGTCGGCCCGACTGCTGCTGGCGGCGCTGCGCCTGGCGCTGCAGGCGGCGGCGCTCGGCGGCGCGGCGCTGCTTGGCGGTGGGCACAGCGTCAGCTCACGCGAGGCTGCGGAGATCGACGACGAAGGCGAGGTCGGCGTTGGCCGGGATCCCGGAACCCGCCTGTGGTGACGCGCCGTAGGCCGTCGAGGCAGGCATCAGGATCAAACGCCGCCCGCCGACCTTCATCGGTGCCACCTTGCCCGCACCGGCGATGCCCTGGCTGAAACCGGCGATGACGTCATCCGTGGTGAGGCCGAAACTCGCAGCCGAAGCGGTCCACGAGGTCTGGAACACCTTCCCGGTCTTGAGGACCACGCCGATGTACTCGACGGTCGCCTTCAGCGCGGTCGTCGCGGCCTTGCCGGTGCCGACCACGAGGTCCTCGCAGCGGACGGTCGTCAGAGCAGCGCCGGAGCCCTTGCCGCTGACCACGGGCGACTTCTTCAGATCGGTGATTCCGGTGACCTTGAGCCCGTCGAAGGTCGCCGTGTCGCCCTTCGGTGCCGCTGCACAGGCAGCGGTCGGAACCGGTGCAGCGGCAGCAGTCGACGGTGACGCGGCCGGCGAGGAACTGGCTGCCGAGCTGGCACCGGACTTGGTGGACGCGGTCGCCTTCTTGTCGTCGCTGCCGCCGGACAACGTGATCACGAGCACGACGACCAGGGCGATGACGGCGACGCTGCCCACGATCGAGGTGATCAGCGTTGCCCGCTTGCGTCGGGCCTCGCGGGCCTGCCGATCCTTGAGCTGCTGCTCGAGCTGGCGTCGGGTTGCCTCACGGCGCTTGTTTCTCGCGTCCATCGCGGGGGCGTCCTCCAGAACAGGTGCGGGCCCCGGTGACTCCGGGAACG
>CAZZVT010000261.1:0-3559 GCA_964657545.1 uncultured Jatrophihabitantaceae bacterium
AGGTCGGCGCCGACGTCGGCGGCCTTGGTGAAGATGCCGCCGCCGACCCGCATGAACATGGCGAGCAGGGCGCCGCCGAAGCCGAAACCCTCGAGCACGGTCGGGGCGTTGGAGTTGTAGGCCAGCAGCACGACGCTGGCGCCCAGCAGGCCCAGACCGACCGTGAGCATGCCGACGATGCCGCCGGTGCGGAACGCGACGTGGAAGCCGCGCTCACGGACGCCACCGCGGGCGGCCGCCGCCACCCGCACGTTGGCCTGGGTGGCGAGCGACATGCCGATGTAGCCGACGGCTGCGGAGAAGACCGCACCGACGATGAAGAACAGCGCTCGGCCCAGCTGCACCGAGAAGCCGCCGTGGTTGACCGGCAGGACCAGCAGGAGGACGAACACGATCACCGAGAAGACCGACAACGTCTTGAACTGACGATTCAGGTAGGCCTTGGCGCCCTCCTGCACGGCGCGGCCGATCTCCTGCATCTTCTCGGTGCCCTGGTCGGCGTTGAGCACGTCCCGGACCAGGCTGTACGCGAACACCAGGGCCGCTATGGCAATGACCAGGATCACGACAACCGTGTACTTCTCGTTCGTACTGATTCCGGGCTCGGCCAACAGCTGCGATGCCATGCAACTCCCTACGATCAACGGCTCTGACCGGCGGAGTGTAGCGCCGGTCACAGTCGTCGCTCCGTAGCGGGGTGAGGGAGATCACCCGGCCGAACCGCGGACTATCGAGCGTCAGGCACTGACCGACTCGACGGCCGCCTCGACGGTGGGATGGATGGCGAAGACGCCGTCGAGCCCGGTGATCGTGAAGAGCTTGAGGATGCGTTCGTGGGCGCAGACGAGGGGCAGCGAGCCGCCGGCTTCGGTGGTGGCCGACCGCGCCTCGACGAGGGCGCCGAGCCCGGTGGAGTCGAGGAAGCCCACCCCGGACAGGTCGACGACGACGGTGGTGACACCGGATTGCACCAGCTCGGCCAGGCTCTCCTTGAGCGCCGGAGCGGAATAGACGTCGACTTCCCCACTGACGGCGACGACGGACACGTCGCCGACCGAGAGCCGTGAGACCGACAACTCCACGCGAGTCACCCTTTTCCAGTGTCGAAACGACTTCGTCGTACCCGCATGATCTGCTGGGCTGTCACGACCGACGCGCGGACAACGGCGCCGTTCGGCGCGGTCGGCCGAGCGGACGGGCAACCCCTGAAGCATGCCACAGCGGCCCGGCATCGGCCCCGCGACCGAGGAGTCACAGGTGATCGACCCCGACGCCTTGCTGCAGCGCCTGCTGCTCGGCGTTGCACCCGGTGAGTCGCCGGTGACGCACGTCGAGTCGATCCCGGCTCGGGCAGCGACCACGGCGCCGTGGCCCGAGTGGGTTCCCGACGACGTCCGGGCCCGCTTCGTCGCCCGCGGGGTGAGCGAGCCGTGGACCCACCAGGTCGAGGCGGCGACCGCCGCCCACTTCGGGACGTCGGTGGTGGTGGCCACGGGAACGTCGTCCGGTAAGTCGCTGGCATACCAGCTGCCGGCTCTCACCGCGCTCGCCGCCGACGACCGGGCGCGGGTGCTGTACCTGTCACCGACCAAGGCGCTGGCGCAGGACCAGCGTGCGTCGCTCGCGGGGCTCGAGCTGCCGTTCCTGCGGGCGGCCACCTACGACGGCGACACCCCGATGGGCGAGCGCGACTGGGTGCGCGCGCACGCCAACTGGGTGCTGACCAACCCCGACATGCTGCACCGCGGGATCCTGCCGGCGCACGGGCGATGGAGCTCGTTCGTGCGTCGGCTGGCGTTCGTGGTGATCGACGAGTGCCACACCTACCGCGGGTTGTTCGGCTCGCACGTGGCACAGGTCCTGCGGCGGTTGCGGCGGATGTGTGTGCGGTACGGGTCGACGCCCACCTTCGTGCTGGCCTCGGCCACGGTGTCGGCCCCGGCGCGCTCGGCGACGAGGTTGGTCGGCGCGCCCGTGGCCGAGGTGACCGCCGACGCCTCCCCGCACGGGGCGCGGTCGTTCGTGCTGTGGGAACCGCCGCTCACGGCTCTGCGCGGCGAGCACGACGCGCCCGTCCGACGCTCGGCCGGCGTCGAGACCGCGCGGATCCTGGCCGACCTGGTGGTCGAGGGTGCGCGGACGCTGGCCTTCGTCCGCTCGCGGCGCGGTGCAGAGTTCACCGCGCTGGGTGCCGGGCGGCACCTGGCGGAGGCCGATCTGCCCTCGCTCGTACCCCGGGTGGCCGCCTATCGAGCCGGCTACCTGCCCGAGGAGCGGCGCGCGGTCGAGTCCGCGCTGGCCTCCGGCGAGCTGCTGGGCGTGGCCGCGACGAACGCGCTCGAGCTCGGCGTCGACATCTCGGGCCTCGACGCGGTGGTGCTGGCCGGCTACCCGGGCACCCTCGCGTCGCTGTGGCAGCAGGCCGGACGGGCAGGCCGCTCGGGCACCGGCGCGCTGGTGGTGTTCGTGGCGCGCGACGACCCGCTCGACACCTACCTCGTGCACCATCCCGACGCGGTGTTCGGGCGGCCGGTCGAGGCCACCGTCTTCGATCCGCAGAACCCCTACGTCCTCGCGCCGCAGTTGTGCTGCGCCGCGGTGGAGGCCCCGATCAGGCCCGACGAGCTCGGCACGTTCTCCTCGACCGGTGACGACGTGGGCGTCGCGGCGGTCGGGGCGGTACTCGATGACCTGGTGTCGCGCGGCGTGCTGCGGCGGCGGACGGCCGGCTGGTACTGGACGCAGCGCGAGCGCCCGGACGTCGACATCCGCGGAACCGGCGGCCGGGCGGTCAGCGTGGTCGAGGCCTCGACCGGCACGCTCGTCGGCACCGTCGACGCGGGCGCGGCCCACTCGACCGTTCATCCGGGCGCGGTGTACCTGCACCGCGGGACGCCGTTCGTCGTCGACGCGCTCGATCTCGCCGAGCGGGTTGCGCTGGTGCGCCGCGACGACCCGCCGTGGACGACCACCGCCCGCGATGTCACCGACATCGCGATCGCACACACGGCGACGAGCCACCGGTACGGGCCGCTGGAGGTCGCGTTCGGCGCCGTCGACGTCACCCATCAGGTGGTGGGCTACCTGCGTCGTCGGCTGGGGACGGGCGAGCTGATCGACGAGACACCGCTCGATCTGCCGCCGCGCGAGCTGCGCACGAGCGCAGTCTGGTACACCCTGCCGCAGGATCTGCTCGACGATGCCGGGCTCGATGTCACGCTCGTTCCCGGCGCCGTGCACGCAGCCGAACACGCTGCCATCGGCCTGCTTCCGCTGTTCGCGACGTGCGACCGCTGGGACATCGGCGGGGTGTCGACCGCGCTGCATCCCGACACCGGCCGGCCGACGGTGTTCGTCTACGACGGCCATCCTGGCGGTGCGGGCTTTGCCGAGCGGGGCCACGCCGCGCTGGGCTCGTGGCTTGCCGCGACCCGCGAGGCGATCGCGTCGTGCGAATGCCCGACCGGCTGCCCGTCCTGCGTGCAGTCGCCGAAGTGCGGCAACGGCAACGAGCCACTGGACAAGACCGGTGCGCTGACCGTCCTCGACCTGGTCCTCG
>CAZZVT010000262.1:0-3542 GCA_964657545.1 uncultured Jatrophihabitantaceae bacterium
GGCGGCGTCAGCGGACCGACTCGAAGACGGCGGCCAGGCCCTGGCCACCGCCGATGCACATGGTCTCGAGGCCGTAGCGGCTGTCGCGGCGGCGCATCTCGTGGGCGAGCGTGGCCAGGATGCGGGCTCCGGTGGCGCCCACGGGGTGGCCGAGCGAGATACCCGAGCCGTTGACATTGAGCCGCTCGTGGTCGGCGTCGGAGAACTTCCACTCGCGCAGGACGGCGATCACCTGTGCGGCGAAGGCCTCGTTGAGCTCGATCAGGTCGATGTCGGCCAGGGTCAGCCCGGCCCGTTCGAGGGCGAGGGCGGTGGAGGGCACCGGCCCGACACCCATGACCTCGGGGCCGACCCCGGCGACGGCCCAGGACACGACCCGCAGCATCGGCCGTAGCCCGAGGCGCTCGGCGTTCTGCGGCGTCGTCACGACGCACATCGCCGCGCCGTCGTTCTGGCCGCTGCTGTTGCCGGCCGTGACCGTGGCGCCGTCCTTCGTCGCGGCCATCACCGGGCGCAACCCGGCCAGCTTGTCGAGAGTGGTGTCCGGTCGCGGATGCTCGTCGGCCGTCACGAGAGTCGGCTCGGCCCCGCGTTTGCCCGGCACCTCGACGCCCACGATCTCGTCGTCGAAGCGGCCCGCGTCGACGGCCGCTGCGCAACGGCGCTGCGAGGTCAGCGCGTACTCGTCCTGCTCCTCGCGGCTGATGCCGTACTCGGCGCGCAGGTTCTCGGCCGTCTCGAGCATGCCTCCGGGTATGGGGTGGAACTTGCCGCCCGCGGTGACTCGACCACGAGCGAGACGATCCATGAGCTGCACACCGTCACCTTTGACGCCCTTGCGCAGGCCCAGCGCGTAGTGCTCGGCCTGGCTCATGCTCTCGACACCGCCAGCGACGACGAGGTTCGCAGCACCAGAACCCACCTGCATGGCGGCATAGAGGACGGCCTGCAGTCCGGACCCGCAGCGCCGGTCGATCTGCAGGCCGGGCACCGAGGTGCCGAGCCCGGCATCGAGGGCGGCGACGCGGCCGATCGCGGGCGCCTCGCCGTTGGGATAGCAGTTGCCGAGCACGACGTCATCGACATCGCCCTCACCCAGGCCGGTGCGCGAGATCAACGAGGTCAGGCACGAGGCGGCCAGCTCGGCCACGGTGAGGCCGGAGAACACTCCCTGAAAACCTCCGACGGGCGTGCGGACGGGTTCACAGATCACGACGTCGGCCATGCCGATCAGCCTAGGCAGTCCGAGATTTTCCGGTGTGACGTGGGTAACCCTGCCTGGTGACGATGCTGAAGACGGTCGACGGCGTGCATTTCACCGTGACCGGCGCTGCGGCCGAGCCGCGCACGGTGGTGCTGCTCCACGGGTTCGCCGACAACCTGACGACCTGGAACCGGCTGATTCCGGCACTCGCAGCCGGCCACCGGGTGATCGCGATCGACCTACCGGGCTTCGGGGCCAGCACCCGGCGCTGGAGCGAGCCGCTGCTCGACGGTTACGTCGACGTCGTGGCCGAAGTGCTCGACGCGCAGGGTCGCACCGGACCGGTCAGCTTCATAGGCAACTCGATGGGGGCAGCGGTGGCGGCGCTGTTCGCGGCCCGCTTCCCGGAGCGCACCGAGCGGGTCGTGCTCACTGACATGCCCGGCCTCGGCGCGGTGCCGAAGCTCTGGCGGCTGGCCATGTCCCGACCGGCCGAACTGGGGCTTCGCACGGCGCTGCGGGTGATGCCCGAACGCGGAGCGGTGTCCGGCCTGGGCTGGTTCCACTCCCACATCGCCGCCGGCGACTCACGCCGGCTCGACCCCGAGGTGCGTCGCGATTTCATGGACCCGTTCGGCGAGCGCGGTCGGATGCCCGGGCTGCTGCCGATCGGCCGGGTGCTGCTGCGCGAGCTGGGCTGCGCGCGGCTCGGCGAGCTCATCGACGACTCGGCCATCCCGACGTTGATCGTTTTCGGCTCACGCGACCTGCTCACCCCGGCACGTGCGGCGAAACGCCTGCGTCGAACGGATGCCGGCCACTCGAACACCGCCGTGGTGCTGCCCGGCTGCGGGCACTGCCCACAGATCGACCAGCCCGACGCCCTGCTGTCCGAGGTGCTGCCGTTCCTGCGTCAGCCGCTGGACGCCGTGCGCAGGATCGAGCCCGACGCCGCATAGCGGCCCGTAGCGGTCCGCTCGGTTTGCGCGACATACTGATCCACATACCCACCGAGAGGCGCTTCCATGACTGCCACCACGTCCCGTCCAACCCAGCGTCCGGCGTGGAGCGACGACGACCTCGAGGCGTTCCGCGACCTCGCGCACACCTTCTTCGAGAAGGAGTGCGCGCCGCACGAGCAGCAATGGGGCGAGCAGCAACACGTCGATCGTGAGATCTGGAACAAGGCCGGCGCACTCGGCCTGCTGTGCCCGTCGATCCCCGAGGAGTTCGGTGGGGGAGGGGGAACGTTCGCGCACGAGGCGATCCTGGCCGAGGAGCAGGTGCGCACCGGCGCGCCCAGTCTCGGGACTTCCGTGCACAGCACGATAGTCGCGCACTACGTGAACTCCTACGGCACGCCCGAGCAGAAGCGCACCTGGCTGCCGCAGCTCGCCTCGGGCGAGCTGGTGGGCGCTGTCGCCATGACCGAACCCGGCACCGGCTCCGACCTGCAGGCCATCAAGACACGAGCGGTCCGCGACGGCGACGACTACGTGATCGACGGTTCGAAGACCTTCATCTCGAACGGGCTGCAGGCCGAGTTCATCGTGCTGGTGGCCAAGACCGACCCGGACGACAAGGCGGCCGGCATCTCGCTGATCGGCGTCGACACCCGTGGGCTGGCCGGCTTCTCGCGCGGACGGGTGCTGAAGAAGATGGGACAGCACGGGCAGGACACCGCCGAGCTGTTCTTCGACAGCGTGCGGGTGCCGACGTCGAACCTGCTCGGCGAGGTCGAGGGTCAGGGCTTCATCCAGCTCATGCAGCAGCTGCCGCAGGAGCGCCTCGTGCTGGCAGTGGGCGCCATCGCTGCGATCGAGGAGACCATCGCCGTCACGGTGAAGTACACCAAGGAGCGGCACGCGTTCGGCAAGCCGGTCTTCGACTTCCAGAACACCAAGTTCAAGCTTGCCGAGGCAGCGACGAACGCCAAGATCGGGCGGGTGTTCATCGACGACTGCATCAGCAAGCACCTGCGCGGGGAGCTCGACGTCCCGACCGCCTCGATGGCCAAGTGGTGGCTGACCCAGCAGCAGTGCGACATCGCCGACGAGTGCCTGCAGTTCTTCGGCGGTTACGGCTACATGGAGGAGTACCCGATCTCGCGGATGTACACCGACGCCCGGATCCAGAAGATCTACGGTGGGACGAACGAGATCATGAAAGAGATCATCAGCCGGTTCCTCTGATCGGCCGCGGCGGGTGTGGTGCAACCGGCTGACGACGTCCGGTAGAGTCCAGTGCTGGCCCGGGCGTGCACTTTGCTGCGGGTCGAACCCATGGGGTATGGGGTAATTGGCAGCCCAACTGATTCTGGTTCAGTTAGTCTAGGTTC
>CAZZVT010000263.1:0-3442 GCA_964657545.1 uncultured Jatrophihabitantaceae bacterium
CGGCCTGCGGGTTGCCGACCTCGTATTCGGTGCGCAGGTCCTTGACCATCTGGTACGGGTGCAGGACGTAGCTGCGCATCTGATTGCCCCAGCTGTTGCTGCCGTCCTTGAGCGCGTCCATGGCGCTCTGCGCCTCGGCGCGCCGCCGCTCGAGCAGGCGCGCCTGCAGCACCGCCATCGCCGACGCGCGGTTCTGGATCTGGCTGCGCTCGTTCTGACACGTGACCACGATCCCGGTCGGCAGATGCGTGAGCCGCACCGCCGAGTCGGTGGTGTTGACGCCCTGGCCGCCCTTGCCGGAGCTGCGGTAGACGTCGACGCGCAGGTCGTCGTCGGGGATCTCGACGTGGTCGCTCGACTCGACGACCGGCAGCACCTCGACGCCCACGAACGACGTCTGCCGGCGGCCCTGGTTGTCGAACGGGCTGATGCGCACGAGTCGGTGCGTCCCCTGCTCGACGGACAGCGTGCCGTAGGCGTAGGGCGCCTTGACCTGGATGGTGGCCGACTTGATGCCGGCCTCCTCGGCGTAGGAGGTGTCGAGCGCCTCGACGGTGTAGTTGTGGCGCTCGGCCCAGCGGGCGTACATGCGCAGCAGCATCTCGGCGAAGTCGGCGGCGTCGACTCCCCCCGCCTCGGAGCGGATGGTCATGAGCGCCTCGCGGGCGTCGTACTCACCCGACAGCAGCGTACGGACCTCGAGCACCTCGATGGCCTTCTGCAGGGCGGTGACCTCGTTCTCGGCCTCGGTGCGGGAGTCGGGGTCATCCATCTCCTCCGCGAGGTCCCAGAGGGTGCTGGTGTCGTCGAGTCGGCGGCGCAGGTCCTCGACGCGGCGGATCTCGCCCTGCAGGTGCGACAGCTTCGAGTTGATCTGCTGCGCGTTCTCGATGTCGTCCCACAGATCGGGCTTGGACGCCTCGGCCTCGAGCACCTCGAGGTCGCGGCGCATCGCAGCGACGTCCACGACGGCCTCGATGCTGGCGAGCGTCGCGGACAGTTCCTTCAGTTCGGCGGGGACGTCCACGACCGCTCAGCCTACGCGGGCCGCCGGTCGGACCCGATCCGTTCGAACAGCTGACCCGGCCCGGCCAGGGACAGGCGTCGGAAGTGCTGGTCCAGATAGTCCTGGGCCGGGCCGTCGGTCGGGAACTGGGGGGTCTCGCGAGGCTGCAGGTAGACGAAGTCCGCGCGCCGGTACGCCGCCAACCACAGCCGTTCGACGGCCGGCCGGCGCACCTCGGCAACGGTCGGCGCCTGCCCCCCGGACCGCGCGAGGATCTCGCCGAACGGGTCGATGAGCAACGGGCAGGATCCGCTCGACACACGGTCGGCGGCGATGGTGGCCCCGGCGATCGAGGACACGACGCACGCGCCCTTCGGGATCGCGGCCTGCAGCGCCCGATGGTTGTCGTACGGGTGCGTCGGGCGGGCGTAGCGGTCGACGACGATCACCGCCAGCGCCACGACGGCGAGGGTCACCAGCGACTCGGCCACCTGCAGGCCGCGCACCCGCGGCACCCGCAGGAGCGCCGCCAGCGCCACGAACGGCGTGCTGAACGCGGCGTAGTGCCAGTAGAAGGTGTCGGGCGTCAGCAGCAGGCCCACGACCAGCACGGCCGACCCGACCGCGAACCACTCCAGCGGGCGACGGGGCGGCGTGTGCGCCCAGGCCAGCACGACGAGCGCGAGGACGAGCACGGCCACAGCGACGAGCAGACCCCCGGCCTCGTCGCCGTCCGGCGGCGCTGTGGCGAAGATGTGGACGAGCCGGTACGCAAGCGTCGTGCGCTGCGGCGCCGAGCGTTCGAGCTGGATGAACACGACCTGGTGCCAGAACGCGGCGGGCGCGGCGAGGGCGAACGGCGCGAGCGGCAGGACGCCTCCCGCCAACACCCCCAGCAGCGGGCCGCGACCGCGACGGGCGCACAGGCAGACAATGATCAGCACGACGGTGGGTGCCACCGCCCAGATCTTGATCGTGCACGCGAACCCGAGCAGCACGCCCGCCAGCACGAGACGCCGGCTGCCGGCCAGCTCGTCGCCGTCGAAGGCGAGCGCCGCCGCGCCGAGGCAGCACAGCACCAGCCACGGCTCGAGCAACGGCGAGAAGGCAGCGGCCACGGCGTCGCTCTGCACGGCCAGCACGGCGCAGCCGAGCGTCGTGACCACGGCACCTCGGTGCCGCAGGACCAGGGCGCCGACCGGCACCGACGCCGCCCCGACGAGCCCGGTGATGATCTTGGCCAGGCCCATGGCCTGCGCCGTCCCGGTGACCTTGGCCAGCAGCGCGACCGGGCTGAGCAGCAGCGCGATCCCCGGCGGCTGGACGAACACGTAGTCGCGGTAGGGCAGCCGGCCGTCGATCAGCGCCAGGGCCGACGACAGGTAGACGCCGCCGTCGTACTCGGCCACCGGGTGGGCGTAGTCGAAGCCCAGGCGGTACAGCCGCAGCACCGCCGCCAGCAGCGTGAGACCCACGACCACCCGGCGCAGCGGGTGGGCACGGACCGGGGTCATGGCTGCCATCGTCCACCGGTCTGCTTGGGTGAGTGGGTGCGGATCGCCACCTGGAACGTGAACTCCGTCGTCGCCCGGCTGCCCAAGCTGCTCGATTGGCTGGCGCAGGCGCAGCCCGACGTGCTGTGCCTGCAGGAACTCAAGACCAGCGTCGAGCAGTTCCCCGGCGACGAGATCGCTGCTCTCGGATATGAGGTGGCCGTGCACGGCACGGGTCGGTGGAACGGCGTCGGGATCCTGTCGCGGGTCGGGCTCGACGACGTTCGACGCGGCCTGCTCGACGAGCCGGGCTTCCTCGCTGAGGGCGAACCGACGCTTGATCTTCCTGCGAGCGAGCCGCACGAGCCGCGGGCCATCGGCGCGACCTGCGGTGGAGTCCGGCTGTGGTCGCTGTACGTGCCGAACGGCCGCGAGGTCGGCCACCCGCACTACGACTACAAGCTGCGCTGGCTGGACGCGCTGACGGCCACCGTCGCCGAGGAACTGCCGGCCTCGCCGCGCTACGCGGTGCTGGGCGACTTCAACATCGCCCCGACCGACGACGATGTCTGGGACCCGGCGCTGTTCGCGAACTCGACGCACGTCACGCCCGCCGAGCGGGCCAAGCTCGCCGACCTGCGCGCACTGGGCCTGTCCGACGTCGTGCCGCGGGCGATGAAGTACGACACGCCGTACACCTACTGGGACTACCGCGCCGGCAGCTTCCACAAGAACCTCGGCATGCGCATCGACCTGGTGTACGCCACGACCGACGTGGCGACGGCGGTGTCGGATGCCTACGTCGACCGCGAGGCGCGCAAGGGCTCGGTCAAGGGCGGCAACGCGCCGTCCGACCACGCGCCGGTGGTCGTCGACCTCGTCAGCTGAGCGCCGCCAGCAGACCCGCGTACGTCGCCTCGACGTCGCCCTCCGGGGCGGCCAG
>CAZZVT010000264.1:0-3390 GCA_964657545.1 uncultured Jatrophihabitantaceae bacterium
GGTCGCTGGTCGAGCGGGCGCGTTCGTCGCAGGTGCCCGTCGTCTGGGTGCAGCACTCCGACTCCGACATCGAGAAGGGCAGCGAGGGGTGGCAGTACGTCCCCGAGCTGTCGCTCGCCGCCGGCGAACCGCTCGTCCACAAGATCTACAGCGACTCCTTCGAGGACACCGACCTCGAGGCGGTGCTGGCCGAGCGGGGCGTCGGCCGGTTGATCGTGGTCGGCGCGCAGACCGACCAGTGCATCCGCTCGACACTGCACGGTGCCCTCACCCGCGGCTACGACGCCGTGCTGGTGTCCGACGCCCACACCACCGAGGACCTCACGGCCTACGGAGCCCCGCCGCCGGAACAGGTCATCGCCCACACCAACCTGTACTGGAGCTATCAGGAGGCACCCGGACGCACCGCCGGCACCGTGCTCGCGGACGACGTCGACTTCTGATTCACGCGGTCTGACTCAGGCCAGGTTGTCACGGGACAGCTCGGCCACGCTCGTGACGCCGCACAGGCCGAGCGTGAGGTCGAGTTCGGCGATCACGGTGTCGAGCACGGCACCCACCCCGGCCTCGCCGTCGACCGCGAGCCCGTAGACGTACGGTCGACCGAGCAGCACCGCCCGCGCGCCGAGGGCAACGGCCTTGGCGACGTCGGCCCCGCTGCGCACGCCGCTGTCGAGCAGCACCGGGACGTCGGGACCGACGGCGTCGACGATCCCGGGCAGCGCGTCGAGCGAGCCGATCGAACCGTCGACCTGCCGGCCGCCGTGGGTCGAGACGACGATGCCGGTGACGCCGACGTCGAGCGCGCGTTTCGCGTCGTCCGGGTGCAGGACGCCCTTGACGAACACCGGCAGGTCGGTGCGCTCACGCAGGGTGGCGATGTCGTCGAAGGTCAGTGATGGGCGCGAGTAGATGCGCAGGAACGTCTCGACCGCGGCACGCGGAAGCGGCGAGCGCAGGTTCGCGCGGAAGTCGCCCGGGTAGTGCGCGGTCATCTCGATGAGCGTCCGGATGGTCTGCGGCGTGACGCGGGGCCGCTCGCCGCCGGCCGCCGGGGCCTGCTCGAGCAGCCGTCGGAACACCGGGTCGGAGGTGTACTGCGCGATGCCCTCGCCTCGGGCGAACGGCAGCGAGCCGAGATCGAGGTCGCGTGGGCGCCAGCCGAGCATGGTTGTGTCGAGCGTGACGACGACGGCTTGGGCGTCGATCGCGGCCGCGCGGCGCAGGAACGAGTCGACCAGCTCGTCCTCGGTCGACCAGTACATCTGGAACCAGCGCGGCGCGTCGCCCATCGCGGCCGCGGTGTCCTCCATCGCGACCGATGCCTGGTTGGAGAAGACGAACGGGATCCTGCGCCGTGCCGCCGCCTTCGCCACCGCGAGGTCGGCGCCGCGATGGGCCAGCGACAGCACGCCGATGGGCGCGAGCAGCAGTGGCGCCGGCAACCGGGCGCCGAGCAGTTCGACGGACAGGTCGCGCTCGCCGACGTCACGCAGCATGCGGGGGATGAGCCGCTGCCGCTCGAACGCGGCCCGGTTGGCGGCCATGGTGGCCTCCGAGCCGGCGCCGCCGGCGACGTAGGCCCAGGCGCGGCGGGACATGCGCCGTTTCGCCTGACGCTCGAGCCCGGCCGCTGACGTCGAGACCGTCGGCCGCCGTCCGGTGACACCGTCGCGGTAGATCAGGTTCTGGTAGCGGCGACCCGGCGATTCCATGCGGTGCACCCTAATCCGGGACCCGTTTCATACGGCCGTCATACAGCCTGGACAGTGCACTATGGCCGCCCGCGCCGACACGCCCGGATCAGTCGTAGATCGCATCGACCTGCCAGTGCGGCTGCGGACTCATCATCCCGCTGACCAGGAACGCCCGCCCCCGGACGTCGACGATCTGGCAGCGCACGACGCGGCGCGCGGATTCGGGGCTCCACCACCGCTCGTCGACCGGCCAGGGACCGGCCCAGGACGCGATGGCGGTCGGTGTCTCGGATCCCATCGCGAACAGCGCCGGCGGGGCGGGAACGGCGCCGCGCTCGGTGACCACGACCGGGTGGCGGCCGGCGTCAAGTACCTGCGCCGGGCGCGGCGGGTCGAGCAGCACCGACGGCGCCGGTGCGGGCAGCTGCCCCGGCCACGGCTGCTCGGGCGAGCGCAGCGGCACCGGCTCGTCGCCCCACGACACCAACCTGGTGCGCTGCCCCGGATCGCGACCACCCTCGAGCACCGGCATGAGTACCGAACCGTGCCCGAGCAGCGTCTGCACCCGCGACAACGCCCGGGCCGCGCGCTCGTCCTCAGCACCGGCCCCGCCCCAGAGCGCCCGCTGGTGCGCGCCGGTCGGCACGGTCTCGATCGGGACGAGCCGCAGCCGCGCCACCCCGCCGGTGGGTCCATGGTTGCCGGAGAGCCACCCCTCGAGCTGCCAGCGCACCCGGTCGAGGACGTCGAGCGCGGTCAGCACGCCCGAGTGCCGCCAGCGGCGCACCGTCTCCTCGCCGTTCTCGCTCAGCGCCTGCAGCTCCAGGCAGGTGCAGGCCAGGCCGTGCGCGGCGAGGTCGAGGACGAACTGCTCGGCGATCCCCCGCGCGGAGAAGGCGACGGTGTCGACCCGATCGACCGCCGGTTCGAGATCGAGGGTGACGGTGAACTCGACCGGGGGACGTCGCCCCGAGACCGGCCGCTCGTCGACCCCGCCGGCCTGCCGGTGCGCCCAGGCGCCGTCGGGGCCGAAGCGGGCCAGCACGTCGTGCGGCGGCAGCGCCGCGAACGTGCCCAGCGTGCGGACGCCGAGCCGCGTCAGCAGATCGATCAACGTCGACGTCCCGGCGGGGTCGAGGGTCTCGACCGGCAGGTCGGCCAGGAAATCCGGTGAGCCTCCCGGCTCGACGATCATGCCGCGACGGGCGGCCTGCTCGGCGGCGAACGAGCCGTCGGCGATGCCGATGAGCACGTTGCCTCCGGTCCCACCCTGCAATGCCGGGACGTCGAGCACTCCACGCGACAGCGCGTGCAGCACGCCGGTCTCGCCGCCGAAGTAGCGCGTGGGACCGCGCACGCCGATGGCCGCGAGCCCGGGACGGGTGATCTCGACCCCCGGTGCGATGGCCTCGAGTGCGGCGACCACCGGCTCGAACGTGCGGGCCTCGACCGCTTCGTCGCGCCCGAGCACGGCGAGCTGCGGGCAGCGGGCCTGCGCCTCGCGCCGTTTCAGCCCGCGCCGCACCCCGTGCTCGCGGGCGACGTGCGAGCAGGCGACGACCCGGTTGGCGGTGACGACCGCCACCGGCGCGTCCTGCGCCAAACCGGCGTCGATTCGTGCCGCGGTGACCGGCCAGTCCGGCGTCCAGACGCAGATTCGCCGGTTGCCGTTCATCCAGTCAGCCCGTTCATC
>CAZZVT010000265.1:0-3326 GCA_964657545.1 uncultured Jatrophihabitantaceae bacterium
CGCCGCAGACGGGCTCACCTTGCTGGCCTCCTGGGCCGCGACCCGCTCGGCCGAATCCGCCGAGGCAGGCTGAACATCGCGCGCACACGCTCATCCGGTGGGCTTGTTCTCAAATACCTCGCGCGAGCGTTCTCACGTACACCGCCCGCGTGCCGCTTATTCTCAAACTCACTCACGCCGAGCACTGATCGCATCCGCCGTCCCTCTTTGAGTAGTGTCGACAAACTGGCCCGCCGATCCGGGGTAAGCGACGGCAGCAGTCATCGACCGCATCACGGAACGTGTGGGCTGATCGCGCAGATATGGGTGCGGGGTCTCGCCGGTCGTGACCGGCCGCACGGGCGGAGCTCATCAGTGATTGACACGCCCACTCTTCGTACGTACAGTGTGCGTACAGGCCGCCAAGCTGCCACGTGCAAGCGATCTCGGGAGTTGTCATGCCTGCCACCAAGAATGCTCGACTCAACCTCCGTCTCAACGATGATCACGATGCCCTGTTGCGCCAGGCGGCAAATACGTTGGGTCAGTCGGTAAGCGAATTTCTGACCAACTCCGCTGTCGACCGAGCGCACGAAGTGTTGGCCGATCAGCATCACTTCGTGCTCGATCAAGACGCATGGGATCGGTTCGTTACCGTGCTCGACTCGCCTGCCGTTCCCGATCCGGCGCTGGTGGAGCTGTTCTCCCGTCCTCGCCGAATCGTGCGCTAGCCGTAACGTTGATGCGGCTGCGCCGATACGACGAGGCCCCGCCCACCAGCGACCAACGACAGGCGTTCGAGTGTGGTCACGAGAGCCTTGATCGCTGGTTGGCCACGCAGGCCGGTCAGAGCATGAAGTCCCGCGACGCAGTCACGTACCTATTGTGGGACGAGCAAGCGATCGCCGGTTACTACTGCTTATCCGCGGGTTCCGTCAGCCGGGAGGAAGCACCGCCGGCCATTGCCAAGCGAGCGCCCGATCCGGTTCCCGTGATCCGGATGGGGCGCTTTGCTGTCCACCGCTCCTATCAAGGGCAGGGATGGGGTCGCGACCTGCTGAGGGAGGCGATCCGGTCGGCCGCCGCGGCACTGGATGGAATCGGCGCACGAGCCATGTTGGTCGACGCCATCGACGAGTCAGCCCAAACGTTCTATCTGAAGAACGGGTTCATCGCATCACCAGCCGCACCGAGGCAGCTCATGCTGCGACTGGACGTCGCAAAGCTGTCCGACGCAGCCGCCCAGGCGACGCCCCCCACTGGCGTTTAGCGGCATCCGTCACGATCCCGATCATGACCGACGACCATGCCGTACGTGTCGACGTAGAACCCTCGGACGTTCCCAACCAGCCCGTCCAGACGCCTTCTGTTCCTGAGAGCCCTGGCTGACCTCTGGCTTAGCTAGCTCCCCGACGTACTGCTGCGCTGAGCTGCATCTTCGACAGCGCTACGGCTGTTCCCTTGCAAGCAGCACACCTCGACGTCAGCGATCGGGGCCTGGATGTTGTCGTCGTCTGCCCCGGCAGTCTGTGCTGTGCTGTGCGCGCGTGCTGCGTTGCCGGATCAGAACAGCCGTATGTCATCGGGTCCGGCGGCAGAGGACGTTCTCACGTCGATTCCTGCGCGGCAGGCTGCGGATCCCGGACGCCGCTAGTTTGACGGCGGGGCCCGCGAACGTGCAGCAACAGGAGCAGCCGATGAACGACGAGCATCTGAAGCGGTGTTCGAGCGCCGAATGGGCTGAGGCCGTGCGGAAGTGGATCATCCCGTGGGTCCTGGACGGAATCGAGCTCGGTGATGATGTGCTGGAGGTCGGGCCCGGCCCCGGCCTGACGACCGATGTCCTGCGCACCCTCGTGCCCCGGCTGACCGCAGTCGAGGTCGATCCCGGGCTGGCCGGTTCGCTGGCCGACCGTCTCGCAGATACCAACGTCGACGTGCTGTGCGCCGACGCCGCAGAGACGCAGCTACCGGACGGTGGGTTCTCGGCCGCGGTATGCCTGAGCATGCTTCATCACGTGCCGAGCGTCGACCACCAGGACGCGCTGCTGGCCGAGGCTCATCGCGTGCTGCGCCCGGGCGCAACGCTGGTCGGCGAGGACAGCCTGGACAACCCCGAACTGCGCGGTCTGCATCACGACGACACGTATGTACCGATCGATCCCGACGGCTTGGCCGCCCGCCTGGCGACAGCCGGTTTCGTCGGGATCAGCGTCACCACCAACGACTACGCGTTCCGCTTCGAGGCGACCAAACCGCCGATCGCGGTTCGCCCCGATCAGACGATCCCGCGCTGACGTAGTCGGTCTGGCCGTCGATCCACCGGGCGGGCCCGGCGAGGTCGGCGACGGTCCCGGCGATGTCCGCGCTGCGGACGTCGGCACCCTGCTCACGACCGAGTAGGCCCCCGTCCACCAACAAAGCACCTTGATCAGCCAGGACGAGACGGATTGCTCTCGTCAACAGCGGACTTGTTCTGTCATCATCCGCGCATGACGATCACGGCCGCCGCAACAGCGCCGTCCACCGATGAACCTGTTACCCGCCGGACGAAATGGCGTCGTCGGGTGGGCCTGGTGGTGGTCGCGCTTCTGGTCGCGGGCGGGCTGACGACGTATCTGTCGTTGCGGGCGCACTACCGCGACGCCGTGCCGTTGAGCTGCGCGTGCGGCCTGACATGGGCCGAGCCGGACAGCGCGAATATGCGCAGCGTGCGGGCCGGACCGTGGAATGCCGATGTCGTGCCTGCCCGGCCCGGCCATGTGCAGGCGTTCGAGGTGGAGATCATCAACCGATCCTCGGTCACCCAGACGATCGTGGGTAGTGAGCACGACGACGGCCAGACCGCCGAGCCGGTCGACGTCACCTTTGCCCGGCCGACCGGCTCGGTGTTCGCGGATCAGGACTCGAAGAGTGCGAGTGAGTTCACCAGGAAGACCGCGGTCCTGCCGCCGGGCGGCGTGCGCTGGGTGCGCTACGCGATCCACACCGCACCTCGCTATCTGTGGAGCAGCGGGCGTTCCGAGTCGTTCACCGCGCTGGATGTGAAGGTACGGATCGGTGCCTGGACCCGCTGGGAGCAGATCGACTTCGACAACTTCGCGTTCGAACTCCGCGAGAGCTAGACGCTGCGCGTGGAGTCAGCAAGGCGAAGGGGAGCGAGTCCTGCACTGAGTGATACAGCGCCCGGGTGGTGGACGTCGCGGCAGACGTCTACGGACGTGTCGTGGCGAGGTACCGCTGGCGGATCGGCGAGGACAGCTGCACGGTCAGCCGGCGCAGCTCTGCGGCCGCGCCGGGCGTGACATCCAGACGGATGATCAGCAGGGTGTTCCCCGTGATGATCG
>CAZZVT010000266.1:0-3289 GCA_964657545.1 uncultured Jatrophihabitantaceae bacterium
GGCCTGAGCGCAAGCGGCCTAAGCGCCGCCGGCGGCAACCTTGGCCGCGGCGGCAGCTTTGGCAGTCTTGAGCAGCTGACGGATGTCGAGCTCAGGGTCCCGCAGCTGCTCCGCGGTCAGCGGCACCTGTGCCTCGATGAGTCGCTTGGCGCCGGCGACGTCGCGGGCACAGTCCAGCCCCGCGACTGCGCCGAGCCGGCCGCCTCGCAGCCAGAAGGTCATGAACCGCTCGGGGGTTGCGCCGTCGCGCAGTACCAGCTCGTCACCCGGGTGCGGACGACCGAACATCTGCAGCATCAGGCCGTACTGCTCTGACCACGCATAGGGCGTGCTCTCGAACGGGGTGGGTGTGCCGGCGATCGTCGCCCCGACCGCGGCGCCGTGCCGCAGCGCGACGTCCCAGTGCTCGATGCGTCCCGGCGCGGACAGCGCGGGGTGCGGCTGGCTGGCGACATCGCCCGCTGCCGACACCCACGGGTCACTCGTGTTGCCCAGCCGGTCGACGACGATGCCGAAGCGGTCGACCTTGATGCCGGCGGCCTCGGCCAACGCCACGTTCGGCAGCACGCCGACCCCCACGACGGCGGTCTGCGCCGGCAGGCGCTCGCCGCTGTCGAGTTCGACGGCAGTTACCGCCGTCTCGCCGAGGAAGGCCGACACGGTCGAGCCCAGACGGAAGTCGACACCCCGGTCGGTGTGCAGCCGGTGCACCAGCGCTGCGACCTCGGCTCCGACGATGCCGATCAGCGGTAGCGGGGTCAGCTCGACGACGGTCACCGGGATGTCGTTCTCGCGAGCAACCGCCGCCAGTTCGAGTCCGATGAAACCGCCGCCGACGATGACCAGTGGACCGCCCGCGGCGAGGCACGCGCTGAGCGCACGAGCGTCCGCCGCGTCGCGCAGGGTCAGCACGTTGGGCAGGTCGGCCCCGGGCACAGTCAGCCGGCGGGCCGAGACACCGGTGGCCAGGACGACGTGCTCGGCAGGCAGGACGGACCCGTCACGCAATGCCACCTCCTGCCGCTCGACGTCGAGGGCTTCGACGGCGGTGCCGAGCCGCAGCTCGATGTCGTGCGTTGAATAGAGCTCAGCCGGCAGGATCGGTTTGAGCGCCGAGACCGTCGACTCACCCACCAGTGACTTGGACAGCGGCGGCCGCTCGTAGGGCGGGTTCGGATCGCTGTCCAGCACCGTGATCGAGCCTGGGTAGCCGGCCGTGCGCAGCGCAACAGCAGCAGAGACGCCGGCCGCGCTGGCGCCGATGATGACCTGTCCGGGCGTGTTAGTCATGATCCCGATCTGTCGAAGTACGAATGTTTCTCCATTGTCCTACATCGCTTCCGTGACGTGCCGTCGCGCTGTTCCGCTGAACGGGACGAATTCCTTTGGGAAAGCAGTGCACAAGCGATCTTGTTCGTCTTCGCCAACTGCTATCCAACTGAGACGGAATAAATCTCGTGATGCACGTAACATGACGCTCCAACAACCCTTTTTCCCACCGTCACAAATGGATCATGAGTGCACATGCAGACGCAGCCGGATGCTCTGCTCGGGCGACCGAGCATGAACGACACGTCCGCGGGCAAGGCGCTGGCACTGCTCGATGCATTCATCAGTTCGCGCGCCGTTCTCGGGGTATCCGAACTCGCCGAACTGGCACGTTTGCCGAAGTCCACGGCGCACCGGCTGCTGAACGTGCTCGTCGAGGGCGGCTACCTCCAGCGCATTGCAGACCAGTACAGCCTGTCGGATCGGATGTTCGAGCTCGGTAATCACACCCGGCTGGGCCGGCCGAACGGGTTGCGCGACCGCGCCATGCCGTTCATGGCCGAACTCTTCGCACAGACCCGGCAGACGATCCACCTGGCCGTACTCACCGGGACGGACGTGCTCTATCTGGAAAAGATCTTCGGGCACGAATCGTTGCGGCTGGGCACCGCCGTGGGCCGGCGGCGGCCCGCCTACGCCACCGCGCTGGGCAAGGCGATGCTGGCCTTCGCCGAGCAGGAGCCGGCCGAATGGAGCCGGCGGATCCGCTATCACCGCTACACGGCGCACACGATCACCAGTCCGGATCTGATGTACCGCTCGCTGGCGCGGGTTCACGACGAGGGCTTCGCCACCGACTCCGAGGAATCCATGCTGGGGGTCGCGTGCCTGGCCGTGCCGATCCTCAACCGGTCCAACGACCGCGCCATCGCCGCGCTGTCGCTGAGCACCGCGGTGAACAACGGCTCGGAGCGCCGCTTCAAACAAGCCCTGACCAAGGCCGCCGAGCAGCTGTCCGCGCAGCTGGCCCCGCCGCCCGCACCGGACTGCGCGGCCGACCAGCGCACCAGGGTTACAGCTCGACCGTGACCCCGCTGAGCACGATGTCGGCCACCTCTGCCGGATCGACCGGCTGGCCCAGCAGGATGCCGACCGCACAGGCGTTGAACAGCACCGACACCAGCGTCTTCGAGTTGTGCGGACGCAGCTCCCCCGCCGCGACCCGCGCGGCAAGGTAGGTACCCAGCAGTTGCTGGGTCTCGTCGAGCATCTCGTCAAGGCCCGCCTTGATCATCGGGTTCGCGATGCCGGACACGAACAGCCCGATCAGCGGGGCACGCTCGCTCATGATGCGGCTGAACCCGGTGACCACCTCGGGCACGACCACCGACGCAGGACGCTCGCCGGCCCCGCTCAGCAGCTGCCGCAGCTCCGCGGCGAAGCCGCGCTCGACGATCACTGCGACCAGCAGGGCTTCCTTGTTGGCGAAGTAGTGATAGATCAGCCCGGACGTCACCCCTGCACCGGCGGCGAGGTCGCGCGTCGTCGCGGCGTCGAAGCCCTTACTGCCGAACACCTGCAACGCCGCGTCGAGGATGCGTTCGCGACGCCATTCGGCGAGCTCTCGCCGACGCATCGGCATGGGATCGTCGGTACGTACCTGCGTCGACATCCCAGCGCCTTCCGTGTGCGGCCAGCGGCCGGACTGCAGATCCGTCATGGTTGATGATCGCAGCCCGTCGGGTGCACGGCGCGTCGAGTGTCAGCCCCTGCTGCCGACGTCGACGAACACGTCGCCGTCCTCGACCTTGACCGGGTAGGCGCGCACGCCACCGTTGGCCGGCGCACACAGTGCCGCGCCGGTCTTCAGGTCGAAACGGGCGAAGTGCAGCGCGCACTCCACCTGGCAGCCGTCGACGTAGCTCTCGGCCAGCGAATACGTGTCGTGCGTGCAGGTGTCGTCGACCGCGTAGAACTCGCCCTCGGTGTGGAACACCGCGATGGGCGGGTCCACGTCGAG
>CAZZVT010000267.1:0-1131 GCA_964657545.1 uncultured Jatrophihabitantaceae bacterium
ACACACCCGTCTGGATCCCACCCACATGGCTCGACCCAGAACAACGACCGATCGGGTGAAGAGCAGACCGCCTAAGCGTTGTCGTCGTGTTCGGTCTCGTACTTCTCGCGGACCTCCCGAGCGATGTCCTTCTGCTCGTCACCTTCGTCGATCAGTTTCCGGTCGTGCAGTACCCGGCCGACGAGTTCGGTCGCCTCGCCCACGACGACGTTCTCCCACGTCGCAGGCGACTCGGGGACATCAACTTCTGGAAGATCACTCATGGGAGAAGTATGCGGCGCTGACCTGTCAGCATCAACGTGCTGCGTCATCGCCCGGGCGAGGACGAACATCCACGGCTCGTCGCGGCCCTGCACATGATCGAGGCTCAGAACTCGCCAGCCCGCGGCTGCCAACTCCCGGCGGACCGCCGGCTCACGCCAATAGGTGAAGTACCGGGGCAGCCCCAGCTTCGCCGTACTCCACGCCTCGCCGTCACCTTCCTTCAGCGTGAATGCGAACGTGCCATCGTCGACGACGGCGAGACGTGCGCAGGTCAACGCTCGTCGGAACTGGGGTCGGGTGAGGTGCATGAGCACCGCGTTCGCCAGTACGGCGTCGAACGGCCCGCCGTAGTCACCGTCGAGGATGTCGAGCTGTTCGGCCCTGTGCCCGTCCTTGCGCATCGACTCGACGAAGAACTCGACGGCGTCGGTGCGCAGCACGACCGGTCCGTGGGCTTCCAGGTAGGTGGCGTCCCAACCCGGGCCACTGCCCAGCTCGAGAACCGTGCCGGTGCCGACGAGCCCTGCAAATTGGTCGAGGTACGCGCGGACCTGAGCACCCGGCCGTGTCGAATGTTCGACATAGGTTGCAGCGGCGGCTCGGTAGCTCGCCAGCGTGCGCGTGGTGTCGTCCACAGCGGACGTCAGGGCAGCAGGTGGACGAGGCCGGCGGCGGCATCGAGGAAGCGGTCGTTCTCGGCGGGCTCACCGATGGTCACGCGGGCGCCGATACCGGCGAAGCCACGGACGATGACGCGACGGTCCTCGCAGCCGGTGGCGAACTCGGTGGTGGCTGCGCCGAGCGGCAGCCAGACGAAGTTGGCCTGCGACGGCGGGACGGGGTAGCCGAGCTCGACCAGCCGGGCGT
>CAZZVT010000267.1:1231-3281 GCA_964657545.1 uncultured Jatrophihabitantaceae bacterium
AACTCCTCGATCAGGGTCAGGCCGTCGGGCACGTGCGCGTCACGGACGAATTCGCGGTACGCCTCGTCGAGCGCGACGGTGACGTCGGCCGGCACCGCGCGCAGGAAGCGCACCAACTGATCACGCGAGACCACGGTGCCGGTGGGGTTGTTCGGGTTGCAGATGAAGATCAACCGGGTCTTGCCGGTGATGCGCTCGAGCATGGCGTCGAGGTCGTGCACGTGGGCATCGGTGAGCGGCACCTGCACCGACGACGCCCCGCTGACGGCCGCGATGATCGGATAGGCCTCGAACGAGCGCCACGCGTAGATGACCTCATCGTCGGCGTCGGCCACGGCCTGGACGAGTTGCGTGCACAGCGACACCGACCCGCACCCGACGCGGACCAGTTCCGGCGCGACGTCCAGCCGCGCGGCCAGCGACTGCGTCAGCTCGGTGGAGGCGTTGTCCGGATAGCGGTTGAGACCGGCCGCAGCCTCGGCGATCCGCGCGAGCACCGAGGGCAGCGGCGGGTAGGGCACCTCGTTGCTCGCGAGCTTGATCGCGCCGGCCACCGTACGTCCGGGTATGTAGGCCGGCAGCGTGGCCAGCGCGGGCCGCAGGCTCATGGCTTGTCCCGCCTGGGCTTGAACCCGCGCTCGGCCGGCGCTTTGTAGCGCTCGACGCGCGCCTTACGACCCTTGATCATCGTCGCCTGCAACGCGGCGATGACCTCGGCCTCGGCCTCCACGGGAATCTCGACGGTCGAGAACTTGTGGGTGATCTCGATGGCGCCGATCTGCCGGCCGGACAGGCTCGTCTCGTTGGCGATGGCGCCGACGAGATCCTGCGGGCGGACCTTCGCGGCGTGCCCGAGGCTGACGAAGATCGTTGTCGTCGGCCCCGACTTGGAACGGTGCCTCGGTCCGGACGGGCTGCTGTCGCCGCCGTCGCTCGACGGACGGACCTCGGGAATGTCGACGACGTCCTCGTCGCCGTCGGCCAGGCCCGCCTCGTGCGCGAGCTTCACCGCCGCGAGCGCGACCTCCATGAGGTCGTGCTCGTCGGTGAGGGTGTCGACGACGACGCGGTACTGCTCGAGGTCGTCGTCACCCAGCGCGTCGGCGAGCGCGGCGCGGGTCAGCTCGAGGCGCCGGGCGCGCAGGTCGGCCACCGTCGGCAACGTCTCGACGGAGATCTTCTGCTTCGTCGCTCGCTCGATGGTCTTGAGCAGCCGGTGCTGGCGCGGCTCGACAAGCGTGATCGCGGTGCCCTCGCGCCCGGCGCGGCCGACCCGCCCGATGCGGTGGACGTAGGAGTCGGGCGCGTTGGGCAGGTCGTAGTTGACGACGTGCGTGAGGTGGTCGATGTCGAGGCCGCGGGCCGCGACGTCGGTGGCCACGAGCACCTCGGTGGTTCGGTTGCGCACCTTGGTCATGACGCGGTCGCGCTGGTCCTGCGTCATGCCGCCGTGCAGGGCGTCGGCGCGGTAACCGCGGGCGGCGAGCGTCTCGCCGAGCGAGTCGACCTCCTCGCGGGTGCGGCAGAAGATCACGGCCGCGGTGGAGGCCTCGATGTCGAGCAACCGACCCAGCGCGTTGGCCTTGTGCTGGCGCGGGACGAGGTAGGCGACCTGGCGCACGCGCGCCGTTTCGGCGCTGCTCTGCTCGGTCTTGATGAGCACCCGCACCGGATCGGTGAGGTACCGGCGCACCAGCCCGTCGATGCGCTTGGGCAGCGTGGCACTGAACAGCACCGTCTGACGCTCGGCAGGGACGGCGTCCATGATCGCCTCGATGTCCTCGGCGAAGCCCATGTCGAGCATCTCGTCGGCCTCGTCGAGCACGACGGTCCGCAACTGCCCGAAGTCGACGGTGTTGCGGCTGATGTGGTCGATCGCCCGGCCCGGCGTGGCCACCACGACGTCGACCCCGCCCTCGAGCGCGCGGATCTGGCGGCTGATGGGCTGCCCGCCGTAGACGGCCAGCACCCGGGCGCGGAGCTCGCGGCCGTAGCGGTGGATGGCCTCGGCGACCTGGATCGCGAGTTCGCGGGTGGGGACGAGGACGAG
>CAZZVT010000268.1:0-3266 GCA_964657545.1 uncultured Jatrophihabitantaceae bacterium
GGCCGACCAGAATGGACACCACCCCGCATCATCGACCCAGACCAACGACCCATCCGCGTCTGACTACGCCTCGCGTCGGTCAGCTCGAGCGGGAATTGTGACGCACGCCGACGGAGCCGACCAGAGACGACGAGCAAAGCTACGTCGTCGCCGGCGCGATTCGTCCCGCGGCTAGGTTGGATTGCATGACTACCTCGGGCACGGCAACCATCGGCGTCACCGGACTGGCGGTCATGGGCCGCAACCTGGCTCGCAATCTCGCCCGGAACGGGCACGCCGTCGCGGTGCACAACCGCTCTCCGGAGCGCACCCGGTCCCTGGTCGAGCTGCACGGCGACGAGGGGACGTTCGTGCCGTCGGAGTCGATGGCGGACTTCGTCGCGTCGCTGTCCTCGCCGCGGGCGATCATCATCATGGTCAAGGCCGGCGACCCGACCGACGCCGTCATCGATGAACTCGTACCGCTGCTCGACGAGGGTGACATCGTCGTCGACTGCGGCAATGCTCACTACGCCGACACCCGCCGCCGTGAGCAGCAGCTGTCCGAGCACGGCCTGCACTTCGTCGGCTGTGGCGTGTCCGGCGGCGAGGAGGGCGCGCTGCTCGGCCCGTCGATCATGCCGGGCGGCTCCGAGCACTCGTACGCGAAGCTCGGCCCGATCTTCGAGTCCATCGCAGCGTCGGTCGACGACACCCCGTGCTGCGTGCACGTGGGCCCCGATGCCGCCGGGCACTTCGTCAAGATGGTGCACAACGGCATCGAGTACGCCGACATGCAGCTCATCGCCGAGGCCTACGACCTGCTGCGCGCCGGGATCGGGGCCTCGCCTGCCGAGATCGCTGAGATCTTTCGCGGGTGGAACGAGGGCGACCTCGAGTCGTTCCTCATCGAGATCACCGCTGACGTCCTCGCCCAGCAGGACGCCGACACCGGCAAGCCGTTCGTCGACGTCGTCCTCGATCAGGCCGATCAGAAGGGCACCGGTCGCTGGACGGTGCAGTCGGCACTCGATCTCGGCGTCCCGATCACCGGCATCGCCGAGGCCACGTTCGCCCGCGCGCTGTCCGGCCACGCCGAGCAGCGCGGACCGGCGCAGAAGGCGTTCGGCTCCGACATCGGCGACCTCGGCATCACCGACCGCGACGCCTTCATCGAGGACGTCCGGCTCGCGCTGTACACCTCGAAGGTGGTCGCCTACGCGCAGGGTTTCGACCAGATCAAGGCCGGGTCCGACGAATACGACTGGGCGGTCGACCCCGGCGCCATGGCCACCATCTGGCGTGGTGGCTGCATCATCCGCGCCCGGTTCCTGAACCGCATCCGCGACGCCTACGCCGACGACCCCGAGCTGCCCACGCTGCTCGTCGCGCCGTACTTCGTCGAGGCCGTGCGCTCGGGGGTCGACGCCTGGCGCCGGGTCGTCGTCCAGGCCGCGCAGGCCGGCATCCCCGTCCCGGCATTCGCGTCGTCACTGTCGTACTACGACGGCCTGCGCCGCGACCGGTTGCCGGCCGCGCTCATCCAGGGGCTGCGCGACAACTTCGGTGCCCACACCTACAAGCGGGTCGACCGCGACGGCACGTTCCACGTCGAGTGGGCCGGAGATCGCCAGCAGCACGACGCCTGAGCCCGGCCGGCCCGGGTGGTTCGTCAGCGGGGCGGTTCGCCGAGGTCCAGCTCGTGGTCGAGTTCCTGATCGATGCCCTCGTCGGTGCGCACCGCATCGCGGGCCGGTGACTCAGGTTGCTCGTCGGCGGGTTCATCGCCCGAAGCACCGTGATTGCCGGGCCCGAAGTACCGGCGCGGGGCCTGCGCCTCGCGCCGCGACGGCGGCACCGAGTCGGTTGGCTCCGGCGCCGCAACGGGCATCGCGACGGTGTTGTCGTCGTGGTCGGTCTCGCGCGGTTCGGGCGTGTCGTGCTGGGCCACGACGGGCATCGCAGTCGTGTCGTCGTCCGGGCTGGCCGTGTGCTCGTCGCGGTAGGCGACAGCCGGTAGCTCGCTCGTGGGGGCCGAGGCTGCGGGTCCGCGCTCGACGGGCATCGCCTCGGTGGTGCCGGGTGTGCCGTAGCCGCTCGGGGGCGCATAGTCCGGGCGGTAGTCGTCCGGTCGGTACTGCTCGCCCGCGTAGTCGTCCCGGTAGTCGTCGCGCTCGACTGCTTCCTGCTCGAGCACGGCAGCCTGCTCGCGGCGAGCTGCGGCACGCTGGTCGCGGACGCTGCGCACCGAGAGCCGACCGACGGCGACGGCCGCGACAAAGATGATCAGCGCGCCGATGCCGGTGAAGAACGCGAGGTACTCGGCGACGTAACGGCGGTCACCGGCGGCCGACGGCGCCCCGGTCGATCCGAGGGTCAGCAGGTAGCGGACCTGTTGACCGACGACGAGCCACGCACCGGCGAGGGCGGCGATCCAGGCGCCGAAGCTGGTGACGATCCGGTTGGCCGAGAAGATCAGCAGCAGGCCACCGAGAATCGTCAGGCTGCCGGGCAGTACCTCGTACCAGCCGCGGGCGGCGGTCCAGTGCCAGGTCTCGTGCGGCTTGGGGGTGTAGGCGAAGTGGAACGCGGGGCCGACGAACGGGACGAACGCCGCCCAGACGCCGGCGAGCACGAGCAGCACGCCGGACACGACGCCGCGGCTGCGCGGCACCCGCATCCCGCCACGCTGCTCGGGCGGCGCGGCATCGGCAGTGTCGGTCACGGGGCTACCTCCAGGATCTGCGGACGCAGTCGCGTCCGCTGGCCCTAAGAGTTACCCGAAGGTGTCGACGCACCCCGAAGGCACGCCGGTCACTCGCCGGTCGGCAACTCGTTGTGGCCGCCGAACGCCTTGCGCATGGCCGAGAGCAGCTTGTCGGCGTAGACCGCCTCGCCGCGGCTGTTGAACCGGGCGAACAGCGACGCGGCCAGCACGGGTGTAGGAACGCCCTCGTCGATACCGGCTTTGATCGTCCAGCGGCCCTCGCCGGAGTCCGACACCCGGCCGGCCACGGCGTCGAGGTTCGGGTCGCCGACCAGGGCACCGGCGGTGAGATCCAGCAGCCAGGACGAGATCACCGAGCCGCGGCGCCACACCTCCGACACCGCAGCGAGGTCGAGGTCGTACTGGTAGTACTGCGGCTGCTCGAGGGGGGTCTCCTCCGCCGAGTGCGTCTGCTCCTTGGAGCCGGCATTGGCCTTGTGCAGCACGTTGAGGCCCTCGGCGTAGGCGGCCATCATGCCGTACTCGATGCCGTTGTGGACCATCTTGACGAAGTGCCCCG
>CAZZVT010000269.1:0-3251 GCA_964657545.1 uncultured Jatrophihabitantaceae bacterium
CCAGGACGCGGTCGCCGATGCCGAGGCGCTGCTCGGCGATTCCGGTCGGGTCCTGTTGCGCCCCTCGGGCACCGAGCAACTCGTCCGGGTGATGGTCGAGGCCACGACGCAGGCCCAGGCCGACTCGATCGCCGGTGACCTGGCCAAGATCGTCGCCGAGGTCTGAGCGGGCTCTCCTACACGCGGGCGTAGTGCGTGACGCCGTCGATGCGCTGCTCGCGCGCGATCCCACGCTCGACCAGCACCGTCAGGTGGGCGACCGTCTCGTTGATCGCCAGGATCCGGTTGAACAGATCCAGTTCGTCGAAGCGACGCAGGTGACGGGTCCAGGGCGTGGCCCGGGCGACCTCGAGGCCGGTGTCGGCGCCGCGATCGAGGGCCTGCGCCGTCAGCTCCAGGCGCTGCGCGTGGTGTTCGAGCAGCTCGTCGATGCGGTCGTGCACCGAGCCGGTGACCGGCCCGTGCGCCGGCAGCAACCGCGCATCGGGCATGGCCCGCACCAGCGCGAGCGAGGTCAGGTAGTCGCGCAGCGGTGACGGCGGACGGTTGACCTCGACGCCGATCGACGGCGTGATGTGCGGCAGCACGTGGTCGCCGGCGAACAGCGTGTCGTGCTCGGGGTCGTGGAACACGACATGGCCCTGGGTGTGGCCCGGTGTCGCGATCACCCGCAGGGTGCGGGTCGACAGCGGCAGCTCGACGCCGTCGGCCAGCCAGTCGTCGGGATCCTCGTAGTCGAACGCCTCGCGCGCCCGGTCGAGCCGGGCAGTCCAGGCCTCGACCTCGCGAGCGATCTCGACCGCGCCGGCGTCGAGCATCCGCGTGACGTTCTGCATGTCGCCGCCGGAGCGGACGGCCTGCAGCGCCGCCCGCTCACCCTCGCCGAGCGACACCGTGGCGCCGTACTCGCGACGCACGGCGACGGCCTGCGTGTAGTGGTCGCGGTGCATGTGCGTGACGTAGAAGTCGCGGACGTCGGGCAGCCCGTAGCCGAGCGTCGCCAGACCCGCGGCCAGCAGCTCGCTGGACTCGGCCATGGCCCACCCGCCGTCGATGAGCACGACGCGCTCGCCGTCGGGGATCGCGTAGACGTTGACGGCCTTCAGTGCATCGCCGGGCAGCGGCAGCGGGATGCGATGGACGCCGGCAGCGGCCTCGAACGCCCCCGGCTTCTCCCACGCATGGCGTTCTTCCTCGGTCATTCCCCGACCGTATCGGGTGCCTGAACGCACCGTGAGCGTTCACTGCGCGCACCAAGTCAGGGCGTCCACCATGGAGGCACTGTGACGAAACTGAACACCGACCTCGATCCCCATACCGACACCCCACCCGACACCCACGACGAGACCCCCACCCCCGGCCGACGGGCCATGCCCACCTTCGGGCTGTCCGGCACCCAACTGGTCGGCACCGCGATGGCCGGGATCACGGCCACCGTGGCCGCGTCCTACCTCGGCGTCACCGGCACCGTCATCGGTGCCGCGCTGGCCAGCGTGCTGACTGCCGTCGGCAACGCCGTCTACACGACCTCGCTGCGCACCACCCGCGACCGGGTGCGCGACGTCGTCCCGCTGCCCGCGCGGGCCACCCGCTCGCTGCCGGTGCGCGACGACGCCCCACCGCCGCTGCCCGCCCCGCGCCCACGCCCCCGGCGCCCGGCACCGGCCGGCACCGCGGTCTGGAAGCGCGCGGCCGCCGGCGCCGTCGGCCTGTTCGTGGTGCTGATGGCGATCGTCACGAGCGTCGAGGTGATCGCCGGCCGACCGATCAGCGACGTCGTCCGCGGCGACTCCGGGGGCGGCACCAGCTTCTTCGGCCACACCACGGTGACGACGAAGACCGTCCCGCCCACAGCGCCGACCGTGTACGTCACGGTGACACCCAAGATCGTCTACACGACCCCCACGATCACCAGGGCTGCACCCGCCACGACCGTCACCCCCACCACGACGCCGACGGCGAGCGCGACGGCCACCCCGACCGGGACGCCGACGCCCACCGCCTCCGCCACGCCGACGACGCCGTCGTCCTCGGCAACGCCGAGCACGCCTTAGGCTGGGCGGCATGTGCGGCATCGTGGGATACGTCGGACCGCGCCCGGCGCTGGACGTCGTCGTCGAGGGTCTGCGACGGCTCGAGTACCGCGGCTACGACTCCTCGGGCGTCGCCGTCCTGGGCCCCGACGGGTTGCGGATCGCGAAGAAGGCCGGCCGGATCGAGAACCTCGACAAGCTCATCGCCGGCGAGCTCACGCCCCATCCGATCACCGGGAACACCGGCATGGGCCACACCCGGTGGGCCACCCACGGGCCACCCAACGACCGCAACGCGCACCCGCACCCGGACAGCGCGTCCCGGGTGGCCGTCGTCCACAACGGGATCATCGAGAACTTCAGCGAGCTCCGCACCGAGCTCGAGCGCGACGGCGTCGAGCTCGAGAGCGAGACCGACACCGAGGTCGTGGCACACCTCGTGGCCGCCCACCTGCGCTCGGTCGGCGGCACGCTGGCCGATGCGGTGCGGGCCGTCTGCCTGCGCCTGCGCGGGTCGTTCACCCTCGTGCTGGTCGACGCCGAGGAGCCCGACGTCGTGGTGGCCGCCCGTCGTAACTCGCCGTTGGTGCTCGGGGTCGGCGACGGCGAGATGTTCCTGGGCAGCGACGTCGCCGCGTTCATCGAGTTCACCCGCGACGCCGTGGCCCTCGGCCAGGACGAGGTCGTCGAGATCCGCCGCGACGGCTATGTCATCACCGACTTCCACGGCAACGCCGTGCAGGGCAACGCCTACCACGTCGACTGGGACCTCGCCGCAGCCGAGAAGGGCGGCTACGACTACTTCATGCTCAAGGAGATGGCCGAGCAGCCGACGGCGGTCGCCGACACCCTGCGCGGTCACCTGGTGGGCGGTCAGATCGTGCTCGACGAGCAGCGCCTCGACCCGCAGGAGCTGCGCGACATCGACAAGGTGTTCATGGTCGCGTGCGGCACGGCGTACCACTCGGCGCTGATCGCCAAGCAGGTCATCGAGCACTGGACGCGCATCCCGGTCGAGGTCGAGATGGCGTCGGAGTTCCGCTACCGCGACCCGGTGCTCGACCGGCAGACGCTCGTCGTCCCGATCAGCCAGTCGGGCGAGACCGCCGACACGCTCGAGGCCGTCCGGCACGCCGTCGAGCAGCGGGCGAAGGTGCTCGCCATCTGCAACACCAACGGCGCGCAGATCCCGCGCGAGTCCGACGCCGTGCTCTACAC
>CAZZVT010000270.1:0-3233 GCA_964657545.1 uncultured Jatrophihabitantaceae bacterium
CTCGGAGCACTCGTCGCCACGACCGCCGTGCTCGCCGGCACGCTCGCTGCCGGCGGCGCGGTCACTGCTTCCGCAGCGGTGGCGTCGACCCCGGCGAGGTCGACGGCGGTGGCCCCCGCCGCGCACAACCCGAAGGGTGCCGTGACAGGCGATGTCGCCACGGCGACCGGGTTGACGCTGACCGGTTGGGCGATCGACCCCGACAAACCCACCGCCGATGCGTACGTCTACGCACTGGTCGACGGTCAGACCCGTAGTTCGACGTGGACCTCGCTGCCGAACGCCGCGATCACCAAGACCTACCTCGCCGGGCCGACGCCCGGCTACACGCTGAACGTCCCGGTGCCGACCGGCAAGCACACGGTGTGTGTCGCGGTCGGCAACACCGGCGCCGGAATCAGCGTGCTGCTGACGTGCGTGGCCACCCCGCTGGGGAGCAAGGTCACTGCGGCGCAGAAGGCAGCGCACAGCCCGAGCGGTGTCGTATCCGGGGCAGCTGCCGGTGCTTCGTCGCTGCACCTGACGGGCTTCGCCACCGACAAGGACTCGCTGAACAAGCACCTCGTCGTGACGATCTATGTCGACGGGCAGGCAGCCTCGACGGTGCTGACCTCGAGCACGACCACCGGCGCCCCCAAGGGCAGCGGCAAGAACGCCCGCTTCGACGTCACCGTGCCGGTCAGCACCGGGACGCACCAGGCCTGCGCGTGGGCGGTCAACGTCGGCTGGGGACACAACACGTTCCTGGGCTGCAGCGCCCTGGACACCCGCGCGGGCCAGGCCATCGCGGCGGGCTCGCCGTCGGTGACGGTGCTGCCGAAGGTGCTGGCCGAGGCCGAGAAGCACGTCGGTCAGCGCTACGTGTGGGGCGCCACCGGGCCCAAGACCTTCGACTGCTCCGGACTCGTGCTGTACAGCTACCGCAAGAACGGTTTCGTGACCCCGCGCGTCGCGCAGGACCAGTCCCTGGCGGCCCGGCTCATCCCGGCGTCCGCGGCCCGTCCGGGTGACCTGGTTTTCTACCACGACACGCAGGGCGACGTGTACCACGTCGGGATCTACATCAGCCCGGGGTTGACCGTCGCCGCGATCGACACCGCCGAGGGTCTGAACTACCAGCGAATCTGGGACCCGAGCAGTGCCACCACCAGCTACGGCTCGTTCACCCACGTCTGACGCTCAGGAGAACTGCGCGCGCAACGCCTGCTTGGTGACCTTGCCGCTGGCGTTGCGCGGCAGCGCGTCGACGACGTGCAGCACGGTCGGCAGCTTGTAACGCGCCAGCCGGTCGGTGCCCCAGTCGCGAACCTCGGCGACGGTCAGGGCAGCGCCGTCGCGCAGCACGACGACGGCGACCACGGTCTCGCCCCACCGCTCGTCCGCGGCGCCGACGACGCTGAGCTCGACGATGTCCGGGTGCGCGGCCAGCGCGTTCTCGACCTCGGCGCAGTACACGTTCTCGCCGCCGGTGATGATCATGTCCTTCTTGCGGTCGACGACGTAGAGGAAGCCGTCGTCGTCCGCGCGGACCAGGTCGCCGGAGTGGAACCAGCCGCCGTGCATCGCCTGTGCGGTCTCCTCGGGCCGGCGCCAGTAGCCGGCCATCGTGCCCGGCCCGCGGTAGACGATCTCGCCGACCTCGCCGCGCGAGACGTCGTTCATCTCGTCGTCCACGATGCGTGCCGACACGGTGCTGACGGGCTTGCCCACCGAGCCGATCTTGCGCAGCGCCTCCCTGCCGTCGAGCACGCAGGTCACCGGCGACATCTCCGTCTGCCCGAACACGGCGACGTTGGTGGCCTGCGGGAACACCTGCGACATGCGCTGCAACAGGGTCGTGGTGGCCGGAGCCGCACCCCAGCAGGTGGTCTTCAGCGCCGACAGGTCACGCCCGGGCAGCGTCGGGTCGGCGCACAGCACCTGCCACTGCGCCGGGACGAGGAAGGCGCTGGTCACCCGCTCGGCCTCGAGCACCGCGAGGGTCTGGCCGGCGGTGAAGTTGCCGCTCGGCATCAGCACCGTGGTGCCGCCGATGAGCGTCATCGGGGCGATCCCGCCGATCGAGGCGATGTGGAACAGCGGCGACGCGCACAGGGTGATCTCGTCGTCGTCGAACAGTCGCCAGTAGCGGACGAGCGTGAGCGCCTGGCACTGCAGGTTCTGGTGTGAGAGGACGGCACCCTTCGGGGTGCCGGTGGTGCCCGAGGTGTACATGATCAGCACCGGGCTGTCCTCGGGCACGTCGACGAGCGGGAACTCCGTGCCCGACAGCTCGGCGAGCGGTTCAGCACCCTCGACCTCGCCGACGCCGAAGAAGGCCGGCGGCTGCGTGAGAGCCGCCAGTGCCCGGGCGGCAGGCGGGCCGCCGACCTCGTCCACCACGAGCACCGTGGCTCCGGAGTCGACGAGGACGAACCCGATCTCGTCGGGGGTGAGCCGGAAGTTCACCGGCACCACGATCGCGCCCAGGCTGCTGGCCGCGAACAGCACGTCCAGGAACTCCGGACGGTTGGTCATCATGATCGCCACGCGGTCGCCGAAGCCGACACCCCGCCTGGCCAGCCCGGCCGCAAGGGCCCGCATGCGCCGGTACTGCTGCGCCCAGGTGGTGCTCTCACCCCGGTAGCGCAGCATCACCGCGTCAGGCTTCTCGTGCGCGTGCCGGGCGAGATGGTTGATCCAGTGGTTACGCCGCAGTGCGTCCTGGTCGCTCATCCGTTGTTCCTACCGCAGTGAGTGCCCGCCGGGCGGCTGTGATCTCGCCAGGAGCCGGTGAGGGACGTCCGAATCGGTCTAGGCTCGGTTGCCTCCCAGCGTCGCCCCCAAGGAGCTGCTGTCATGGCCGTCGTCCGAGCCGCTATCACCCAGATCGCCTGGACCGGGGACAAGGAATCGATGATCGTGCGGCACGAGGAACTCGCCCGCGAGGCCGCAGCCGACGGCGTGCAGATCATCGGTTTCCAGGAGCTGTTCTACGGCCCGTACTTCGGCGCCGTGCAGGACCAGAAGTACTACCAGTACGTCGAGTCGATCCCGGGCCCGACGACCGAGCGTTTCCAGGCGCTCGCGCGCGAGCTGCACCTGGTGATCGTCCTGCCGATCTACGAGGTCGAGAACGACGGCGAGTACTACAACACCGCCGCGGTCATCGACGCCGACGGCACGCTGCTCGGCAAGTACCGCAAGCACCACATCCCGAACCTGCCGGCGTTCTGGGAGAAGTTCTACTTCCG
>CAZZVT010000271.1:0-3229 GCA_964657545.1 uncultured Jatrophihabitantaceae bacterium
GGGCCGGCACGACGATCACCAGCGTGGCGTACCCGTACGGGATCGACGACGAGCCGATCCACTGCGTGAACCGCATCGTCACGACCGACGGGTACCCGACGTTCAACTGCCACGGCTACCCGGGCGGGACGAGCGGCAGCCCGTTCCTCGTCACGCACCGACACGGACCCGACACGGTCGTGGGTCTGATCGGCGGGCTGAACCAGGGCGGCTGCTACGAGTGGAACTCCTTCTCCTCACCGTTCGGGGTCGACACCTTTGCGACCTACCTGCGGGCCGTGCTCGGCCGGGCCGCCGACACCCTGCCGGTCGCCGGCAGCGACGGTTGCTGAGCTGACGTCCCGGAAATGCTCGAGCTCGACGGGTCGTCGCTGACGGTCCCCGACATCGCGCGCGTCGCCGCGGGTGGTGAGCGGGTCGTGGTCACCTCGCTCGCCCGCGCGACGGCGGCCCGGGCCTACGCCGACCAGGCGGCCGCGCGCCGTCCGGTCTACGGGCGTTCGACCGGTGTCGGCGGCAACCGGCTGATCCCGCTCGACGACGCGGTGCCCGGGGTCGGCGACGACCCCGCCCTGGCGTTGCTGCGCAGCCACGCCTCCTCGCTCGGCCCGCTGCGTTCGCCCGAGCGTGTTCGGGCGACGCTCGTGGTGCGGCTGAACCAGTTGGCTGCCGGGGGCAGCGGCGTCGACCCGGTGGTGATCGACGGCCTGGCCACCATGATCGGCATCGACGCCCTGCCGCCGCTGCGCGAGCTCGGCGGGGTGGGCACCGGCGACCTGGCCGCGCTCGCGACCGTCGCGCTGACCCTGCTGGGTGAGGTGTCGACCGCGCGTCCGCTGCCCGCCCCCATCCCGGTCGGGATCGGGGACGCGCTGCCGCTGCTGTCGAGCAATGCGGCGACGATCGCGGACGCCGCGCTCGCCGGCACGGCGCTGCGCGAGCTGGCCGAGCAGTCGCTCGTCATCGCTGCTGTCACCTTCACCGGTGTGCGCGGCAATCCCGAGGCCTTCAGCCACGGGGTCGAGGAGGTCACGCCGTTCCCCGGGTCCCAGCGGGTCTGCCGGCGGATGCGCGAGCTCATCGACGTCGAGACCGGGGGAGCGCGCATCCAGGATCCGTTCGCGCTGCGGGCGTTGCCCCAGGTCCACGGCCCGCTGCTCGACACCCTGGACACGCTCGACGCAGTCGTCGAGCGGCTGTCGAACGCGCCGAGCGAGAACCCGATCTTCCTGCCGCACGAGGAGGTCGCGCACCACGGCGGCTTCCACGTCGCCTACCTGGCGCAGACCCTCGACGCCGTGCGGCTGGCCCTGGCGCAGGCGGCGCAGCTGTCCCTGGCCCGGCTGTCGATGCTCTGCGACCCTTCGATCACCGGTCTACCGCCGTTCCTGGGCGACGGCCGGCCCGGTGCGTCAGGGGTGATGACGGTCGAGTACGTGGTCGCGTCGGCGCTGTCGTCGCTGCGTGCGTTGGCCACCCCGGCCAGCCTGCAGACCGTGACGCTGTCGCACGGCGTGGAGGAGGACGCAAGCTTCGCCTCGCTCGCCGCGCGCCAGGCCCTCGACGCGGTCGAGGTGTACCGCAGCGTCCTGGCCGGTGAGGTGGTCGCCGCGGTGCGCTGCCTGCGGATGCGCAATCTCGAGCCCGAACCCTTGAGCGGATGGCTGGCCCGCTGCGCCGGCCTCGAGACGTCGATGGCCGATCGTGATCTGACCGCCGACCTGCTGCTGGCACAGGAGCTACTGACAACTTCGACGGGGACGGAGTAACACTGACGTATGACCACGACCGCTCCTCGCACGCTGCGTGTCCCCAGCCCGCCCACGTTCGGCTCCGTCGCCGAGGAACGCGCACATCGCAAGACGACGCTGGCCGTCGCGTTCCGGATGTTCAGCCGGGCCGGCCTGGACGAGGGGGTGGCCGGTCACGTCACCGTCCGCGACCCCGAGTTCCCGCACACGTTCTGGGTCAACCCGTTCGGCCTGCACTTCGCGATGGTGCGTAGCAGCGACCTCGTCCGGGTCGACGCCGACGGCGAGGTCGTCGAGGGTGATCGCGCCGTCAACCAGGCTGCGGTCGCCATCCACTGCGCGGTGCACGCGGCGCGTCCCGACGTCGTGGCCGCCGCACATGCGCACGGCCCCTACGGCAAGACCCTCTCGGCGCTCGAGACGGGCATCGAGCCGCTGACCCAGGACTCGTGCGCCTTCTACGACGACTTCGGCGTCTTCGGCGACTTCACCGGCGTGGTGCTCGATCCCGAGGAGGGGCGCCGCATCGGCCGGGCGCTGGGCGACCACAAGGCGGTCATCCTGCGTAATCACGGCATGCTCACCGTCGGCCGGAGCATCGAGAGCGCGGCGTGGTGGTTCCTCGCCCTCGAGCGCACCGCGCAGAGCCAGCTGATGGCATACGCGGCCGCCGCCGGTCTGGGCTCGAAGCCGCGCCTGATCGGCCACGAGGAAGCGACGGTCACCCACGGGCAGGTCGGCAACGAGCACGCCGGCTGGTTCCAGTTCCAGCCGCTGCGCGAACGGATCCTGCGCGACCACCCGGACGTCGCGCAGTAGCGCTCAGCCCCAGAAGGCGAGCAGCGCGGCCAGCAGGCCGTCGGGGTTCTCGACGGCCGCCGAGTGGGCTGCGTTCGGAACCACGGCGTACTGCGCGTCGAGGCGCTGCGCCATGTCGTGTTGCACCGCCGGGGGCCAGGCGTCGTCGTCCTCGCCGTGCACGACGAGGACGGGCACCTCTGTGGCAGCGAGCTCGGCCACGCGGTCGGGTTCGTTCCGCAGCGCCTGCCCCATACCCTGCAGCATGGTCGGTGAGCCGGCGAGGAAGCGGGTGCGCAGGAACTCCTCATTCGGCGGCTCGACCCACCCCGGTTCCGCGGTCGCGGCCGCCTGCATGACGGCGTAGACGCCGGGCAGTCCGGATGCTGCGAGTACCGGCTCGAGCTGCTCGATGCGCTGTCGCCGCAGTCCGCCCAGCGCGGCCGGGCCGGACGACAGCAGGACGAGCGAGGTGAACGACGTCGGCGACGCGATCACCGCGGCCCGCGCGACCAGACCACCGAAGGAGTGACCGATCAGCCGAACATCGGGGCCGAGCTCTCCCGCGACCGCGACAACCGCCTCGGCCAACCGTTCCGGCAGGTATGCCGACGGGTCGTCCGGGCCGGGTGACTCGTACTGGCCGGGCAGGTCGATGGCCACCGTGCGCAGCCCCGCCT
>CAZZVT010000272.1:0-3169 GCA_964657545.1 uncultured Jatrophihabitantaceae bacterium
CGACGCTATCAACAGTGTGTCGACTCAGCCAACAGGCAGTTGGGACAGTGTGTCGATACTCTCGACAGAGTGTCGACAAGCGCGGACGTGATCGGTAGCGTCGCAGGCATGCCCGCCCTGCCGATCGACTCGCCCGCCCGCGGGCGACGAACGGCGCGACCGAGTGGCGAGGATCGGGAGCGCGCGATCCTGGCCACAGCCGAGCGGCTGCTCGCCGACGTCGGCCTCGACGGCTTCTCGGTCGACGACCTGGCCCGCGGTGCCGGCCTGTCGCGACCGACGTTCTACTTCTACTTCGCCTCGAAGGAGGCGGTGGTGCTGACGCTGCTCGACCGGGTGATCGCGGAGGCGAACGAGGCCACCCCTGCGATCGATCTGCGCCACGATCCGGTCGGCTCGTGGCGAGCGATCATCCAGACCATCGTCGACGTGTTCTCGGCGCACCGCGCCGTCGTGGCGGCCGCGGTACGCGCACGGCCGGCCAGCGCCGAGCTCCGCGAGCTCTGGGCGACCACCATGTCCCGGTGGGTCACCCAGTGCGCCGAGCTGATCGAGTCCGAACGGGCGCGGGGCGCAGCCCCGGCGGGCCGTCCCGCCCGCGACGTGGCAGTGGCCCTGAACCTGATGAACGAGCGGGTGCTGATCGCAGCCTTCACCGGCGAGCAGCCGGCAATCGCCGAGCGCGATGTCGCCGACGTCCTGCTCGGCATCTGGTTGCCCGCCGTCTACGGCACCTCGACGCCGGCCTGAGCGTCGAACCGCAACCACGAGACGGCATCGGCGAACTGCCCAGGCGCCTCCTGCGGCACGTTGTGCCCCACCGGCAATCGGGGGTTGGCGACGATACGACTGAAGTGCCGGTCGTGCTCGTCGCGCGAGGACGGCTCGCCGAGTCCATCGCGGGTGGCGTCGAGGATGATCGTCGGGACGTCGATGACGGGCTGGGTTGCGACGACGTCCTCGCTGGCCTGGTACGCCGGATCGCCGGGTACCAGACCGTACCGGTGCCGGTAGGAGTGCACGACGACGTCGACGAAGTCCGGGTTGTCGAAGGACGGCGCGGTTGCGGCGAACGTGGCGTCGGTGAACGTCCAGGTCGGTGACCACTCGCGCCACAGCAGTCGCGCGAAGTCGGCGCGATGCGCGCTCAGGCCGGCCCGGCCGCGCTCCGCACCGAGGTAGTACTGGTACCAGAGGGCCCGTTCGGTCTGGGGCTGCGCCGGCACACCCGAGACTGCGATGTCCTGCACGTTGTAACCGTCGGCCGTGACGAGCCCGGCCACCCGCTTCGGCCACAGCATCGACACCAGGCAGGCGGCGCGGCCACCCCAGTCGTAACCGGCCAGCACGGCCGGCCCGAGGTCGAGCGCGTCGAGCAGCGCGAGCAGGTCGTGCGCGAGCGCGGCCTGCTGCCCCGAGCGAATCGTCGAGGCGTCGACGAACCGGGTCGGTCCGTACCCGCGCAGATAGGGCACCACGACATCTGCCCGACGAACCACGAGCGACGCCACCACCTCGTCGTACGCGCGGACGTCGTAGGGGAAGCCGTGCAGCAGCACCACAGGCGGCCCGCCGCGTGTGCCGTGCCGCTCGTGGGCGACGTCGAGCACGCCCGCTCGCACCGTCTCGATCTGCGTCGTCGTCACGTGCTCAATCATGGCTTGTCGCTGCCGGCCCTCCTGAAGTCGGACCTTCTACAGTCGGCAGTGTGGTGAAGGAGCGTGGGCGCATCGCGATCGCCCGCAACCGCAAGGCGCGTCACCTCTACGTCGTGCTCGAGACGGTCGAGGCCGGGGTCTGCCTGGTCGGCAACGAGGTGAAGAGCCTGCGCCTGGGCCGGGCGTCGCTGGTGGATGCGTTCGCAATCGTCGACGACCACGAGGTGTGGCTGCACAACCTGCACATCTCGGAATACGAGAGGGGGGGTTGGACGAACCACGCCACGCGACGCAAACGCAAACTGCTGCTGCACCGGACCGAGATCCTGAAGTGGGAGACGCACGTGCACGAGAGCGGGCTGTCGATGGTGCCGCTGTCGATGTACTTCTCCGACGGGCTGGTCAAGATCGAGCTCGCTCTGGTCCGCGGCAAGAAGACGTGGGACCGGCGGCACGACCTCGCCGCCCGCGACGCGCAGCGCGAGGTCGAACGGGCGATGAGCGATCACGTGAAGGGCCGTCGCCGCGCCTGACGCCCGGGGCTACGGCGCGGTCCGGGCCTCGACGAGCGCGGACAGCCGGTCGAGCGCCTCGACGTTGCGGCGCACCAGCAACGCCTCGGTGGCCGGGTTGTGCAGCCACTTGCCCGGGCCGGCGACGGGCGTCTCGTGCATGGTGATCCGGCAGCCCGACACGCCGTCGTCGGCGAGCTCGATCTTCACGCGGGCCTCGCCGAACGGCCGACCGCGGGCGATCATGACCAGTCGCTGCGCGGGCACCGACTCCTCGACCTTGGTCTCGTCGCGGGTGACGAACGGCCAGGCACCGGAGGCGTGGAACAGCCGCGAGCCGACGCCCGGCCACGCCGCCTCGACCGCCCGCATGTGCGAGGTGCCGACGACCCAGTTGGAGTAGGTCCAACCCTCGCTGAGCACCTCCCAGACTCGATCCCGGGGTGCGTTCACTTCTCGTTGCACGGTCGCCACGACGACTCCGATCATCAGGGCACTGCGCTGGTGGCTCAACGCGTGCTGCCTAGCAGCATGCCCGATCGATGATTCCCGGTCGCACCTCGCGGGCACGGTGTCAGTGGCAGTCAAACCGATGGCGCAGCCGCGTACTCGAGGAGCCGCTGTGAAAGCACTGACCTGGCAGGGCAACCAGAACGTCGAGGTCACCGACGTTCCCGACCCGCGGATAGAGCACCCCACCGACGCGATCATCAAGGTCACGTCCACCGCGATCTGCGGCTCCGACCTGCACCTATACGGCGTGCTCGGCCCATACCTCAAGCCCGGTGACGTGCTGGGTCACGAGGCCATGGGCATCGTCGAGGAGGTCGGCAGCGAGGTCGGCCACATCAAGGCCGGCGACCGCGTCGTCGTGCCGTTCAACATCTCCTGCGGCCACTGCTGGATGTGCGAGCGCAAACTGTTCGCACAGTGCGAGACGACGCAGGTGCGCAGCGAGGGCAAGGGCGCCAGCCTGTTCGGCTACACCTCGCTCTACGG
>CAZZVT010000273.1:0-3127 GCA_964657545.1 uncultured Jatrophihabitantaceae bacterium
GCGTGAGGACGCCCTGGCCGGTGGTCACCTCGAGCAGCAGGATGACCAGCACCGAGCCCCAGCACGTCGACGTCCTGATCATCGGAGCCGGACTGTCCGGTATCGGGGCTGCCTGCCACCTGCGGCGCGAGTGCCCGGACAAGTCGGTCGCGATCCTCGAGGCGCGATCGGCGATCGGCGGCACCTGGGACCTGTTCCGCTATCCGGGCATCCGCTCGGACTCCGACATGTTCACCCTCGGCTACTCGTTCAAGCCGTGGACCGACGCCAAGTCGATCGCCGACGGTGCGTCGATCCTGAGCTACGTGCACGAGGCGGCCCGCGAGTACGACGTCGAGCGCCTCGTGCGCTTCGACCACCGCGTCGTGCGCGCCGAGTGGTCGAGCGCGACAGCCCGCTGGACCGTCACCGCCGAGGTGGGCCAGGGCGGCGACACGGTGACCATGACGTGCAGTTTCCTGTCGGTCTGCTCGGGCTACTACCGCTACGACGAGGGCTTCACGCCGCAGTTCTCCGGCCGCGAGGACTTCGCCGGTCAGATCGTGCACCCGCAGCACTGGCCCGAGGACATCGACTACGCGGGCAAGCGGGTCGTCGTGATCGGCAGCGGCGCCACCGCCGTCACCCTCCTGCCCTCGCTCGTGCGCGGCGACGGAGCGGCCGAGCACGTGACGATGCTGCAGCGCTCGCCCACCTACATCTCGGCCGTCCCGTCGAGGGACAAGATCGCCGACCGGCTGCGCGCGCGGCTGCCGGCCCAGCTCGCCTACGACATCGTGCGGTGGAAGAACATCGTCACGGCGGTCGGCATCTACCAGCTCAGCCGCCGCCGGCCCGAACTCGTGAAGTCGCTGCTGCGCAAGAAGGCCGTCGAGCACCTGCCGACCGGGTTCGACGTCGACACCCACCTGGCGCCCAGCTACAACCCCTGGGACCAACGGTTGTGCGCCACCCCGAGCGGCGAGCTGTTCCGCTCCATCCGCGAGGGCAAGGCCGACATCGTCACCGACACCGTCGAGCGCTTCACCCCGACGGGCATCCGGTTGGCCTCCGGACGCGAGCTGCCCGCCGATGTGATCGTCACCGCCACCGGGCTGAACCTGCTGACCATCGGCGGCATGCAGCTCGTCGTCGACGGCCACGAGGTCTCGCTGCCGGACACCGTCGCCTACAAGGGCATGATGCTGTCGGGGGTGCCGAACTTCGCCCTGACGATCGGCTACACCAACGCCTCGTGGACGCTCAAGGCCGACCTCGTCGCCCGCTACGTCTGTCGGTTGCTGGGTTACCTCGACGAGCACGGCTACCAGAGCGTCACGCCGCAGGCGCCGACCTTCGCGACGGGCGAGCGCGCCCCGTTGATCGACCTGAAGTCGGGCTACGTCAGCCGCAGCGTCGACCAGTTGCCTCGGCAGGGCCCGTCGGCCCCGTGGCGGCTGCACCAGAACTACCTGCGTGACGTCGGTCCGATGCGCCGCGGCTCGCTGACCGACGGCGTCCGGTTCGGCCGCGCCGGCGACCCGGTCGTCGACACCGCCCGAACGACCGAATCCACCAGGAGCTGACGATGTCCGACCTCCCCACCACGATGCGCGCCGAGCGTCTGGACACCGCGACGCGCACGGTCAGCGTCCAGGACGTGCCGGTCCCCACACCCGGGCCGGGCGAGGTGCTGATCAAGGTCGCGTATTGCGGTATCTGCCACTCCGACCTCAGCCTCATCGACGGCACGTTCCCGCCCCGCGCGGCGACGATCACGCAGGGCCACGAGGCGTCGGGCACCATCGCCGCGCTCGGCCCCGGCGTCGCGGGCTGGGAGCTCGGCGACCGCGTGGTGCCGGCCGCCGGCCGCCCGGATTTCACCTGCGTCGAGTGCCGCCGCTTCAACTTCAGCGGCTGCCTGAATCTTGCCCTGATGGCCTTCGACTACGACGGCGCGTGGGCGCAGTACACGACTGCACTCGCGGTCTCGCTGACCCGCGTTCCCGACGACGTGCCGCTGGACCAGGCGGCGATCCTGGCCGACGCCGTCGCCACGCCGTACGGCGCTGTGGTCAACACCGCGAAGGTGCAGGTCGGCGAGTCCGTCGGCGTCTGGGGGCTGGGCGGGATCGGCACGCACATCGTCCAGATCGCGCGGCTCGTCGGTGCCATGCCGATCGTGGTGCTCGATATCAATCCCGCCGTGCGCGAGCGGGCGCTGCAGCTCGGTGCCGACGTCGCCGTCGACCCGGCCGCACCCGACGCCGCCGAGCAGATCCGGGCCGCCACCGGCGGGCGCGGGCTCGACGCCGCGTTCGACGCCGTCGGCATCCCGGTCACCTTCGACGCGGCCCGTGCCGCGGTTCGCCCCGGTGGCCGGCTGGTGACGGTGGGCATGAGCAACCAGGACATCGGCCTGGGCGGCACCATGGCGTTCGGCCTCTCGCGGGTCGCGGTCATGGGGCACCTCGGCTACCGCAACGAGGACATCGCCACGCTGGCCGCGCTCGTCTCGAGCGGGCGACTCGACCTGTCGCGCTCGATCAGCGCGATCATCGCGCTCGAGGACGTCGCCGACGGCATCCGCCGCCTGGAGACCCACGACGGCGATCCGATCCGCATCCTGGTGCAGCCGAACCCGTGACACGACGACGGGCCGACCCCGAAGGGTCGGCCCGTCGATCGGTACGGCTCAGCTCTTGACGTCGTACCTGTCGGCGTCCATGACCTGGTGCCACGCGGCGACGAAGTCCTTCACGAACTTCTCCTTCGCGTCGTCGCAGGCGTAGACCTCGGCGACTGCCCGCAGCTCGGAGTTCGAACCGAACAGCAGGTCGACCCGGCTACCCGTCCACACGACCTGGCCCGATGCGTCGCGCGCCTCGAAGGTCTCCGAGGTGTCGTCGGTCGGCGTCCACGTGATGCCCATGTCGAGCAGGTTCACGAAGAAGTCGTTGGACAGCGTGCCCGGCCGGGTGGTGAGCACGCCCCGAGCGGACTTGTCGTAGTTCGCCCCCAGCACCCGCAGGCCGCCGACGAGCACGGTCATCTGCGGGGCGGTGAGGTCGAGCAGGTTCGCGCGGTCGACGAGCAGGTACTCGGCCGGCAGCCGCTGACCCTTGCCGACGTAGTTGCGGAACCCGTC
>CAZZVT010000274.1:0-3104 GCA_964657545.1 uncultured Jatrophihabitantaceae bacterium
GCCCGACCTCGAGGCGCTGCTGCGCGAGCGCAACATCAGCCAGTTCACCGTCGACAACCACCGCCCGGTCGGCGCGTTCGACCTCCTCGGGCTGTCGTTCTCCACCGAACTCGGCTACACCAACATGCTCACCGCGCTCGACCTCGCCGGCATCCCGCTGCGCGCCGCAGACCGCGACGAGACGCACCCGATCGTCGTCGCGGGCGGCCACGCGGCGTTCAACCCCGAGCCGATCGCCGACTTCATCGACATCGCGGTGCTGGGCGACGGCGAGCAGGCCGTCGGCGTCATCACCGAGATCGTCAAGACCTGGAAGGCCGAGGGGCGTCCCGGCGGGCGCGACGAGGTGCTGCTGCGACTCGCGGCCACCGGCGGCAACTACGTGCCCCGCTTCTACGACGTCAGTTACCTGCCCGACGGTCGGATCGCCGCTCTTGCGCCGAATCGCGACGGCGTCCCCGAGCGGGTCAGCAAGCACACCGTCATGGACCTCGACGCCTGGCCCTACCCGAAGACGCCGCTGGTGCCGTTGGCCGAGTCGGTGCACGAGCGGATGTCGGTCGAGATCTTCCGCGGCTGCACGCGTGGTTGCCGCTTCTGCCAGGCCGGCATGATCACCCGACCGGTGCGCGAGCGCAGCATCGACGGCATCGGCGAGATGGTCGCCCGCGGGCTGGCCGCCACCGGCTTCGAGGAGGTCGGGCTGCTGTCGCTGAGCAGCGCCGACCACTCCGAGATCGGTCCCCTGACCAAGCAGCTCGCCGACCGCTACGCCGACGAGAAGGTCGGCCTGTCGCTGCCCTCGACGCGAGTTGACGCGTTCAACATCGACCTCGCCAACGAGATCAGCCGCAACGGCCGGCGATCCGGGCTGACCTTCGCGCCCGAGGGCGGCAGCGAGCGGCTGCGACGCGTGATCAACAAGATGGTCAGCAAGGACGACCTGATCAACACCGTCAGCACCGCCTACGGCAACGGGTGGCGGCAGGTGAAGCTGTACTTCATGTGCGGCCTGCCCACCGAGACCGACGAGGACGTCCTCGAGATCGCCGAGATGGCGCACGACGTCATCCGCGCCGGACGCGAGGCCGCCGGGCACAAGGACATCCGCTGCACCGTGTCCATCGGCGGCTTCGTCCCCAAGCCGCACACCCCGTTCCAGTGGGCCGCGCAGGCCTCGCCCGAGGTGATCGACTCCCGGCTGGCCAAGCTGCGAGCCGCGATCAACTCCAGCAAACTGGGCCGCAACGTGGGCATGCGATATCACGACGGTGAACCGTCAATGGTCGAGGGACTGCTCTCGCGCGGCGACCGCCGGGTCGGTGCCGTCATCGAGCAGGTGTGGCGCGACGGTGGCCGCTTCGACGGCTGGTCCGAGCACTTCTCCTACCGCCGCTGGATGGACGCCGCGGCGAAGGTCGGTGTCGACGTCGACTGGTACACGACCCGCGAGCGCGACGGCGACGAGGTCCTGCCCTGGGACCACCTGGATTCGGGCCTCGACAAGCAGTGGCTCTGGGACGACTGGCAGGACGCCCTCAGCGAGTTCGAGCAGGACGACTGCCGCTGGACGCCCTGCTTCGACTGCGGCGTGTGCTCCAACATGGGCACCGACATCCAGATCGGCCCCACCGGCCGCTCGCTGCTGCCGCTGGCGTCGCTCGCCCCCAAGGTCTGATGGCTCGACGGGTACCCGAAGGCCCGCCGCCCCCGCCGACGGTGCAGCGCCTGCGGGTGCGCTACGCCAAGCGCGGACGGCTGCGGTTCACCTCGCACCGGGACTTCGCCCGCGCGTTCGAGCGGGCGCTGCGGCGCGCGCAGATCCCGATGGCGTATTCGGCCGGCTTCTCGCCGCATCCGAAGATCAGTTACATCGGTGCCTCGCCGACCGGCGTGGCGAGCGAGGCGGAGTACCTCGAGATCGGGCTGGCGCGCGAGCTCGACCCGAAGGCCGTTCGTGACGCCCTGGATGCCGTGCTGCCCGACGGGCTGGACATCGACGAGGTGGTCGTGGCCGGGCCCGGCTCACTGGCCGAGCGGATGCACGCCTCGCGCTGGCGCATCGAGCTGCCGGGCGTCTCCCGTGACCAGGCGCAGACCGCGGTCGATACGTTCCTGGCCACGCCGGTGATCATGGTCGAGCGGATGATGAAGGCCGGTCGTCGCGAGGTGGACACCCGCGCGCCGGTGCTGGTCATGGTGGTCGCCGGGGACGGGGATCAGCCTCCGTCCGGAGTGGCTGCCGCCGGTGCTCCGGGCGAACGTGCGATACTCGATGTGGTTGTGCGACAGGTGACCCCTACCGTGCGGCCCGATGATGTCGTCGTCGCACTGCGCGACGTCGCCGGTCTCGCCCCGACCGGGCCGCCCATTGCGGTCCGCCTGGCGCAGGGTCCGCTCGACGACGCCGGTGAGATCTCTGACCCCCTGGTCAGCGATCGGAACCAGGCGACGACAGCGTTGTAGCAATCAGCCAGTGCACGACCGACCGGGCCGCGGAGCGACCCGACGCAGACTTCGCGGGCAGCGCCGATTCGTCGCCGCGGCCCCGACACAACCGCCTCTGTGCGGTCGCGTACCGCGAGAGCGGACGCGCCCGGGGGCCGAAACGGAGTGATCCGAGCACATGCTCGACACCGACAACACCACCACCGACACCGACACCACCAGCGGGACCCCGGCACACCCCGAGGATGCGGCCGCCAGGCCTGCTCCGCGCAAGCGGGCACCCCGCAAGGCCACCGCCCCCGCAGGTCCGCCGGCCGCCGACACCTCCGCGCCTGCGGCTGAGGCTGCCGCCCCGGCCCCGCGCAAGCGGGCGCCCCGTAAGGCGAAGGCCACCGCCGCGCCGTGATTGCCGCCCGAGGCGGCCACCACCCCGACCGGCGGGATACGCCGGTGCAGCAGGTTGGCGAACGCGCCGCGCGCCTTGAACGAGCCGGCGTACTGCATGAACTCGAGCTTGAAGATGCAGCGGAAATCGGCCAGACCGAAATCGGTCGCCGCGATCTCCACCGTGGGCGTCATGCGGACGAAGGGCGCGATCGACGCGTACGTGTCGCCGATCTGCGCGCGGGTGACCGACAGTTCGTTCATCGCCTCAA
>CAZZVT010000275.1:0-2907 GCA_964657545.1 uncultured Jatrophihabitantaceae bacterium
GCGCCGTCCGCTCGACCGGGCCGGTCACGTGCGACACGGCCCGTCCGCCCCGCGCGCCGCTCTGTTTCGCGGCAGCGCCCATGACGTCCTGGACGAGGACGCCGAACGGCACACGATGGTGCGCGGCGATCGTGCGCGCCGCTTGGGCACCGAGCAGGGCCGGAACGACGGCCAGGACGAGGTCGGCCGGGATCGAGCGCCCGGCCGCCGCCGCGCGGGCCGCCCAGGACAGTTCGTACAGACCGCGACCGGCGACGTTCGACGAGTGCGGGACGTAGTGGGCCAGCCTGATGATCCGCAGGTTGCCGTCGCGTTCCTCGGCGCGCCAGTGTCGGTGCTCGGGGGCCACCGTCCAGTCCGGGTAGTGCGGCAGCCCGGCCAGCACGGTGACCTCGTGATCACGGCTGAGGTGGCGTGCCAGACCTGTCGTGTACGGCGCGATGCCGGTGCGCTCAGGGGCGTAGTTGACACCCAGGATCTGGATGCGCATGGGAACCTCCGTGTGACAGGCCCCCGTGTGTTAGCTCAACGAGTCGAGCGCGGAATCGTGACTCTCAGCCGCGTGCCCGTTTCTCGCGTTCGGCCAGCTCGAGGTCGCTGTCGACCATGATCCGGGCGAGTTCGGGGGCACGCACCTGCGGCGTCCACCCAAGCTCCCTCGCGGCTTTCGACGCGTCGCCGATCAGCGCGTCGACCTCTGCGGGACGCAGGTAGCGCTCGTCGAACCTGACGAAGTCGTGCCAGTCCAGGTCGAGGTGCTCGAAGCTGAAGTCCAGGAACTGCCGCACCGTGTACGCCGTGTTGGTGGCGACCACGAAGTCGGTGGCGTCGTCGCGCTGCAGCATGAGCCACATCGCCTCGACGTACTCCTTGGCGTAGCCCCAGTCGCGCACCGAGTCCAGGTTGCCGAGGTAGAGGTCCTGGTCGAGGCCTGTCTTGATCCGCGCCGCCGCCCGGGTGATCTTGCGGGTCACGAACGTCTCGCCGCGCCGCGGCGACTCGTGGTTGAACAGGATCCCGTTGACGGCGAACATCCCGTACGCCTCGCGGTAATTGCGGGTCATCCAGTAGGAGTAGACCTTCGCCGCGCCGTAGGGCGACCGGGGGTGGAACGGCGTGTCCTCGTTCTGCGGCGGCGGGGTGGCCCCGAACATCTCCGAGCTCGATGCCTGGTAGAAGCGGCAGTTCAGGCCGATCAGGCGAATCGCCTCGAGCAGCCGGGTCGCGCCGAGGCCCGTGGTCGTCCCCGTGAACTCGGGCTCGTCGAAACTGACACGCACGTGCGACTGGGCGGCGAGGTTGTAGACCTCGTCGGGGCGGATCGCGGCCAGCAGGGTGACGAGCCGGGAACCGTCCGTCAGATCGCCGTAATGCAGGGTCAACCGGCGACCGTCCTCGTGCCGGTCCTCGTAGATGTGCTCGATCCGCGAGGTGTTGAACGTCGACGCGCGCCGGATCAGGCCGTGGACCTCGTAGCCCTTGTCGAGCAGCAGCTCAGCGAGGTACGACCCGTCCTGACCGGTGATGCCGGTGACGAGGGCCCGTTTCGACACCGCGGCAGGCGCGTCCATCACTTGCCACCGATCAACCCGATCAACGCCTTGCCGTCGTCACCTTTCAGCCCGGACAGCAGCGTCACGCTGAGTTCGCCGGTGGTGCGCAGCGGGCTGACGTACCAGGAGCCGCTGCGCTGGACGGCGACGACACCGAGCGCGCCGCTTCCCGTGAGCAGGTCCTTGATCGCGGTGCGCTGAGCTGCCGTCAGATCGCTGCTGCTCTTCGACCCGCCTGATGCCCCGGTGACGAGTCCGTTCACCACGCTGTCGTCGTCCAGGCAGAAGTGCTGATTCTGACCCTGCGCGGTGATGTCGTAGCACGAGCCGTTGACGGTGACCGAGAACGAGTCGCCGGACTCGACCAGGCGCACCGATTTCAACGACACCCGGGTGCCGCCGTCGACCGGGGCGTCCGCGAACTGGATGTCCTGCAGCGTGACGCCGGACTGCCCGTAGTCGGCCTGCTGGATGATCAGCGGGCCGTAGTCGTGCAGTGCCGCGCCCTCGACCGGGTCGGTGACCGCGATCGCGCCGCGGATGTTGCCGCTGAGCAGATCGGTGATCGCCGTCCGCACCGCCTCGTCGGCGGAGGACGAGCCGCTCGCCGCCACCGACCCGCTCGCGGAGGGCGTCTGCAGGTGCGCGGACGTCGCGGCGTTGTCGGCGATCGTGTACGCGAGGCTCGGGTACCAGCGGCCGTCGACCTTCTGCGCGGCGACCCGCAGCGGATGGCCGTTGGTGCGGCTGTAGTCCGACAGGTCGTAGGTGGTGGTCTCGGACGTCTTCGAGCTGTTGGTCTTGATCTGGGAGAGCACGTCGGAGGTCAGCGGCAGCTTCAGCGCGTCGGTGTTCACGGACAGCTTCCCGCCCGTCACCTCGACGATCTGCACGTGATCGTTGACGGTCACGGTGCTGCTGCCGTACGTCAGCCCGCTGCTGGCCACGTCGACGCCGCTGACCTTGCCGGTGTCGGCATTCCTGGCCACGACGTCGTTGTTCTTCAGCTGGGTGACCTGGCGGTCGAACGAGTCGACGATCGCGGCGCGCTCACCCGGCGGCAGGTCGTTCAGCACGCCGATGAGGTCGGACTGGTCGAGGTCGCCGACCAGCTTCTGCACCGCCGCCTTCGGCGATGACGAGCCGGCCCCGGAATCGCCGCTGGACACGGCTGCGTAGGTGGCGATGCCGCCGCCGATCAGGACGACGGCAGCAACCCCGGCACCCACCGCCCTGCCACGGTTCGAGCGCTGCGCCGCCGGCGGCACCAGCGGCGCCGGCCCCTGTTGCCAGGACCCCTGTTGCCCGTACTGCGGGTCCTGCTGCCACTGCGGCCCGTACTGCGACTGCGGCC
>CAZZVT010000276.1:0-2907 GCA_964657545.1 uncultured Jatrophihabitantaceae bacterium
GTCCCACTCCGCGCGGTAGGCCTTGTGGCCTGCGTAGGGCGAGGCCAGCGACAGCAGGATGCGGGTGGCGTGCTCGCGCACCGGCCTCTCGCGAGGCAGGTCGCGCAGTACCAGCAGCTGCTGCACCGCGCCGGTGACCTGGCGGCGCGAGAGGCAATCGGCCCGCTGGTGGTCGAGCTCGGCGGTACGCGGGTCGTCCTGGCCGCGCAGCGAGCGGGCGCTGCGTCGGATCACCGCTTCCTCGTCGTCGAGGCGTGCCAGAACGAAACGAACGACTTCGGACGGAGCAAACGGACGGGGCATGAGAAGCCTCCGGAGCAATACGGCGTAGGCCGGTAGCTCGACCGCTTCCAGGCTTACCCAGCCCAAGCTGGTCGTAACCGGTCAGACGGGACGGATGCGGCGTAAACCGGAATCGACCCGTTCGGTTCGGCCCAGGTCGTCGAGGTGTTCGAGCAGCGGAACCACCACCCGACGGGTGCTGCCCAGCGTTTGACGCGCGGCGCTGGTGGTGAAGGGTTGAGGCAGTCGACGCAGCCGTTCGACGGCCAGCGTGATCGCGCCGGGGAGCAGGACGATGTCGCCCGACACCCGGTACAGCCGCCCGAGGACGGCTGCCGCCGCGAGTTCGCGCGGACCCAGGCCGAGCCGCGTCAGCTCGTCGCGTTCCGGGGCGGCGAACGGGTCCTCGAGCAGGCGTTGCTCCACCGCCCGCACGGCGTCCTCTGCCCGGCCCAGCGAGCGGCCGGCCGCAGGTGACGTCACCCGGCCGCCGTCGAGGACGAGCCCGGCCTCGCGTACGACCCGGGCCAGAACCGGCCCGGCATCGGGCAACCCGAGTTCCCGGCGCAGCACGGGGAGCGGGAGGCCGGGCTCGAGGGGTCGCTCGGCAGCGTGCGCGGCTGTCGCGGCGCGGGCCCGCTCGGCCCACTGTGCCCATCGCGACGGATCGACGAGCCAGTCGGCATCGCCCGGCAGCGTGTCGACGGCCAACCCGAGACGGCGCAGGTGATCGCGTCGCACGACGCCGCGGCGGGCGATCTCGGCGTCGGGGTCGAGGCGGGGGCGCCGGTCGGCGAGAGCCGCGCCGCGGGCGTCGGCGGCACCTCGACGGCCCAGACCTGGCGGGTCGGGGTCGAGCACCAGCACCCCGGCAGCGACGATCTGCCGCCCGGGGTCGCGCAGCACCGCCCGGTCGCCGGCTCGTAGGGGCAGCGGCCGATCCGCCGACAGCCGCACCGCGCTGCCGGCCAGCGGGCGCAGCCGCACCGGCACCGCGGTGGTGCCGACGTGCAGCATCAACTCGCCGGGCAGATCACGGACGGTGAGGTCGTGTCCGACGGTGAGGTCCACGTCGAGTGAGTCGGTCAGGTGCCAGGCGTCCGGCGTCAGCAGGAGGTCGCCGCGGCCGACCTCGGTGTCGGGGACGCCGCGCAGGTTCACCGCGACCCGCGCGACCGCGCCGACAGCCGCGTGGCTCTCGCCGGTGCTCTGCAGGCCGCGGACCACTGCCGTTCGGGTGCCGCGGGGCGTCAGCAGAGTGAGCTCGTCGCCGACCGAGATGCGGCCGGCGGGCAGCGTGCCCGTGACGACCGTCCCGGCGCCACGGATGCTGAAGCTGCGGTCGAGCCACAGCCGGATCGGCGCGTGATCGTCGGGCGCGGGCAGGGCGACGACGAGCCGGTCGAGCGCAGCTCGCAGCGCGTCCAGGCCGGCGCCGGTTGCCCCGGACACCGCGACGGCCTCGACCTCGCCGAGGCTGGTCGCCCCCAGCTGGGCCCCGGCCTGCGCCAGCGCCGGCCCCGGGTCGGCCAGATCGGCGCGGGTCACCGCGAGGACGGCGTGTTGCACCTGCAGCGCGTCGATCGCCGCGAGGTGCTCGGCCGATTGGCGCGACCAGCCCTCGTCCGCGGCCACGACGAACAGCACCGCCGGAGCCGGCCCCAGCCCGGCGAGCATGTTGGCGATGAAGCGCTGATGGCCGGGCACGTCGACGAACGCCAGCTGAGCACCCGACGGCAGCTGCGTCCAGGCGTAGCCGAGGTCGATGGTCATGCCGCGGCGGCGCTCCTCGGCGAACCGGTCGGGCTCCATGCCGGTCAGCGCCCGGACGAGCGTCGACTTGCCGTGATCGACGTGCCCGGCGGTGGCCAGGACGTGCATCAGCCGGCGGACGCGGCAGCGGCCGCAGTCACCGCGGCGGCGACGGCGCGGTCGTCGTCGGGCTCGATGCAGCGCAGGTCGAGCAGCAGGTGTCCGGAATCGATCCGCCCGACGACGGGCGGCGTGCCGGTGCGCAGCGGTGCGGCCAGTGCGGTCGGCAGCGCGACCGCCCAGCCCGGCAGCGTGACGCCGGGTGCGCCGCCGCCACCGACGGCGCCGGCACTGGCGACCAGCTTGCCGCCGACCACCGCGGCCAGCGCCTCGCAGCGTGCGCGCAGGGCGTCGGGGTCAGCGGTGAGGTAGCGCGCGGTCGGGGTGGGTGGTCCGGCGAGCGTGGCCTCCAGTGCGGCAATCGTCAACTTGTCGACGCGCAGTGCGCGGGCCAGCGGGTGCCGGCGCAGGCGCTCGAGCACGGTCGCGTCACCGAACAGCAGACCGGCCTGCGGGCCGCCGAGCAGCTTGTCGCCGCTGCAGGTGACGACCGCCGCCCCGGCTCGCACCGCCGAGGTGACGTCGGGCTCGTCGGGCAGCAGGGGGTGCGGGTGCAGCAGACCGCTGCCGACGTCGGCGATCACCGGCACGTCGAGGCGGGCGAGGTCGGACACCGGCACCGCGCTGGTGAATCCCTCGACCCGGAAATTGCTGGGGTGGACCTTGAGGATCGCTCCGGTGTCGGGGCCGATGGCGGCGGCGTAGTCGTCGAGTCGGGTGCGGTTGGTGGTGCCGACCTCGCGCAGCCGCACA
>CAZZVT010000277.1:0-2897 GCA_964657545.1 uncultured Jatrophihabitantaceae bacterium
TCAGCGACGAGATCTATCACGGCATCACCTTCGGACAGCGTGCGTCGAGCGCGTGGCAACTTTCCCGCAGCCCTGTCGTCGTCAACAGCTTCAGCAAGTACTTCAGCATGACGGGCTGGCGCATCGGCTGGCTGCTGATGCCCGACGACCTCATGGACTCCGTCGACCGCCTCGCCGGGAACTTCACCATCTGCCCGCCGGGACTGTCCCAGCTCGCCGCGATCGCGGCCTTCGACGCCTACGACGAGCTCGACGCGAACGTCGAACGCTACGCACGCAACCGGGCTCTGCTGCTCGACGCGCTCCCGGCGATCGGTCTCGACCGGCTCGCTCCCGCAGACGGCGCGTTCTACGCCTACGCCGACGTCTCGCGCTGGACCGACGACTCTGTGGGCTGGGTCGGCCGGCTGCTCGACGCAACGGGCGTGGCCGTCGTGCCGGGCGTCGACTTCGATCCCGTCGACGGCGGCAGGTACATCCGGATGTGCTTCGCCGGCGACGGCACCGAGATCCTGCGCGCCGTCGAGCTCCTGGGTGACTGGCTGCGCGCCTCATGACCGACGGGACGCCACCGCCGAGCCGCGTGGTCGGCGAGGACTGGAGTGTCGAGGACCTCAGCGGACGGACCGAGACCGCGGTCGAGTACGTCCGGGTCGACCTCGCCGAGACGACGTCCACCGGCGGCCTGGTGTTCGAGGGCTGCACCTTCCGCGACGTCGGCTTCGAACTGGCACGGCACACGGCGGCGGCCTTCGTGAACTGCACCTTCGTGTCGTGCCGGTTCACCAACGCCACGTTGCAGGACTGCAAGTTCATCGGCTCGTCGTTCGAGCGCTGCGAGTTCGCGCGTATGACGGTCGAGGGCGGTGACTGGTCCTTCGTCGCATTGCGCCGGGCCGATCTGCGCACCGCCACCTTCGTCGACGTCCGGATGCGGGAGATCGACCTCAGCAACGTCGATGCGCGTGGCGGCGTGCTGCGCGGGTGCGAGGCGTCGGCAGCGGCCTGGCACGAGGCGCAGCTCGAGCGCTGCGACCTTCGCGGCACCGACCTGCACACGCTGAACCCCTGGGGCGTCCGGCTGGCCGGCGCGCGGGTCACCTGGGAACAGGCCGTCGTGATCGCGATCGGCCTGGGGCTCGACGTCACCTCGGACTGAGCGTCGTGGCAGGCTCGCGCGCATGAGCGAAGCACCGCACCCGTCGCACTGGTTCCGGGATTTGCTCGACAACGGCGGTCCGCTGCCGCCGGCCGCCGGGCACCTCGGGTTCCGGCTGGTGTCGGTCGACTCCGATCGCGGCGAGGTCGAGGGCACGTTCCATGCGCGGCCGGAGTTCGCGAACATGCTCGGCGGCGTGCAGGGTGGCTTCCTCGCCGCGATGCTCGACACGACCGTCAGCTGCGCCGTGCTCTCGGTGCTGCCGGCCGACCAGTTCGCCCCGACGCTGCAGCTGAACGTCAGCTATCTGAGCCCGGCACCGGTCGGCACACTGACCGGCCGCGGCCGGGTGCTGCGCAAGGGCTCGTCGGTGGCCTTCCTGGCCGGCGAGCTGCATGCGCCCGACGGCACGGTCGTCACCACGGCCACCGCGACGGTGCGGATCCTGCGGGCCAGGAGCCGGTAGCGCGACGGGCGATCCACCAGGCCCACAGCACGAGCGGGACCTGCAGCGGAAGCCGTGCGTACGCCACGAGCCGGCCGCCGTCACCCTGTGCAGCGTGCACCGCCATCGTGATGTTGGCCGGGAAAACCACCACGAACAGTGCGACGGTGGCCCACGCAGCAAGGCGACGCGTTCGGCGCAGCGCCAGGCCTACCGCGCACGACAGTTCGGCGACGCCGCTGATCGCCACCCAGAACGCGGCCGAACCCAGGAAGCGCGGCACGATGCTCTCGAACCCGCCGGGTACCAGGAAGTGCAGCGTGCCCGTGGTCAGCAGCAGCGCGGTGAGCAGGTACGCCGCGACGTCGACTCGGCGCCCGGCGGCCGGGGTGTTCAGCGGGGCGGCCCGTCGACCCCGGGCTGCTCGCGCAGGATCTCGACCGGATCGCCGACCCTGATCGTCGGGCCGGGGGTGTCGGGCACGAGGTTCATGCCGAACCAGGTCTTGCCGTCCCACCGGCGATGGCGCGCGAGCGTCGCGATCGGTTCCTTGCCCCGCTGGGCCGTGTCCGGATCGGTCGTGGTCATGACGCAGCGCTCGCAGCCCTTGACGGCCCGGAACACCGCATCGCCGATGCGCACCGACCGCCACCCGTCCTCGACCCACGGCGAGCCGCCGCTGACCACGACGTTCGGCCGGAAGCGCGTCATCGACAGCGGCCCCTCGTCGCCGCGTGGACCCGCGACGATCAGGTCGTTCAGCACGTCGAGCGAGGCCGTGGTCGCCAGCAGCAGCGGGTAGCCGTCGGCGAAGGAGACGCGGTCCTGCGGCTCGGCGAAGCCGGACGTGATCGGGCGCCGGGTCGGGTCGTCGAGGTACACGAGCCGGGCGGGCGTGCCGAGCAGCGCGCTGAACCAGCCGCGGTCGTCGGCGAGGGTGGCCGCGAGCCCGGTCCTCCACACGCTGACGTCGACCAGCGGGCCGCTCGGCGGCGGGACGTGCAGCGGGTCGATGCCCGGGCCGGTGAGCTCGAGCCCGCCGTCGGCGCGCAGGGTGGGGGTGACGAGCAGCAGCGCCGGGTGCTCGCGGGCCGTGACCTGCTGGCCGTCGGCGTCGACGATCAGCCAGCGCCGGTCGCCGGTCAGCCCCCACGGCTCGACGAGCGCCTCGGACAGCGCCTCGCCCCGGCAGGACTTGACCGGGAAGCGATGGATCGTGTCGAGCGCGAGCGGCATCGGCCCAGGATAGGAGGCACGATGGGCGGGTGTACGAGATCGCCGAACAGGTCCGGG
>CAZZVT010000278.1:0-2856 GCA_964657545.1 uncultured Jatrophihabitantaceae bacterium
CCCGATGGTGCCGGTGGGCGCGAGCACCGAGGCCTGCGCGTTGCGCCAGCCGTTGCGCTCGCCGATCGAGTTGCCGGTGGCCCACTCGGCCGTGGCCAGGCTCAGCACATCGCGGTCGTTCTGGTTCAGCGTGCGCACCGAGTCGTTGGCTGCGGCGTGCTTGCGCATGACGCGCGAGTGCGCCGCCGCGTTACGGGCGTAACCCTCGTAGGGACCGACGATGCCGGCGAGCTCGGCCGAACGGCGGTAGGCGACACCGGTCATCAGGGACGTGATGGCGCCGGCCAGCGCCCGGCCGCCGTCGGAGTCGTAGGCCAGCCCGGTGGCCATGAGCAGCGCACCGAGGTTGGCGTAGCCGATGCCCAGCTGACGGTAGGCGCGGGTGTTCGCGCCGATCGCGTCGGTCGGGAAGTCGGCGAAGCAGATGGAGATGTCCATCGCAGTGATGATCAGCTCGACGGCCTTGACGAAGCGCTCGGCTGCGAAGGTGTTGTCGTTCTCCAGGAACGTCATCAGGTTCAGCGAGGCGAGGTTGCACGAGGTGTTGTCCAGGCTCATGTACTCCGAGCACGGGTTGGACGCGTTGATCCGGCCGGTCTCGGGGTTGGTGTGCCAGTCGTTGATGGTGTCGTCGTACTGGATGCCCGGGTCGGCGCACTCCCACGCCGCCTGTGCGACCTTGCGGAACAGGCCCTTGGCGTCGACGGTCTCGATGACCCGGTTGTCGCTCCGCGCCCGCAGCCCGAACCCGGCGCCCTCGTCGACGGCGCGCATGAACTGGTCGCTGACGCGGACGGAGTTGTTCGCGTTCTGGTACTGCACCGAGGTGATGTCGGATCCGCCGAGATCCATGTCGTAACCGGCATCGCGCAGGACGCGGATCTTGTCCTCCTCGCGCGCCTTGGTCGAGACGAACTCCTCGATGTCGGGGTGATCGATGTCGAGCACGACCATCTTCGCTGCACGGCGGGTGGCGCCACCGGACTTGATGGTGCCGGCCGAGGCGTCGGCGCCGCGCATGAAGCTGACCGGCCCCGACGCGGTGCCACCGGAGGACAGCAGCTCCTTGGACGAGCGGATCCGCGAGAGGTTGAGCCCGGCACCGGAACCGCCCTTGAAGATCAACCCTTCCTCGCGGTACCAGTTCAGGATCGAGTCCATGGTGTCGTCGACGGCCAGGATGAAGCAGGCCGACACTTGCTGCGGCGAGGTCGTGCCGACGTTGAACCAGACCGGCGAGTTGAAGCTGAACACCTGGTGCAACAGCATCCAGGTCAGTTCGTGCTCGAAGATCTCGGCATCGCCGGGCGAGGCGAAGTAGGCGTTGAGCTCGCCGGCCTCGCGATAGGCGTGCACGACCCGGTCGATCAGCTGACGCAGCGACCACTCGCGGGCATCCGAGCCCACCGCGCCGCGGAAGTACTTGGTGGTGACGATGTTGGCGGCGTTCACCGACCAGAAGTCAGGGAACTCGACGCCGCGCTGCTCGAAGTTGATCGAACCGTCACGCCAGTTCGTCATGACGATGTCGCGACGCTCCCAGGTGACCTCGGCATAGGGATGCACGCCGTCGGCGGTGTACACCCGCTCGACGTGCAGACCCTGCTCCGAGTACACGGGCTTGCCCGCGGAGCCGCCGACGGAGTCATTGCCGGAGCTGTCGGACCCCGAGCTCGCGGAGTGGGTCAGGTCGGTCTGGGTCATGCGGGTGTCCTTCCGGGACGGGTGACGGGGGCTCGCAGAGGGGGCGAGTTGTACAGAGCTATTCGGCTGGTGTGTCGGCGGCGGAGGGGTCGGTACGGTTGCGCAGATCGACGATGGCTTTCTCGAAGTCCTCGGCGGAGCTGAACGCCTGGTAGACGCTGGCGAAGCGCAGGTAGGCGACCTGGTCGAGCTCGCGCAACGGACCGAGGATCGCCAGACCGACCTCGTCGCTGGGGACCTCGGCGACCCCGGTGGCCCGGATCGCCTCCTCGACGGTCTGCGCCAGTTGGGCCAGATCGTCCTCGTCGACCGGGCGTCCCTGGCAGGCGCGCCGAACACCGCTGACGACCTTGGCGCGGGTGAACGGCTCGGTGACTCCGCTGCGCTTGACGACTGCGAGGGTCGCCACCTCGACGGTGGTGAACCGACGGCTGCACTCGGGGCAGGAGCGACGCCGCCGAATGGCCTGACCCTCGTCCTGCTCGCGCGAATCGACAACGCGCGAATCGGGGTGCCGGCAATACGGGCAACGCATCGGAAACGCCCCTCTCGCGGTGTTGCACTAGCGCGGTGTTGTTGCAGCAGTCTGTGGACGACCCTGTCCACAAGCTGGGGACCACGGTGTGGAGCACGTGTGGACGAGCGACCCAACCTGTGGACAAAGAACAACCATGTAACTACTACATGTAGGGGTGAACCGTAGAGCGCCCCGAACTGTTCCGCAAGCGCGCCGAGCGCGCGTCGCGACATTGGCGCCGGCCGGGCCGTGCGGAACGGCCTGCGTCAGCGCACGCGCAGGACCTGTCCCGGCGCGAGCGAGGGGTCGCTCAGGTGGTTGAGACGCCGCAGCTGTGCGACCTCGGCCCGCGGATCGCGGCCCGGTGCCACCCGGGCGGCAAGGCCCCACAGCGTGTCGCCGGAGTGCACGGTGACGGTGGCCGGCCCGCCGGCCGCTCGACCGGCCGACGACGCAGCGTGCGCTGCGCCGGGCGTCGACAGTGCCGCAGCCCAAACCAGCAGTGCCCCGAGCCCCGCCGTGAGCACGCTGAGCACCACGACGCCGCGGCGGGTGAGCCGCAGCGGTTCCGCGACCGCAGACGGCGACGGCGCGTGCAACACCGTCACCGCCGCCACCTGCGCTGGTGCCACCCG
>CAZZVT010000279.1:0-2840 GCA_964657545.1 uncultured Jatrophihabitantaceae bacterium
CAGCCCGCCGGCCTTTGGAGCCGTGCAGTCTCGGTTCGAGTCCGAGTCCCCCAGCCACCGAACGGTGTAGCCACTTCGGGAAGGAACCCGGCCTCGTGCCCCAGACCCCTGTGACACCTGCTGCTGTGATCGTGCTGGCCGCCGGAGAGGGCACCCGCATGCGCTCGCCCGTGCTGCCCAAGGTTCTGCACGGGTTCGCCGGGCGTTCGATGCTCGGTCACGTCCTGGCCGCAGGCACGCCACTGGCGGCCGAGGTCACGGTGGTGGTCGTCGGGCACCGCCGGGCCGAGGTCACCGCCCATCTGTCCGCCATCGCCCCGTCGGCTGTGCCTGTCGTGCAGGACGAGCAGCGCGGAACGGGGCACGCGGTGCGACTCGCGCTCGAGGCGGTGCCCACCGACGCCACCGGCACCGTCGTCGTGGTCCCGGGCGACGCCCCGCTGCTCACCCCGGCCGGCCTCTCGGCGCTGGTCGCCGAGCACGAGGCCCGGGGCGCGGCCGCCACCCTGCTCACCAGCGTGCTCGACGATCCGGCCGGCTACGGACGGGTGCTGCGCGGCGCCGACGGCAGCGTCACCCGCGTCGTCGAGCACAAGGACGCCACCCCCGACGAGCTCGCCGTCGACGAGGTCGCCACCAGCGTCTACGCCTTCGAGCACACCGCCCTGCGCGACGCGGTGACCCGGCTGTCCACCGACAACGCGCAGGGCGAGGAGTACCTGCCGGACGTCATCGGCATCCTGGTCGCCGACGGGCGATCGATCGCCGCCGTCGTCGCACCCGCCGACGAGACCGCCGGCGTCAACGACCGCGTGCAGCTCGCGGCAGCACATGCCGCCTACAACCGCCGGGTGCTGCACGCCCACATGCGCGCGGGCGTCACGGTCGTCGACCCGGCCAGCACCTGGGTCGACGCCGATGTCGTGCTGGCGCCCGACGTCACGCTGTGGCCCTCGGTCGACCTGCACGGGCGCACCATCGTCGCCGGCGGCGCCGAGATCGGCCCGCAGACCAGCCTCACCGACACCCAGGTCGGCGCCGGCGCGACGATCACCCGCGCCGTCGCGACGGGGGCCCGCGTCGGCAACGATGTGAGCGTCGGCCCCTTCGCCTATCTGCGCCCGGGCACGGTGCTGCTCGACGGCGCGCACGTCGGCACCTACGTCGAGGTGAAGAACAGCGAGGTCGGCGCGGGCAGCAAGGTGCCGCACCTGACCTACGTCGGCGACGCGACGATCGGCGCCCACAGCAACATCGGTGCCTCCAGCGTGTTCGTCAACTACGACGGCGTGGCCAAGCACCGCAGCGTGGTCGGCGACCACGTCCGGATCGGGTGCGACACGATGATCGTGGCCCCACGCGAGATCGGCGACGGCGCGTACACCGCGGCCGGCTCGGTGATCACCCAGGACGTGCCGCCCGGGGCCATGGCCGTGGCCCGCGCCCGGCAGCGAAACGTGGCAGACTGGGTGGCACGCAAGCGACCCGGCACACCGTCCGCCGACGCCGCCGCCCGAGCCGCCGACCACCACCCCTCCAGCTCCGACGATCAGTGAGGGGAAGGCCCGATGTCCACGTTGCAGGTCGCCGGTAGGAAGAGCCTCGTCATCCTGTCCGGAGGCGCGTACCCGCAGCTCTCGGACGAGATCGCTCAGCACGTCGGGGTCACCGTCACCGAGACCACCCGGCGCCAGTTCGCCAACGGCGAGCTGTTCATCCGCCCGAACGAATCCGTGCGCGGCACCGATGCGTTCGTGATCCAGTCGCACACCACGCCGATCAACGACTGGCTCATGGAGAGCCTCATCCTCGTCGACGCGCTGAAGCGGGCCTCCGCCAAGCGCATCACCGTGGTCGCGCCGTTCTACCCCTACGCCCGGCAGGACAAGAAGCACCGCGGCCGCGAGCCGATCTCGGCCCGGCTCGTCGCCGACCTGTTCAAGACGGCGGGCGCCGACCGCCTGATGACCGTCGACCTGCACACCGCGCAGATCCAGGGCTTCTTCGACGGGCCCGTCGACCACCTGTTCGCGATGCCTCTGCTGTCGAGCTATGTGCGCGAGAAGTACGGCGAGCGGGGCAACGGCACCGACGACCTCGTCGTCGTCTCACCCGACACCGGGCGCGTCCGCATGGCCGAGCAGTGGGCCGACGAACTCGGCGGTCTGGACATCGCGTTCGTGCACAAGAGCCGCAACATCGACGCTGCCAACGAGGTCGAGGCCAACCGGGTCGTCGGCGACGTCGGCGGCCGGTGCGCCCTGCTGATCGACGACATGATCGACACCGCGGGCTCGATCACCAAGGCCGCCGACCTGCTCTACGACGCCGGCGCCACCGACGTCATCGTCGCCGCGACCCACGGCATCTTCAGCGGCCCCGCCGTCGACCGGCTCAAGAACAGCCGGATCAGCGAGGTCATCGTCACCAACACCCTGCCGATCCGCGACGAGCACGAGTTCGACAAGCTGACCGTCCTGACGATCGCCCCACTGCTGGCGCAGGCGATCAAGGCGGTCTTCGAGGACGGTTCGGTCACGAGCCTGTTCCGCGGGCGCAGCTAGTCAGCAGTTGTAGCCGCTGCAGCTGCTGCTGACGGTGGCGAACACGGCGATGTCGAGCACGATGAAGAGCACCGTGAAGCCCAGGCCCACGCAGAGCGCGATGATGCCGAACTTCTTCACGCGGTCGGCGTGGTATCGGGCTCCCGCGATGTCGCCGGCGAAGAGCGCGCGGTCGATGTTGCCCCAGGCCGAGACGAGCGAGTAGATGGCCAGCGGCCAGAAGAAGAGCCAGTTGACGATGAACCAGCCGGTCGGCTTCTGGACGGCTTCCGCGCC
>CAZZVT010000280.1:0-2763 GCA_964657545.1 uncultured Jatrophihabitantaceae bacterium
GCGCATTCGTTCATGAGCCGTATCGAGTTCCTCCACGGCGACCCGCTCACCCCGGTCGACCAGCCGCCGGTCTCGCCAGCCACGCCGGTCGAGTTCGAGCCGGCCCCGCGGGCGCGACCGCGTCGGCCGCGCGATTTCGGGCCGCGCAGCCTGACCGGGAAACTCGTCGGGTTCGTCGTCACGCTGGTGGCTCTGCTCGTCCTGTCAGTCAGCGGCGGCACCTATTTCTCCTTGAGGTCTTTTCTGAGTGACAAGCTGGATCAGCAGCTCGTATCGACGGTCAATCAGGGTTTCGGCCGCGCGTTTGTCGACAACGGAAGCGACGCGGGCCGCGCGGTCCCGGTGTACCTGGTCGCACTTGCACCCGGCAGCGGCACGGTGGCTGCCAACCCGTCGAAGTCTGCCGACGGGTTGTCACCGATCGATCTGACGGCCGGTCAGCGGGTCCGGCTCGCCAATCGAGAGTCCATCGACCCGGTCACGATCGACACACGCGACGGTGTCCAGCTGCGGGTGACGGTGCGTCCGGCAAACCTCAACGGCACGCAGGTCGTGATCGTTGTCGGGCTCAGTACACAGGACGAGCAAGACACTCTCCAACGCCTGCTCGCGCTCGAAGCGGTGATCGGCAGTGCGGCAGTTCTGCTGGCTCTGATCGCCACGGCCTACGGCGTGCGATTCAACTTGCGGCGGTTGCGTCGGGTCACCATCACCGCGCAGGAGGTGGCCGCTGAGCTGTCCCCCGACGGTGCCGGGCTGGACCGCCGGGTGCCCGACGACGAGCCGGACACCGAAGTGGGTCAGTTGGCGACCTCGTTCAACACGATGCTCGCGGCGTTCGAGGCGCAGTTCGCGGCCCGCGTCGAGAGCGAGGAGCGGATGCGCCAGTTCATGGCCGACGCCTCGCACGAGCTGCGCACCCCGCTGACCTCGATCCGCGGCTACGCCGAGCTGGCCCGCATGCAGCGGGCGGCCGGCGATGCCTCCGACGACAACCTGGGCCGCATCGAGTCCGAGGGCACCCGGATGTCGCGGCTGGTCGAGGACCTCCTGCTGCTCGCCCGCGGCGAGTCCGACGGCAGCGACCGACCGGCACGCACCGAGCTCGTCGACGTGCCCGATCTCGTCGACGACTGCGTGCGGGGGTCGCAGGCAGCGTTCCCCGAGCGGCCGTTCGACGCCGAGGTGCACGGCACGCCGCAGGTGGTCGGCGACCGGGATCAGCTCGTCCGTGTCATCCGCAACCTGATCAACAATGCCGCGGTGCACTCCGCCGCCGGGCGGCCGATCCGGGTTCGTGCCTGGGGCGATGACTACACCGTCACGATGCAGGTCATCGACGGCGGCCCGGGCCTGACGCCCGAGGACGCCTCCCACGTGTTCGAGCGGTTCTGGCGCGCCGACAAGGCCCGCACCCGCGCTCGCGGGGGCAGCGGTCTCGGTCTGTCGATCGTGGCCACGATCGTGCGCGCACACGGCGGGACGGTCCGCTTCGACAGCAGCGTCGAGCTGGGCAGCACGGTCACCGTCGCGCTGCCGGCAGCCCATTCCGCAGCCGATTAGGAGTGGTTCGGCACAATCGCAGCATGTCCGCCCTCGACCCGGCCGTCGCCGCTCGGCTCAAGCGTGACCCCACCGGCCTCGTCGCCGCCGTGGTGCAGCAGTACGACACCCGCGAGGTGCTCATGGTCGGCTGGATGGACGACGAGGCCTTGCACCGCACGCTGACCACCGGCCGGGCCACGTACTGGTCGCGGTCCCGCCGGCAGTACTGGGTGAAGGGCGAGACGTCGGGGCACGTCCAGCACGTCAAGTCGGTGGCGCTCGACTGCGACGCCGACGCATTGTTGATCACGGTCGACCAGGTCGGGCCGGCCTGTCACACCGGTGAGCACAGCTGCTTCGACGCCGGCGGCCGGCTCGACGTCGCGGTGTCGACATGACCGCGCCCATCGGCCGGGGAGACCTCGACCGGCTGGCGACCACGCACCGGCTCGTGCCGATCACCCGCACCCTGTTCGCCGACGCCGAGACGCCGGTCGGGGTGTACCGCAAGCTCGCGGCCGGGCGCCCGGGCACCTTCCTGCTCGAGTCCGCCGAGCCCGGCGCCTCGTTCTCCCGCTGGTCCTTCATCGGCGTCGACGCCCTGGCGACGCTGTCCGTCCGCGACGGTGAGGCCTCGTGGACGGGCACGGTGCCCGACGGCGTCCCGACCTCGGGCGATCCGTTGGCTGTCGTCGGTGAGGCGTGGCGCGCGCTGCGGGGCCCGCGGTTGCCGGACCTGCCGCCGTTCACCGGAGGTCTGGTCGGCTACCTCGGCTACGACGTCGTACGGCGTATCGAGCGGCTGCCCGATACGGCGGTCGACGATCTGGGCCTGCCGGAGCTCACCCTGCTGCTGACCACCGACCTCGCCGCGGTCGATCACCACGCGTGCACGGTGGTGCTGATCGCGAATGCGCTGCTCGACCCCGGCATGTCCGGCGCGGACCTCGACGCCGCGCACAGCGATGCGCTGTCGCGTCTGGACGCCATGCAGGCCTCGCTCGCCACCCCCGCCGCACCGACCGTCGCCTCGATGCAATCGGTCCCACCCAAGGTGGCGACCTCGCGCTCGGAACCGGGGGAGTACGAGAAGGCTGTCGAGGCCTCGATCGAGGCCATCCGCGCCGGGGAGGTGTTCCAGATCGTGCCCGGCCAGCGGTTCGGTGTCGCGACCGACGCCGATCCGCTCGACGTGTACCGCGTGCTGCGCACGCTGAA
>CAZZVT010000281.1:0-2755 GCA_964657545.1 uncultured Jatrophihabitantaceae bacterium
AAGTGCGCCTGTCGATCGACGCCACCGGCAAGGCCAGCGCACATCTTTCCGCCGACCAGCCCCAGACTCTGGATCTTCTGCAGAAGGACGCGCCCGCTTTGACGCGCGCCCTGCGCGAAGCGGGCCTGGACGTATCGCAGGACGGTCTGAATTTCTCGCTGCGCCACCAGGGCAGCCAGGACTCGGGCGCCAACAATGGCGGCAGCCGCGGCACGGGCCGTGGTTTCGCACTCGCCGCCACCACCAGCACAAGGGCGACGACCAGGGCCGCCGTCAGCGACTGACCGAGCACCACGACACCGGCGAGCGCGGCGACCGCCGGTTCGATGCTCATCAGCAGGCCGAACACCGCAGTGCTCAATCGCCGCAGGGCGATGAGTTCAAGGGAGTACGGGATCAGCGACGACAGCACCGCGACACCGAGGCAGGCGCCCAGCACGCCGGGCGACAGCAACGCCGAGCCGCCCTCGATCACGCCGGCGGGCAGCACCAGCACGGTGCCGCACGCCATCCCGATCGCCAGCGCCTCCAGCGTCGCGAAGCTCGTTCCGACCCGCTTCGCGAGCAGGATGTAGGCCGCCCAGCACGAGGCCGCGACGAGCGCCAGAACCACCCCGATCGTCTGGACGCCCTCGTTGCCACCGCGGGTCGCGAGCAGCACCACGCCGGCCGCGGCCAGCGCAACCCAGAGCAGGTCGAGCGCCCGCCTCGATCCGACCACTGCCACGGCCAGTGGTCCGGTGAACTCGATGGTCACCGCCACGCCGAGCGGCAGATGGTCGAGCGCCTCGTAGAACGACCAGTTCATCCCGGTCAGGGCCAGGCCGTACCCGAGCACCAAGCCGATCTCGCCACGCGAGCGACCACGCAGCGACGGACGGGCCACGGCCACCAGCACGATCGCGGCGAACAGCACCCGCAGGAACGCGACGCCGCCCGGCCCGGCATGGGCGAAGATCCGGTCGGCGAACGCGGACCCGATCTGGACGGACGTCACCGCGAAAAGCAGAAGCACCTGCGGGGGCACCGCGTCGGTCCGCGGGCGCACGAGCGAGCGGGTGGTCACCGCCACAATCCTGCCTCGGCGTGCGACCATGCCGTGCATGCGAACCTCACGGCGTGCTCTCATCTTGCTGGTCCTGGCGCTGCTGACGCTGGGCTCGATGACGTCGCCGGCCACGGCGGCGGGAACGGCGAGCCCGGGCAGCCGGTCCGGCGGCGACTCGTACTACCCGCGGCAGGGCAACGGCGGGTACGACGTCGCCTCGTACCGCATCGCGATCCACTACACGCCGTCCAGCAAGCACCTCTCGGGCGTCGCCACGGTGCACGCGCGGACCACCCAGGCGCTGTCGCGCTTCGACCTCGACCTGCGCCGCAACCTGCATGTCTCGTCGGTGCGGGTGAACGGCCACGCCGCCCGCTTCAGCCAGCCGAAGAAGTTCGTGCAGGAACTCGTCATCACGCCCCGGCACCACCTGGCCAAGGGCCATCGGTTCACGGTGACGGTCCGCTACGCCGGCACGGCCAAGGCCGTCACCGACCCCGACGGCTCGCTCGACGGCTTCATCCCCACCAGCGACGGCGCGTTCGTGGCCAGCGAACCGCAGGGTTCGCCGACCTGGTTCCCGGTGAACGACACCCCGCGCGACAAGGCCACCTACCGGGTGTCGATCACCGTCCCGCGCGGGATCAAGGCCGTGTCGAACGGCCGGCTGCTCGGCGTCACCCGGCACGCGCAGACCGCGACCTGGCGTTGGTCGCTGAGCACGCCGGTGTCGGACTACCTCGTGACGGCCACGATCGGGAAGTTCACCGTCCGCACCGGCCGGACGTCCTCGGGAATCCCGTACTACCTCGCCGTCGACCCGCAGGAGAAGCAGGCCTTCACCGTCCTGACGAAGCTGCCGGCCGTCGTCGAGTACTTCAGCAGCGTCTACGGCCGCTACCCGTTCGGCCAGACCGGCGCGATCGTCGACCATGCGCCGAACGTGGGCTACGCCCTCGAGACGGCCACCCGCCCGCTGTTCGACAGCGCACCCGACATCCAGACGCTCTCGCACGAGCTCGCGCACCAGTGGTTCGGCGACGACGTCACCCTGCGGCAGTGGCGCGACATCTGGCTCAACGAGGGCTTCGCCGAGTTCTCCTCCTGGCTCTGGGACGAACACGCCGGGATCAAGACGGCTGCGCAGCACCTCGACGACCTGCTTGCCAAGCCGGCATCCGACACCGACGAGTGGAACCCGCCGCCCGGGCGGCCCGGCTCGGCCAAGGGCATCTTCGCCCAATCGGTGTACGACCGCGGGGCGGGCACGCTGCAGGCCCTGCGCGAGAAGCTCGGCGACCCGGTGTTCTTCCGCATCCTGCGTGGCTGGGTCGCTGCGCACCGTCACGGCAATGCCACCGTCGCGCAGTTCACCGCCTACGCCTCGACGGTGGCGCACCAGGATCTGACGTCGTTCTTCCGCACCTGGCTCTACACCCCGGGCAAACCGAAAGCCTGACCGTCCATCGGCCCGTACAGTGGGGTCCCGTGCCTGTCGAGTCGCTCTTTCCCCGCTTGGAATCCCTGCTGCCCCTGGTCAGCAAGCCGATCCAGTACGTCGGCGGCGAGCTGAACGCGCGCAGCAAGGACTGGGACGCAGTCGACGTCCGCTGGGCCCTGATGTATCCCGACGCCTACGAGGTCGGCGTCCCGAACCAGGGCGTCCAGATCCTGTACGAGGTCATCAACGAGCGCGACGACGCGCTG
>CAZZVT010000282.1:0-2709 GCA_964657545.1 uncultured Jatrophihabitantaceae bacterium
GGCCAGCTCGTCGCCGCTACCGGACTCGACAGTGATCGCGTTGATCTTGATGATCGTCATGCCTTGATTCTGCCTTCCCCACCCAGGTGGTCGATCAGAGCGCTCGGAATCGACCACCTGGGTGGGGAAGCGCGAGCGGGGGTGTGGACAACCCGCGTCGGAGCGTTGCGGCATCGCAGGATCGTCGACGTGCTCGAACTGCCCGACCCGCAGTGGTACCTCGACAACGTGCTGGTCCATGCCCGGCCCGGTGTCTCCGAGCCGACCGACCAAGGCCGCGCACGCAGCTGGCAACGCTGGTGGCATGCGCTCGCCGCGACCGACGACCCGATCCTGGTGGCCGCCGCCGGCCAGGGCTTCGTGCTGACACCCGCGCAGCTGCGGGGGCTCGGCGTCAGCCGCTCGACCCAACGCACCCGGGTGCGTCGTGGCGAGTGGGGCGTTCCGATGCTCGGAACCGTAGCGCCCGCCGACGTGACGCCCGGTGCCGCCGACCGTTTCGACATCGCTCGCCGGCAGCACGCGTTGGTGGCCGCGGGTGCCGCGTTGTGCCGTCCCGGACACACCGTGGGCGGGCGCAGCGCGGCCGTCCTGCACGGCTTGCCGACGCTCGAGGTGCCTGTCCCGGCGGAGCTGACAGCGCCGGGTGAGGCCGGCCTCGGCCGCGATGCGTCGTGCCACTCGTTCGGTGCGGCGCTGGCCGAGCGCAGCGTCGAACGGTGGTTCGGCGTCCGGGTCACCGACTGCGCGCGGACGGTCGTCGACCTCGCCCGCCACGACCGGCGCGACGGCCTCATGGCTGCTGACGCTGCCCTCTACGAGCGGCTCATCGACCGCCCGGCACTCGACCGCGCGCTCATCGACGCCATCGGGTGGCCGGGCGTCCGGCAGGCGCGCGCGATCGTCGAGCTCGCGACACCGCTGGCCGAGTCGCCGCTGGAGTCACTCGTCCGGCTGGCCCTGCACGACGACGGGCTGCCCGCCCCCGAGCTGCAACGGATCGTCGCCGGCTACCGCGTCGACATGTTGTGGCCGGACGCGCGGCTGATCCTCGAGATCGACGGTCTCGGCAAGTACGGCGGGCCCGCGCGCTCGGCCGAGAAGCGCCGCGAGCAGCACCTGCGGCGGCACGGCTACCGCGTCGAACGCGTCACCTGGGACGACCTGCGGCACCACTGGCCCGAGACCGTCGCCATCCTGCGTTCAGCCCTGCGTCCCTGACCCGCTTCCCCACCCTGCTGGTCGATTCCGGCGCGGAGAATCGACCACCGGGGTGGGGAAGGCGGAACAGAGGCTGGGACTACGCGGAGCCCTCGGTGTTGCCGTGGCCGGCGGCCGTCACCGAGTTCAGTTGGTACTTCTCGAAGGCCTCCTTCGGCGCTTCACGCTTGACCTCGCCGCGGCGCGCCAGCTGCTCCAGCGTCGCGACCACGATCGACTGGGCGTCGACGTGGAAGAACCGGCGGGCCGCGCCACGGGTGTCGGCGAAACCGAAACCGTCGGTGCCGAGCGAGGTGTAGTCACCGGGCACCCACCGCGAGATCTGATCGGGAACCGCGCGCATGAAGTCCGACACCGCCACCACCGGTCCGGCGGCGTCGGTCAGTGCAGAGGTCACGAACGGCACCGGTGCGTCCTCGCCCGGGTGCATAAGGGCGTGCTGCTCGCACTCGATCGCGTCGCGGCGCAGCTCGTTCCACGACGTCACCGACCACACGTCGGCGTCGACGCCCCACTCCTCGCCGAGCATCCGCTGCGCCTCGAGGGCCCACGGCGCGGCCACGCCCGACGCGAGCAGCTGCGCCCGCGGTCGACCGGTGTCGGTGAGCCCGCGCGAGAACAGGTACATGCCCTTCAGCAGCGCAGACACGTCGAGGTCCGCGGGCTCGGCCGGCTGGATGATGGGCTCGTTGTAGATGGTCAGGTAGTAGAAGATGTCGTGCTCGCTGACCTCGGCGCTGGAGAAGGCACCGACGCCGTACATGCGGGCCAGGCCGGCCCGGACGATGTGCGCGATCTCGTAGGCGAACGCCGGGTCGTAGGCGACGCACGCCGGGTTGGACGACGCCAGCAGCGGCGAGTGCCCGTCGGCGTGCTGCAGCCCCTCGCCGGTGAGCGTCGTGCGCCCGGCCGTCGCGCCCAGGACGAACCCGCGGCCCAGCTGGTCGGCGAGCTGCCAGAACTGGTCGCCGGTGCGCTGGAAGCCGAACATCGAGTAGAAGATGTAGAAGGGGATCATCGGCGTCGCGTGCGTGGCGTACGACGTCGACGCCGCGATCAACGAGGCCATCGAGCCCGCCTCGGAGATCCCCTCGTGCAGGATCTGCCCGGTCGTCGACTCCTTGTAGGACAGCAGCAGATCGCGGTCGACGGCCTCGTACTCCTGGCCGTGCGGCGAGTAGATCTTGGCCGTCGGGAAGATCGCGTCGAGACCGAACGTCCGGGCCTCGTCCGGGATGATCGGCACGAACCGCTTGCCGATCTCCTTGTCCTTCATCAGATCCTTGAAGAGTCGTACGGTCGCCATCGTCGTGGCCACCTGCTGCTTGCCCGACCCGCTGCGGAACTCGGCGTAGGGCTTGTCACCGGGCTGGGCCAGCGACTTGGCCCGCACCACCCGCTTGGGCAGGGCGCCGCCGAGCGCCGCGCGGCGCTCCTTCATGTACTGGATCTCGTCGGACTTCTCGCCCGGGTGGTAGTACGGCGGCA
>CAZZVT010000283.1:0-2702 GCA_964657545.1 uncultured Jatrophihabitantaceae bacterium
CGCCCGCCCACGGTGATCAACTGCGCATTTCTGTCGACCAGCGTCGCGAATCCGCAGTTGATCACCAGGCGGGGCGGTCCGGGACGTGGTCAGCGGACGTAATGAAGTCCGGGCAACGCAAGCGGCGCGGGCTCGCCATGCAGTTGGCTCCCGCGCGCACCTCGGTTCGGCAGCCCCAGTTCGGTCGCGCGGGTGTCGAGCCAGCGGGCGACCTGCGCGATCCAGGCTCCATCAGGCGTGATCCGCGACGGCGGCAGGTGCAACACCGACAGTCCTGCGGCGGTCAGAGCCGCGTGCCGCTCGAGCGTCCGCAGCCAGTCCCCACGGCGGAAGTGGTACTCGGCGCTGTCGATCTCGAGCGCGGCGCGCAACGTGCGCCACAACACGTCCACGGTGAAGACGTGCCGATCGTGGCCGTCGACGATCGGCACGTTCATCTCGAAGGAAGGCACGTCACCACGCTGTAGCCCGACCAACGCACGGGCCTCGGCGACCGATCGCGCACCGGCCGAGATCTCGGCCAGCGCGCGACGAAGATGCCCGCTGCCCTGCTGCGGACAGGCCAGCAACTCTGCGAGGAGTTCGTCGGCGTGGCATTGCCCGCGCTGGATCGCCGCGGCGACGATGCCCCGCACCGAGTCGAGTGTCGGCAGCGCGATGGCGGTGTCCGCGACGGCGCGTGCAGTCGACACCACCGGCGTGAGCGGCAGGTCAGCCTCCCACGGGGTGCAGACCGACGCGTACGGACGGTCGGTTCGTCGAATGAGCAGCGGACCGAGTCGCCGTGAACGATGCTGCCGGGTCAGCACGAGCACGAGTTGCGGTCCGTCCGACCCACCGCGAACCAGCCCCGCGATGCGCAGGGCCTCCCATCCGCTGACGGCCGCGGTCGGGCCGGCCAGCAGCACCCCTGCCGCTGCCCAGTCGTAGGGCGTCGGCGGGTCGGGTCGAGTTAGCAGCACGCCCGCACCCATCCGCCGCCAGGAGCCGTGTCGCAGTTGCGTGCGAGCGGTGGCGGCCGAGATTCCGTGGTCACGAGCCGATTCGACGCTCATCACCCGTGGGAGATCACCGGCACGAACCAGGGACATCGTCGCAGCGTGCGCCGGCGGCTGTCAGCATCACCGGCGCCAGGCCGCCGTGTGGACAACCGTTGAGGGGTGTGTACAACCGCCTACCTCGTGATCAACTGCGGATGTCGGTCGATCAACGACGCGAATCCGCAGTTGATCACCGGTGAGACGGTTCAGACGGTTCAGACGGGTGAGACGGGTGGGATCGGTGGACGGGTGGGACGAGACGGTCAGGTTTCGTCGGCGATCGCCTCGGCGACCTCGTCGCCGCTGATGCCGAGCACGAACAGGATGCTGTCGAGGTAGGGCAGGTTCACCGAGGTGTCGGCGGCCGCGCGCAGCGCCGACTTTGCGTTGAACGCCACACCCAGGCCGGCCGCCTCGAGCATGTCGATGTCGTTGGCGCCGTCGCCGACCGCGACGGTCTGCGAGAGCGGGACCCCGAAGCGGTCGGCGAAGCGGCGCAGTGCCGCGGCCTTTCCGGCGCGGTCGAGCAATTCGCCCACCAGCCGCCCGGTGAGCCGGCCGTCGACGACCTCGAGCGTGTTGGCCGCAGCGAAGTCGAGGTCCAGCTCGGCGACGAACCGGTCGGTGACGAAGGTGAAGCCGCCGCTGACGACGCCGACATGGCAGCCGACCCGGCGCAGGGTGCGCACGAACGTGCGCGCGCCCGGCGTCAGCTCGAGGGAGTCCCGGACAGCGTCGAGATCGTCGGTGCTCAGGCCTTCGAGCAGCGCCACCCGGGCGCGCAGCGACTCGGCGAAGTCCAGCTCGCCGTTCATGGCTCGGGCGGTGATGTCGGCGACCTGGGCACCGACGCCGGCCCGCTCGGCAAGCACGTCGATGGCCTCGTGCCGGATCAGCGTCGAATCGACGTCGAGCACCACCAGGCGTTTCGCCCGGCGACGCAGCCCGGCCGGTTCGACGGCGATGTCGACGCCGGTGTCGTCGGCCGCCCGGACGAGCGCAGCGCGCAAGGCGGCCTGATCGGGGCTGCGCACGATCATCTCGATGCTGTACACGGGCTCGGTGGCCAGGCGCGACACCGACTCGATGTTGGCGCCGACGTCGGCGACGCACTGGGCCACATGGCTGATCGCCCCCGGCCGCAGCGGCCGACCCATCATGATGACGTGGCTGCGGCTGCCGCGGTCGGCAGGCACCGGTGGCTGCGACCCGACCGGCGCGGCCACCACGACCTCGCACTCCATGCCCAGGGCATCGGCGGCGTGCGTGACGGAGTGCCGCAGCGCGGCCGGATCGCCGCGCAGTTCGATGAGCACGGCCAGGATCAATCGGTCCTGGATGACGACCTGTTCGACGTCCCGGACATCGACGTCGTGCGCCGCAAGGGCCGCGAAGAACCAGGCCGTGACCCCCGGGCGGTCGCGCCCGGAGATCGTGACCAGGATCGAGGTCGGCTCCATCAGACCCGGTGCTCAGACGTCCTGGTGGCCCTCCGGCTCAGTTTCCGGGGTCGGTGTCCCGCTGACCCTGCCGCTCGCCGCCCGTGCCGGAGATCGAGGTGGCCAGCGCCTTGGCCTCCGGGTTGTGCTTGCGTCCGCCCGCGTGTGCTTCGCGCTCGAGGCGCTCGAGCAGGTGCGGGTAGTGCGCCTCGAAGGCCGGCCG
>CAZZVT010000284.1:0-2636 GCA_964657545.1 uncultured Jatrophihabitantaceae bacterium
CCGAGGCCGGCATGAGCGCGCGGATCGTCGAGGCCTGCGAGGCGCTGCAGTCGGCGGGTACGTCCGCCTGACCCTCATCGTCCCGGGCTGGATCAGGCGGTGACGAGCTCCGGCTCGGCCAGCAGGGCAGGGTTCGGCGTGGTGTCGCGCAGGGCGAGGTAGGCGGCGACGCCACCGGCGGCAACCAGGACCGCGGCGACGATCAGGCCCCGGCGGTAGCCGGTGAGGAACGCGTCGACGGTGCTGTGCCCGGCGTGCAGCGCGGCGGTCTGCCGGTTGGCCAGGATCGCGCCGATGACGGTGATGCCGAGCAGTCCGGCGACCTCCCGGGCGGCGTTGAAGATGCCTGACGCGACCCCGGCCTGAGCCACCGGCATCGTCCCGATGATCATGGCCGTCAGGGGCACGGAGAGCCCGCCGCCGATCCCGATGAGCGCGAAGCTGGGCATCAGCTCGACGTACGACGAGCCCTCGCCGAGCAGCGACACGGACGCGATGCCGGCGGCCATCAGCAGCATCGCCAGCCCGGCCGAGCGGTGGGCGCCGATGCGCGCCGAGATGCGCTCGGCGAGCACCGCGCCGGTGGCCATCAGCAGCGCCATCGGCACGAACGCGGCGCCGGCCTCGGTGGGGGAGAAGCCCAGGACGTTCTGCAGGTACAGCGAGGTGAAGAAGTAGATCCCGAACAGCCCGAAGCCCCACATGACGATCGCCGTGATGCCGCCGGTGAACACCCGGTCGGTGAACAGCCGGACGTCGATCATCGGGTCCGTGACGACCCGCTCGACGAGGGCGAACATTGCGAAGGCGCCGGTCGCGACGGCGAATCCGGCGACGATCGGGGCGGACGTCCACCCCTTGTCCTGGCCCTCGATGAGCGAGTACGTCAGGCCGAGCAGGCCGGCGACCGACAGCACGATGCCGGGGACGTCGAGGCTGCGCCGCGCGGTGGCGACATCGGCCGGGATCGCCCACAGGCCCGCGGCGATGGTGGCCGCGCCGACCGGCACGTTGATGAAGAAGATCCAGCCCCACGGCAGGTGCTGGCTGATGAGGCCGCCGAGCAGGGGGCCGACGGCGAGGGCCAGCGCGCCGACCGCGCTCCAGATGCCGATGGCCGCGGTGCGCTCCTTCGCGTTCGGGTAGAGGTTCGTGATGATCGACAACGTGGTCGGCGTGACCAGGGCCGCGCCGATGCCCTGGACCGCCCGGCTGGCCACCAGGACGTCGACGTCGCCGGCCAGCCCGGCGGCCAGCGAGGCGAGGGTGAACACCGCGAGCCCGGTGACGAACAGTCGGCGGCGGCCCAGCACGTCGCCCAGCCGACCGCCGGCCAGCAGCAGGCTGGCGAAGGCGAGCAGATAGCCGCTGACCACCCACTCCAGGCCGGACGTGGACAGGCCGAGGTCGCGCTGGATGGCTGGGATGGCCACGTTGACGATGTTGTTGTCGAGGTAGGTCATGAACGTCGCGAGGGACACCGTGATCAGTGCCCACGTCCGTTGGTTTGTCCTCATAAGATCTCCTATACGTCGTACATTTACGTTGTACAGGGAGCGTGCGCTGTACGGCGTATAGTTGTCAAGCGTGAGTCCGAAAAACGCCGTCCTGAGCCGTGAGGCGATCGTCGAGCGCGCGCTGCAGATCGCCGACGACGAGAGCATCGGGGCCGTCACGGTCCGGCGCCTGGCCCAGGAGTTCGGTGTCACGCCGATGGCCCTGTACTGGCACGTCCCGAACAAGGACGAGTTGTTCGCAGCGATGGGCGACAGCTTCTACGACGGCGTGGAGTTGCCCGGTGACGGCGAGTGGTTCGAGCGGCTGCGACGGGTGACCGGGAACCTCGTCGAGAGCTTCCGCCGCCATCCGGGCTCGGCGCACCTGGCGCTGCCGCGCGTCCTGCAGAGCGAGTCCGGCCTGGCACTGTCCGAGGCCACGTTCGGGATGCTGCGCGAGGTCGGCTTCTCCCTGCAGGAGACCTCGGACATCGCGCGCACCGCGCTGCAGACCGCGATCATGCTCGTGACCCAGGAGGCCGGCGCCGAACTTGGCGTGCCCGCCGAGCAGCGCGCCGAGGTCGCCGCCACGAAGCACCGGGCCATCGCCTCGCTGCCCGCCGAGCGCTACCCGAACGTGCTGGCCTGCGCCGACTGCCTCACCGCCACCGACGACGACGACGCCTACTACCGCTTCGGCGTCGACCTGTTCGTCAGCGGGGTCCGCGAGCTGCACGCGCGGCTCGCGGCACAATCGTCGGTATGACCCACTTCGGCAACCTGCTCGCCCCGCCCACGAACCTGCCCGACGACCCGGCGGTGCCCCTGCTCGAGGGCGGCACCGACCCGGCCGAGGTGGCCGCGCAGCACCCGACGTCGTCCGCGGCCTGGGCGACGCTCGCCGAGGCCGCGCTGGCCGGCGGGCGCACCGTCGAGGGCTACGCCTACGCCCGAACCGGCTACCACCGCGGCCTGGACGCGCTGCGCCGCGCGGGGTGGAAGGGCCAGGGCCTCGTCCCGTGGTCGCACGAGCCGAACCGCGGCGTGCTGCGGGCGATCTACGCGTTGGGGCAGGCGGCCGAGCGGATCGGCGAGACGGACGAGGCCGCCCGCTGCCAGCACCTGCTCGCCGACAGCGAC
>CAZZVT010000285.1:0-2586 GCA_964657545.1 uncultured Jatrophihabitantaceae bacterium
CGTCGACGAGCGGGCGCGGGCTGGGCTGTTCCTGGCCATGCAGTACCCCGTCGAGGTCCCCGGCGTCTCGGTCAGCAACTTCCTCCGTACGGCGGTCACGGCCGTCCGCGGCGAGGCGCCCAAGCTGCGCACCTTCGTCAAGGAGGTCAACGAGACGATGGGCGCGCTGAAGATGGACGACACGTTCAAGGAGCGCTCGGTGAACGAGGGCTTCTCGGGCGGCGAGAAGAAGCGGCACGAGATCCTGCAGCTCGAGCTCCTCAAGCCCAAGATCGCCATCCTCGACGAGACCGACTCCGGCCTCGACGTCGACGCCCTGCGCGTCGTCAGCGCCGGGGTCAACCGCTCCCGTGAGCAGGGCATCGGCACGCTGCTGATCACCCACTACACGCGCATCCTGAACTACATCGAGCCCGACTTCGTGCACGTGTTCTTCGACGGCCGTATCGCCGAGTCCGGCGGCCCCGAGCTGGCCGCGAAGCTCGAATCCGAGGGCTACCACCGCTTCGGGGTCAACGAGACGGCGAGCGCGTAGTCATGTTCACCGGTGGATTGGACGTCGAGGCGGTCCGCAAGGACTTCCCGATCCTGGCGCGCGAGGTGCACGGCGTCCCGCTGGTCTACCTCGACAGCGCCAACAGCGCGCAGAAGCCGCAGGCGGTCATCGACGCCGAGGCCGACCTCTACGCCAACCACTACGCGAACGTGGCGCGCGCGGTGCACACCCTCGGCAGCGAGGCCACCAACGCCTACGAGGGCGCGCGCGACAAGGTAGCGGCGTTCCTAAATGCGCCGTCGCGCGACGAGGTGATCTTCACCCGCAACATCACCGAGGCGCTGAACCTGCTGGCGTACTCGTTGTCGAACGCGTCCGCTTCGTCGGCGCAGGCATCGTTTCCGGGGGCACAGAAGTTCGCGCTCGGTCCCGGTGACGAGATCGTCGTCACCGAAATGGAGCACCACAGCAACATCGTTCCGTGGCAGCAGCTCGCGCTGCGCACCGGCGCGACGTTCCGCTGGATCCCCATCGACGATGACGGCCGCCTCGTCGAGTCGGCGATCGACGACGTCATCAACGACCGGACGAAGATCGTCTCCTTCGCGTACCAGTCGAATGCGCTCGGCACGATCAACCCGGTCAAGCGCATCGTCGAGCGCGCGCACGCCGTGGGTGCGCTGGCGATCGTCGACGCCGCCCAGGCCGCACCGCACCTGCGTCTCGACGTCCAGGACCTCGGCGCCGATTTCCTCGCGTTCACCGGCCACAAGGTCTACGGGCCCACCGGCGTCGGCGTGCTGTGGGGTCGCTACGAGCTGCTGGCCGCGCTGCCGCCCTTCCTGGGTGGTGGCGAGATGATCGAGACCGTCGCCATGGACGGCTCGACGTTCGCGCCGCCGCCGCACCGCTTCGAGGCCGGCACGCCGATGATCGCCCAGGCCGTCGCGCTGGGTGTGGCCATCGACTGGCTCACCGATCTCGGCATCGACGCGGTGCGCGAGCACGGCGAGCAGATCACCGGGTACGCGCTCGACCAGCTGCAGAAGGTACCCGGCCTGACGATCATCGGCCCTGCCGACAACGTCGACCGCGGTGCCGCGATCTCGTTCACGCTCGACGGGGTGCACCCGCACGACGTCGCGCAGCTTCTCGACGAGTACGGCATCGCCGTGCGCGCCGGGCACCACTGCGCCCGACCGGTGTGCGTGCGCTTCGGTATCGCGGCCACCACCCGCGTGTCGTTCGGGGTGTACACCACCACCGACGAGATCGACCAGCTCGTGGCGGGTCTGAGCAAGGTGGCGGCGATGTTCGGATGAGCGAGTCGATGTACCAGGAGATCATCCTGGACCACTACAAGAACCCACAGCACCGTGGACTGCCCGAGGTCTACGACGCCGAGGTCCACCACGTGAACCCGACCTGCGGCGACGAGGTCACGCTGCGCGTGCGGATCGCCGACGGGCAGATCGCCGAGCTGGGGTGGGACGGTGAGGGCTGTTCCATCAGCCAGGCCTCGACGTCGGTGATGAGCGAGCTGGTCAACGGAAAGCCGATCGACGACGCCCTGGCGCTGGAGGAGAAGTTCCTCGGTCTGATGCAGTCGCGCGGTGCGGCCGAGCTGTCCGAGGCCGACGCCGACTCGCTCGAGGACGCCGTCGCGTTCGAGGGTGTGTCGAAGTACCCGGCTCGCGTCAAGTGCGCGCTGCTGGGCTGGATGGCCATGAAGAGCGCCGTGGCCTCCGCCGAGGAGAATGCCGTAGAAGGGAAGTCCCTATGACCACAGCAACCACCGTCCCGTCCCGCGACGAGATCGACGAGGCGATGCGCGATGTCGTCGACCCGGAGCTCGGCATCAACGTCGTCGACCTCGGCCTCGTCTACGACGTCACCGTCGACGAAGGCGAGAACGGCGTCGTCATCACGATCGACATGACCCTGACCTCGGCAGCGTGCCCGCTCACCGATGTCATCGAGGACCAGACGCACACGGCACTGACCTTCGGACCCAAACCGCTGGCCGTCGACGCGAAGATCAACTGGGTCTGGATGCCGCCGTGGGGCCCGGACAAGATCACCGACGACGG
>CAZZVT010000286.1:0-2579 GCA_964657545.1 uncultured Jatrophihabitantaceae bacterium
TCGCGTTCGACTCCCTCGGCGCGCCGACACCGGCCGCCGACGGTGTCCCCGACCCCCGCAGCGCGGGTCAGCGTCGGCATGACGCGCTGCTGGACGCCCTGAAGATCACCGTGAACACCGGGTCGCTGCCGACCGCCGGCGGGATCCTGGCCACCGTGGTGCTGACCATGACCGCCGAGACCTACGCCACCGGGACCGGGTTCGCCACCACCGGCCACGGAGCACACGTCCCCGTCCGGGAGGCGATGAGGTGGGCCGGGGGCGACTACCGCCTGTTCGCGACCGTCCTCAACTCGATGAAAGCAGTCGCCGCCTACTCCTCGACGCACCGGTTGTTCAGCGAAGGCCAACGACTGGCGTTGACCGCCCGAGACAGCGGCTGCGCGTTCCCCGGCTGCACCGCCCCACCAGGCTGGACCCAAGCACATCATGTTCGGGAGTGGCAGGACGAGGGACCCACCACCGTCAGCAACGGCTGCCTGCTCTGCGGGATGCACCACCGCGAGTTCGAACGCATGGGCTGGCGCCTGCGCCTGTCCCACGGCCGACCAGAATGGACACCACCCCGCATCATCGACCCAGACCAGAAACCCATCCGTACGTAGTGAAGATGGCTAACTGCAGCCTGGGCAGTTCAGAGGCGTCGTACCCGGAGCACGCCGGTCAGCATCGGGAGCGAGAACTCGCCCTCGGCAGTCTCAGCTTGGTCTGCGAGATAGTCGCGGATTCGATCGAGCGTGCTGCGTCGAGCCTGCTCCGGCATGACCAACATCCCCGCCCTCGTTGCGAGTGTCTGAACCAGGGAATCTGCCGTTCGTCGCTGCTGATGTGGGAACTCGGCCTGCTGTACCGAACCGAAGCGAGCAGCCGCACCCGATTCGGGCAGGTGCAGATCGGCAGTCTCCGCACGCCAGCTGGCGGGCGTGTCGCGCGGGCCGACGGCCGAGGGCCCGCTGACCCGGGCGAGTCCGGCCACCCATCCGACCCGGTCGTCGAGCAGATTCCACAGTCCGGCCAACACGCCACCCGGCGCCAGTACACGGGCGATCTCGTGTTGCGCCACCGCCATGTCGAACCAGTGCATCGCGTTGCCCGACAGGACCGCATCGACAGACGCGTCAGGCAACGGAATTGCCTCCGCGCTGCCCTGAACAGCATCGACGGTCGGCAGGGCACGGCGCAGTTGACTCAACATCGCCGGATCGGGCTCGACCGCGATCACGTCGGCGCCCATCGCGGCCAGCGTGGCGGTCAGCTTCCCGGTGCCTGCCCCGAGGTCGAGCACGCGCAGTCCGGGTGCTGGCGCAAGAGCCCAGCGCACCGCCTCCAGCACATAGTCCGGCCGGTGCTCGTCGTAGGCGACTGCGGCAGCACCGAAGGACGAGCTGAGTTCACCCGGTTGCACGCGGCTACCGTATCGCCGACGGCTGCTCCGCGGGCGGGACCGGCGGGGGAGGCAGGCGATAGGTCACCGGCGTGCGTGACATCCGGATCGGGCTGCTGGTGACCGGCAGCGTGCCGATCCGCTGGATCGGATCGAGCCCGAGCGACTCGGCGAGAGCGAATGCCTCGGCGATGTTGTTGACGGGTCCGGCGGGCACGCCGGCTGCGCCCAAGGTCGCCGCCCAATCGGCGGTGGTGCGGGGGGCCATGAGCACCTGCAGCTCGGCCTGCAACTGCGTCCGGTTGGCGACCCGCAGGGGATTGGTCACGAAGCGCTCGTCGGTGCCCAGGTCCGGTGCGCCCAGCGCAGTGCAGAAGGCGCGGAACAGCTTGTCGTTTCCGACCGCGACGGCGATGCGACCGTCGCCGGTGGGCAGCGTCTCGTAGGGCGCGATCGAGGGGTGCTCGTTGCCGCGCCGCTCGGCCACGACACCGGCACCGGTGAAGGCCGACGCCTGATTCGCCAGGCTGGCCAGCAGCGCGCTGAGCAGGTTGACCTCGACGAGCTGGCCCTCGCCGGTGCGGTCGCGATGACGCACCGCAGCCAGCACGCCGACCGCCGCGTACAGGCCCGCCAGCACGTCGACCAGGGCGACGCCGACCTTCTGGGGCTCGCCGTCGGCCTCTCCGGTGATGCTCATCAGCCCGCCGACCGCCTGGACGATGATGTCGTAGCCGGGCAGCGCAGCACCGGCGCCGGACCCGAACGCGCTGATCGAGCAGTAGACGAGATCGGGCCGCTCGGCGCGCAACTGCTCGTAGCCCAGGCCGAGGCGCTGCATGACGCCGGGCCGGAAGTTCTCGACCACGACGCCGGACTCCAGCGCCAGCGTGCGGGCCCGCGCGAGACCGTCAGGGTTGCCCAGATCGAGGAACTCCGAGGACTTGTTGCGGTTCGCGGCGAGGAAGTAGGTGGCCGTGCCGTCGGGTGCATACGGAGGGCCCCAGGACCGCGTGTCGTCGCCGTCCGGCGGTCGTTCGATCTTAACGACGTCCGCACCGAGGTCCGCCAGCACCATCGTCGCCAACGGACCCGCGAGGATGCGGGAGAAGTCGACGATCCGGAGCCCGTCGAGAGCTGCATGACCGGTCGATGACATGTTCGCTCCGCGAGCGTCGCTCGATGACACGTTCGC
>CAZZVT010000287.1:0-2566 GCA_964657545.1 uncultured Jatrophihabitantaceae bacterium
CTCGGCCGCGTGCCGCCGCCGAGACCGTTGGTGCAGGTGCCTGTCGACGACGGCGAGCTGACCCGCACGGTGGTGGCGGTGATCGGCGCGGTGCTGGAGGCCGACGATGCCGACGACCCCGAGGTTGCGGAGCTCGCGCTGGTCGCGACGACGCAGGACCCGACCTTGACCGCGGCGACGGTCGAGGCGGACGTCAGGGTGAACTTCGTCGACGCGCCGTAGCTGACGGCGGTCTGCGAGGACGTGTTCTGGACCTGCATCGTCGAGGCGGTCAGTGCGGCGATCTCGCCGGAGGCGGCGGAGCCGTTGCCGGCCCCGCCGGCGGGAGCTGCGGCGGCGCCCGACGATCCGGCAGCAGCCGGGGCGCTGGTCGCGGCGGAGCTGCTCGAGCCGCCCGAGCTGCCACTGCAGGCAGCGAGCGCAGCGGTGGCGAGAACGGCGGTCGCGGCCAGCAGTGCCCGCGAGGGCGAGATGGTGCTCGTCATAAATGAATTCCTCAATCGCAGAAGGCGTACAGGGATTACAGGGGTTGGACGTACTGGACAGCTGCGGCGCGCGTCAGTCACTGCGCAGCGCGTCGATCGGCGCGAGCTTCGCTGCGCGGGTGGCGGGGTACACGCCGAAGATCAACCCGATCGCAACGGAGATCGCGATGGCCCCCAGCACCACGGTGCTGGACACCGTCACCTGGTTGGAGATGAAGTGCGGAATGATCTTCGCTCCGCCGATGCCCAGCGCCGCTCCGAGCACACCGCCGACCAGGCCGAGCACCGACGCCTCGACGAGGAACTGTCGGCGGATCAGGATCGGGGTCGCGCCGAGCGCCTTGCGCAGCCCGATCTCGCGGGTCCGCTCGGACACCGAGACCAGCATGATGTTCATGACCCCGATCCCGCCCACAAGCAGCGAGAGGATGGCCACGCCGATCAACAGGATGTTGAGGGTGTCGCTCACCGACGTCGCGGTCGACACCAGTGAGTCCTGCGTCGAGATCGTGAAGTCGGCACTGCTGCTGGCGGTGATCGAGTGACGGGCCAGCAGGATCGTGTCGATCTCCTGGTATGCCGCCGAGATCGTCGAGTTCGACGTCGCGCTGACGTACACCGACGACAGCGTGCTTCGTGACGAGCCGGACGACAGCCGCTGCGTGTACGTGCTCATCGGGATGACCGCGGTGTCGTCGAGGTTGGTGGACGAATCCGAGCCCGCGGACTTGAGCACCCCGATGACGTTGAACGTCGTACCGCTGATGGTGACCGTCTGCCCGACTGCGAAGTTCGCGTTCCCGAACAGCTCGGAGGCGGTCTCCGAACCGAGAACGATCTTCGTGGCAGCAGCGGCCTCGTCGGCGCTGGTGTAGAAGGCACCGCTCGACACCGACCGGGCCCGCACCGTCTTCCAGGACGTCGTCGACCCCACCACCGTCGTCGTCCAGTTGGTGCTGCCGTTGTCGAGTTCGAGCGAGCTCGACACGACGGGGGCCGTCTGCTTGATGTCCGGTGCCGCGGTCTTGGATTGCAACGCGGTGCCGTCGGCGACGGTCAGGGTGGAGGCGGAACCGAAGCCGCCGCGGATGCCGCTCGAGCTCGTGGAGCTGCCCGGTGAGACCACCAGCAGGTTGCTGCCCAGCTTGTTGATCTGGTCGCTGACCGAGGTCTTCGAGCCCTGTCCGAGCCCCACCGAGAGCACGACGGTGGCGATGCCGATGAGCATGCCGAGCACGGTCAGCGCTGAGCGCAATCGGTGTGCGCGCAGTGCCTGCAGACCGGTGCTCGCGGTCTCGGCCCAGTTCATGCGCTCACCGCTTCCCGTTCGGTGCCCTTGGGCGCGATGCCCTCGAGGACCCCGCCCTCGAGCACGGTGCCGTCGAGCACCCGCACCACCCGCTGCGCGCGCTCGGCCACCGGCGTCTCGTGCGTGATCAGGACGATGGTGCGGCCCGCGGCGCACAGCTCGTCGAGCAGGTCGAGCACGTCCTCGGTCGAGTGCGAGTCGAGGTTCCCGGTGGGCTCGTCGGCGAGGATCATCGCCGGCGCGGTCACCAGGGCCCGGGCCACCGCGACGCGCTGCTGCTGCCCACCGGACAGCTCGCCGGGGCGGTGGCCGATGCGGTCGGCCAGCCCGACGCGGGACAGGGCAGCGACTGCGCGCTCACGGCGCTCGTCCCGTGCCACGCCCGCGTAGGCGAGCGGCAGCTCGACGTTGCGCAGCGCCGTCAACGAGGGCAACAGGTTGAACTGCTGGAAGACGAAGCCGATCCGCTGGTTGCGGATGTCGGCGAGCTCCTCCTCGTCCATCTCCGCGACGTCGTCGCCGGCGATGCGGTAGGACCCGCTCGTAGCGACGTCCAGGCAGCCGAGGATGTTCATCAACGTCGACTTGCCCGACCCGGACGGCCCGACGATGGCGACGTACTCGCCCTGCTCGACGTCCAGCGTGACCCCGCGCAGCGCCTCGAACTCGAGGGTGCCGGTCCGGTAGACCTTGCGCACGTTGCGCAGCGAGATGATGCCGCGCCGTTCGTCCTGCTCGTCGGTCATGACCCGCCGCCGGTGCGGCCGCCGCC
>CAZZVT010000288.1:0-2559 GCA_964657545.1 uncultured Jatrophihabitantaceae bacterium
GGTATTGCTGGGTGGTGCGGATGTTGCCGTGTCCGAGTCGTTCTTTGACGGTTTGGAGGTCGGCGCCTCCGGCGAGTAGCCAGGAGGCGTGGGCGTGGCGTAGGTCGTGGGTGCGGATGGCTGGGGGTAGTCCGGCTTGAGCGAGGGTGGGTTGCCAGATGTGGCGGCGGAACCAGTTGCGGGAGATGTGCCGGTCAGGGTTATCGAGAGTGGCGCCGACGGCGACCGTCTGTGTCGCGCCGTTCGCGCTGCCCGCCTTGGCGGTGTCGCCGGTGACTGCTGTGTCCGCATGCCGGTCTTTGCCGAGGGCGCGGCGCTGTGCGCGGTAGGTGGCGTAGGCGTGGCGGCAGTGTCCGCAGCGGCACGGGGCCATGTTGTAGGCGGTGGTGGTGCCGTGGGGGTAGCTGCGGCCGGCGGAGTTCGGCTCGGTCATCCCAAGATCCGCAGTGTCGGCCGCGTCGGCCGTGTTGTCGGCGGGGGAATGGTTGAGCATGTCGACGGTGAAGATCAGCCCGTCACGGGCGACGCCATGCTTTCTGATGTGGGCTTGCAGGGTGTCGGCGACGTCTTGGCTGATCCGCACGGGCCGGTGTTCACGGTCTTTCGGGTAGGCCTTGATCAAGAACCGTGCGCCGTCGGGGTAAAGGGTGCGCACGACTTCTTGCACGGTGCGCCGGATGGTGAGGGTCCGGCGGGGGACGTCGAAGTCGATGGGCCGTAGTTCGGTGAGTTCGCCCCAGCGCAGCCCGGTCTCGACGTCGAGCTCAATCAGCAGCCGCGACGCCTCGTTCGGGAGTTGCGCGTAGAGGGCGTCGAACTGTTCGGGGGAGACGATGTTGCGGCTCGTCCTGGGCACCGGGGACAGCTTCACGCCTTTGCAGGGGTGCAGCTGGGTGAGCTGGTCGTTCAACGCGGTGGTGAAGACGGCGGACAGGACGGCGTAGCAGGAGCGGATGACGCTGACCGACACGCCCTGGGTTTGCAGGTCGGTGACCCAGGACCGGACGTCGCCGGGGAGGACCTCGATCAGCCGCATGCTGCCGAAGGCCGGGAGGATGTGCCGGTTGAGGTAGTAGGTGTAGTTCTCTCGGGTGCGGGCTTCCATCTGGTGGTGCGGCAGCCATTGTTCTTCGACGTAGCGGGCGAACTTCTGCCGGCCTCGGGACGCGTCGCCCAGGCGGCCTTCGGACATTCGGTCCTCGGCCTTGACCCAGGCCTTCTCTGCCTGGGTGGCGGTGGCGTAGGTACCGGCGGAACGCTGCCGGCCTTTCACGTCCTGATACAACGCCAAGTAGCGGGTACGACCAGCGTTATCGACCCGTGTGCGAACGAATCCCATGACCTCATCGTCCCACCCGGCGCAACACCCGGTGAAGATCATGTCATTCAGATGTCAGGAGAACAGCGCGGCACCGCGCGACCCGCACCAGGTGGCGACGGCACGAAAGTCCCGCTCTCACAGGGCGTAGCGGCACTCGACGGTGCGACCCGACACGAGAATGCACGGTGAGAGCCAGTCTGGCAGTGTGGGGGTCAGCGGCTCGAGTCCCGGGTCAGTAAACAGCTCGTCCCTGTCACCGTGACGGTCGAGGTCCGCTGGCTGCTCGAAGACCGGCCGGACGTCGAAGCCGAGTTCCTCGACGCCGTTGCGGCGGGTGCTTTCGACCTGGTTCAGCTGAGCACGGCCGACGTCACCCGGCGGCGAGTGGCGCGGTGGTGATCATGAGTTTGTCGTAGCCGATGAAGTTGCCGAGCGAGGTCGGCGTGCCGAGTTCCGGTGTGCCGGCCAGGCTGAACCGGCATGAGTTGACCATGGTCTCGGCGAGAATGGCGAGTTCCAGCTGTGCCAGGGGAGCGCCGACGCAGCGATGGACGCCCCAGCCGAACGTGAGGTGCCGGGTGTAGTCCCGGTCGATGTCGAAGCGCTCCGGGTCTGGGAACCGGCGGCTGTCGAGGTTGGCCGCGGCGTAGACGAGCAGGACCCGGTCGCCGGCCGACATGTGCACCCCTGCGAAGTCGACGTCCTCGGTGACCACCCGGAAGAAGCGCTGCACCGGGCTGTTGATCCGCAGGCTCTCCTCCACGGCGGCCGGCGCACGTTCGGGCTGACGTCGCAGCGCATCCTGCAGGTCAGGGTCGAGCGCAAGATCCTTGATCAGGGCCGCGCCGGACAGCAGGGTCGTGTCGTGGCCGGCGAACACGGCGCCGGCAAGCCACGCGGCCAGCGTCTGATCGTCCATCGGCTTGTCCTCGACGGTTGCCGAGAGGGCGTAGGTGAGGAAATCGTCGCGGGGCTCGACCCGGCGGGCGGCGATCTCCTTACCGCAGAGCCCGAACAACTCGCCGATCGCCGCCGGCTCGCCGTGGGCCATGCGGTCGCTCACCTCGTAGAGGGCCTCCGTCGCGTCGGCGTCGAGCCCGAGCGCGCGGGCGATGACCTGGATCGGGAGCTTGGCCGACACCTCTCGCACGAAATCGCCACCGCCGCTGTCGACGAAACGTGACACGTGCGTACTCGTCAGTTCCCTGATCATCGGCTCGTAGTCGCGAAGGCGGCCG
>CAZZVT010000289.1:0-2510 GCA_964657545.1 uncultured Jatrophihabitantaceae bacterium
CCGGCCGCCGAGGCTGCTCCGGTTGCCGAGGCTGCCCCGGCCGAGTCTGCTGTTCCCGCAGACGACGCTGCGACCGCCGAAGCTCCGGCCAGCGAGGCTCCGGCCACCGAAGCCACCACCTCCGCCTGAACCCCCTCACGACGAACGGAAGTCAGAAGCGAAATGGCGAATTTCACCGCCGCAGATGTCAAGAAGCTCCGCGACGCCACCGGCGCCGGGATGATGGAGTGCAAGAAGGCGCTCGACGAGGCCGACGGCGAGTACAACGCGGCGCTCGAGGTCCTGCGTGTCAAGGGTGCGGCCAAGGCCGCCAAGCGCGAGGACCGCGAGGCCAGCAACGGCCTCGTCGCCGCGGCCGAGGGCGCGATGATCGAGCTTGCGTCCGAGACCGACTTCGTGGCCAAGAACGAGCAGTTCCAGCAGCTGGCCACCGACATCGTCGCGCATTTCGCGGCGTCGTCGGCCACCGACGTCGACAGCCTGCTGGCCGAGACGCTCAAGGATGGCAAGACCGTCGGGCAGAACGTCGACGATCTCGCGATCGTCATCGGCGAGAAGCTGCAGCTGCGACGGGCCGTCAAGCTCGAGGGTCAGGTGGCCACCTACCTGCACCGCAAGGCCAAGGACCTGCCCGCGCAGGTCGGCGTCCTGGTGCAGTTCGAGGGCACCGACGAGAACGCCGCCCGCACTGCGGCCATGCAGATCGCGGCGATGCGCCCGGCGTACCTCACCCGTGACGAGGTGCCGGCCGAGACGGTCGAGACCGAGAAGCGCGTGGCCGAGGCCAAGGCCCGCGAGGACGGCAAGCCCGAGCAGGCCCTGCCCAAGATCGTCGAGGGCAGCGTCAACGGGTACTACAAGAACAACGTCCTGCTCGAGCAGTCCTCGGTCGTCGACAGCAAGAAGACGGTCAAGGCGCTGCTCGACGAGGCCGGCGTGAGTGTCTCGAAGTTCGCGCACTTCGAGGTCGGCTGACGCTCCGGCTAGTTTAGGACCGGTCGGGCAGCAGCCGTCAGCAACGCGGACGACGAGAGGGGTCACCAGTGACAGAAGGCTCGGTGACCCCTCTCGCCTACCGCCGGGTTCTGCTGAAGCTGTCCGGTGAGGTGTTCGGCGGCGGCGAGATCGGCGTCGCCCCCCAGGTGGTGCGTTCGCTCGCCCGCCAGATCGCCGAGGTCGTCTCCGAGGGCACGCAGGTCGCAGTCGTCATCGGGGGCGGCAACTTCTTCCGCGGTGCCGAACTCAGCCAGGGCGGCATGGAGCGCGATCGCGCCGACTACATGGCGATGCTGGGCACGGTGATGAACTGCCTGGCCCTGCAGGACTTCCTGGAGAAGGAAGGCATCCCCACCCGGGTGCAGACCGCGATCGCCATGGGGCAGGTCGCCGAGCCCTACATCCCACGGCGCGCCGAGCGGCACCTCGAGAAGGGCCGCGTCGTGATCTTCGGCGCGGGCGTCGGCATGCCCTACTTCTCCACCGACACCGCGGGCGCCCAGCGTGCCCTCGAGATCGGGTGCGACGCGCTGCTGCTGGGCAAGAACGGGGTCGACGGCGTCTACGACGCCGACCCGGCCAAGGTGCCGAGCGCCACCAAGTTCGAGGACATCACCTACGACGAGGTCCTGCAACGCGGCCTGAACGTTGCCGACGCGACCGCATTCAGCCTGTGCCGCGACAATGCGATGCCGATCGTGGTGTTCGGCCTGGACGAGGGCAACATCGCGCGCGTCGTCCGTGGCGAGAAGATCGGCACGATCGTGCACGCGGGGAGATGAGAGAGGTATGACCATGCCGACCAGGAATCGACCGGTGATCGACCAGTGATCGACGAGGTCCTCTTCGAAGCCGAGGAGAAGATGGAGAAGGCCGCGCACGTCGCCCGTGACGACCTCTCGGGCCTGCGGACGGGCCGCGCGAACGCCAGCGCCTTCGCCCGACTGGTCGTCGACTACTACGGCGCGCCGACCCCCGTCCCGCAGATGGCGTCGGTGAACGTGCCCGAGGCGCGGATGGCCGTCATCAAGCCCTACGACTCGAGCCAGATGGGCGCCATCGAGAAGGCGATCCGCGACAGCGACCTCGGTGTCAACCCGACCAACGACGGCCAGGTCATCCGCGTGGTGTTCCCACAGCTCACCGAGGAACGTCGTCGCGAGCTGGTCAAGGTGGCCAAGGGCAAGGGCGAGGACGCGAAGGTGTCGGTGCGCTCGGTGCGCCGCCACGCCAAGGACTCGCTCGACAAGCTGGTCAAGGACGGCGACTCCGGTGAGGACGACGTGCACCGCGCCGAGGCCGAGCTCGACAAGCTCACTGCCCGCTACACGGCCACGATCGACGACGCGGTCAGGGCCAAGGAATCAGAACTTCTCGAGGTCTGAGGTCCTGGCGTCCCCATGACCTCCGAGACCACGTCCGACGACGGCGCTGATGGCGGGGCGGCAGACGACGGGCCCCGCTCGCCGTTGTCCCGGGCTCGCCGCATCGCCGGGCGCGGACCCCGCCCGGAC
>CAZZVT010000290.1:0-2478 GCA_964657545.1 uncultured Jatrophihabitantaceae bacterium
TAATCTGAAGTTATGGCATTGGCCGACCTAATCACTTGTTGCAGCCGCCCGCGGCTTCCAACAATGTGCGGTTCGGCCGCCTTCGCTGGTCGTAGTCTGACTCGATGAAATCTGCTCTCCTGTCTGTTGTCCTGCTGCTCGGCCTGTCCGTCGCCGCCGGCGCTGCGCAGGCGACCACGACCCACGGCGCGCCCACGCCGGTGATCGCCCCGGCCGCCGCACATTCGGCCACCGGGGGTACGGCCCTGTGCCCGGCGACCACATCGCCGGTGCAGGCCCGATGTCTCACGCTGCTCAAGCCGGCGTCGCAGCAGGCCCTGCTGCGGGCCAGCGCGCCGACCGCAAAGGCCGCGGCGAATCGCGCAGCTGCTGCCGCGGCGGACCTGCCCGCCAAGTACCTGGGGGCGACGGACCTGCAGAAGGCCTACGGGCTGACGCCGGCCCTGCTGTCCCGCGGCAAGGGGCAGACCATCGCGATCGTCGACGCCTACGCCTACCCGCAGGCCGAGGCCGACCTCGCGGTCTACCGTTCGCGCTACGGCCTGCCGGCCTGTACCAAGGCGACCGGCTGCCTACGTCAGATCAACCAGCGAGGCACCACCGCCCCGGCGCCTACGGCCCCGTTGGGCCTCGAGAGCTGGCAGGTCGAGACCGCTCTGGACTTCGACATGGTCTCGGCCGCGTGCCCGCTGTGCTCGATCCTGATCGTCGAGAGCGACTCCCAAGGTCTGGAAGACCTGGGCGCGGCCGTGAACACGGCGGTCGCCGCGGGCGCGAGCATCGTCTCCAACAGCTACGGCACGCCGGAGGAGAGCGGCTTGGACTCCTTCGCGTCGTACTGGACGCACCCCGGTGTCCCGATGGTGATCTCCAGCGGCGACAGCGGCTTCGGGACAGCCGGCTTCCCCGCCGTGCTGCCGAACGTCGTAGCGGTCGGCGGTACCGAGCTGGTGCATGCGACCAACACCCGGGGCTTCTCCGAGACGGCGTGGAGTTTTGCCGGCAGCGGGTGCTCGGCGTACTTCGCCAAGCCGAGCTGGCAGCCCGGCACGCACTGCTCGATGCGTTCCACAGCGGACGTCTCGGCAGCGGCTGACAACATCATCATCTACAACAGCACCGTCGCAGGAGGGCTGGCCGGCGTCGCCGGCACCAGCGCATCGGCGCCGTTCATCGCCGGTGTCATCGGCATTGCCGGCAACGCCAAGACCTACACCGCCAAGTACTCCTACCAGCACACCAGCTCGCTGCACGACGTCATCGGTGGCACGAGCGCCCAGGCAACCAAGACCTGCGGCACGGATTACCTGTGCAACGGCGTGAAGGGTTACGACGGCCCGACCGGGGTTGGCACACCCAACGGGACCGGCGGTTTCTGACCGGCCTGGCTCACGGCACTGAATGACTGACGACACCGACTGAACCGTGCTCGCAGCTTCGGGCGGGAGCACGGTTGGTGCGCGACGCGTCGCTCTACGCGCAGTGCTCTCGCACAGCGTCAGAGGCGGGCCGGGCCTGGCATTCTCAGACGATGATCCACGCCCTCGGCCTGACGGCCGCCGAAGAGGCTGTCTATCTCCTGCTCCTCGAGGCCCCGAGCCTGACGACGCCCGAGTTGGCGACCTTGCACGACTCGACCGAGGAGGGCACGGCGGTCGTGCTCGCCCGGCTCCAGGCGCAGGGCCTGGTGACCCCACTGGCCGGCACGCCGGTGCGGTACACCGCTCTCGATCCCCGGATCGGTCTGAAGGGACTGATCGCAGGCAAGGAGCAGCAGTTGGAGCAGGCCCACGCGGCCGCGCAGGAACTGACCACCCGCTTCGACGGTGCTCGGCGTGGCCGCAACCCGCTCGATGTCGTTGAGGTCGCCGTCGGTGAGCAGGCCATCATGACTCAGTTCGCCGAGATTCAGGCCGGCGCGCTGCACGAGGTCGTCGGCTTCGACCTACCGCCGTACATCGATGCCCAACCGAACATCGAAGAGCTCGAGCATCTCCGCCGTGGCGTCACTTACCGCTCGGTGTACGACTCCGCCTGCCTGCAACACTCGCCGAAGATGGCGGAGATCCGGCAGCTGCAGCAGGGTGGCGAGCAGGCACGCATTCTCGCCGGTGTGCCTCTCAAGCTCTTCATCGCCGACCAACGGCGGGGCCTGTTGGTGTTGACGGGCGGAATGCAGACGCCCAGCTGCCTGATCGTGCACCCCTCAGCGCTGCTCGACGGGCTGATCGCGACGTTCGAGACGGTGTGGCTGCATGCGAACCCACTGCCAGTGCCGAGCAGCACCGCAGGGGACAATGATGTAGCGAAGGATTCACCGGGCGGTAGCCCCACCGCCGTCGAACGTGAACTGCTCGCGCTCATCGGCCTCGGACTCACCGACAAGGCCATCGGCCGGCAGCTCGAACTCAGCGAACGCACCGTCCAACGCATGATGAGCGCGATCATGACGCGCCTGGCCGCCGGCACCCGGTTCCA
>CAZZVT010000291.1:0-2467 GCA_964657545.1 uncultured Jatrophihabitantaceae bacterium
CGGCCTCGGTGCGGACGGGCGGGGGGCATCGGCGTCCGGCCGAGGCCGGGTCGGCGGCCGGGTCAGCGTCGCGGTCATCGCGAGCTGCGGCCCAGCGCCGATACCGCGCCGGCCTGAACAGGGCAGCGCAGGCCGCCCGCCATCGACACGTAGCTGTGGGCGACGCCGTCGCCCTGCCAGGTCAACAGCTGCGCGGACCGGCAGACGTCGAAGCGGGCGCGGTCGCCGCCGACCTCGGCACCCAGCTCGATGAGGAACGCGAAGGCGTCGCGCTCGTCGCGGTTGTGCAGCAGCAGCCGCCGGGGCCCGGGAGCAACGTCGAGGCAGGCCGGGCAGAAGGTCGACTGGTCGGTGGGGTGCAACGCAGCGAGGTCGACCGTGGCCGCGCTGTTCGCGTCCAGGGTCACGACGGTGCTGACGTCCGTGCGGTAGTGCCGGGTCGGCGACGTCAGGCGCCGGGCCTCCTCGGCGAAGATGGCGTGGAAGCGCTCGGCGGTCGCCGGCCAGCGCAACGATGCTGCCCAGGCCTTGCAGCGCAGCGCGTACTCGGCCGTAGCGGCAGGGTCGGCGAGCGTCTCGAGCGCCCGGCACACGGTGGCCGTCAAGGTCGCCTCGGTCGCCAGCCAGCCGGTCTCGCCGGGGCGGATCGAGTCCCGCAGCCCGGGCACGTCGAATGCGACCGCGGGCACGCCGAGCGCCGCCGCCTCGATGATCGACAGCCCCCATCCCTCACCGACGGACGTGCTGACCGTCAACCACGCCTCACCGAGCAACCGGTCGCGCTCGGCCTCGGTGATGAACCCGTGCACGACGACGCAGTCCTCCAGGTGCCGGGTGGCGACCACCGTGCGCAGCCGGTTCAGCTCCGGCCCGGCGCCGACGAGATTCACCCGCAGATCGGGCACGGTGAGCCGCAGCTCGTCGGCCAGATCGAGCAGCAGGTCCCACCGCTTGTGCGGGACGAGACGGCCGACGCTCGTGATGGTGGGGACCGTCGACGGCCCGCCACCCAGTGCACGCTCGGCCGGCTCCGAGCCGTTCGGCGCGAGGTAGACCGAGCCCTTCAGTCCCAGCTGACGGCGGATCTCACGACGCGACGACGGCGAGACGGCGGCCACGGCCCGCTCGCGATAGACCAGGCGGCTGCCGGTGCTCTCGAGCCACCGCCCGACACGGGCCATGAGCGGCGAGAAGTACAACGCGAACTGATTCTGGTGGACGTGGTGCACGAGCAGCACCACGGGCGTCGCGCGGCGCACCACGAGCGGGGTGAAGAACGGGATGCCGTTCTGCGAATCGATCACTGCGTCGACCGAGCGGCGGTGCGCGAACAGCCAGAGCAGCGCGAACAGGTAGACGGTGTACGTCCCCCCGAAGCGGCGGACGGTGTACCCGTCGACGACGCTGGCGGCCGTGCGGCCGGCGGGCCGGCCGGCCAGCAGCGTCACCCGGCAGCCCAGGGCGACGAGTTCGCGCGCAACCGCCTCGCAGTAGACCTCGGCACCGCCGGACTCGGGGTGGGTGCGGTCCTTCCAGTTGACGATGACCACGTGCGAGCCGTCGACCGGCCGGCTGTTCACGCCACGATCCGCAGTGGGACCGCCCGGAACGTGTCGGAGTCCGGCCGGGCCACGGAGCGGTCGAACACGATCTCCTTGCGCGGGGCGAAGACCGACCGGCGGCGCAGCGCGGTGTCCAACCGGTGCAGCCGGACGATGTCGCGGGCGATCCCGGGGGCGTGCGAGACGAGACCCAACGTCGAGGCGCTGTCGTCGGTCCACGTCACCGGCAGCTCGGTCACGTCGTAACCCGCGCGGTGCGCGCGCATCAGGACCTCGACGTCGAAGGCGAAGCCCGTGACGTCCATGTCGGTGAAGATCCGTCGCGCCGCGGCGAGCGAGAAGAACTTGAAGCCGCACTGGCTGTCGGTGACGCCGGGAACCAGGGAGGTGATCATGGCCCGGAACGCCCAGCTGCCGACGCGCCGGAACCGCGGCTGCATGACCTCGTACGAGGCGCCCAGCGCCCGTCGCGAGGCGATGACCACGTCGTGGCCGGTCTGCAGCCGTTCGATCGCGCCGTGCAGCGCGTCGGCGGGCACCGACAGGTCGGCGTCGAGGAAGCCGATCATCCGGGCCTGGCTGGTGAGGATCCCCCGCCGGACCGCAGCGCCCTTGCCGCGCACACCGCAGCCGACGACGACGACCTCCGGGCCGTCGGCGTCGGCGAAGCGGTCGACGACATCGGCGGTGCGGTCGCAGCTGCCGTTGTCGACGATCACCACGCGGGTGCTCAGGCCGGTCAGGGTGCGCAGCTCGCGCAGGACCTCGACCAGAGTCCGGGGTAGCCGGTCCTCCTCGTTCAACGACGGGATAATCACTTCGAGATCGCAGGCCGGTCGCCGCAATGCCGCACTGACCGTGGGCCGGGCGTTGCTGGCGAGGTGCTGGGGGGCCGGCGTCGGTCC
>CAZZVT010000292.1:0-2450 GCA_964657545.1 uncultured Jatrophihabitantaceae bacterium
TGGACGCCGGCAACATGCTCAAGCCGATGCTGGCCCGCGGCGAGCTGCGCATGGTGGGCGCCACCACGCTGGACGAGTACCGCGAGCACATCGAGAAGGACCCGGCCCTCGAGCGTCGCTTCCAGCAGGTGCTCGTGGCCGAGCCTTCCGTCGAGGACACCGTCGCGATCCTGCGCGGGCTCAACGGCCGGTACGAGGCGCATCACCGCGTCGACATCACCGACGGCGCGCTGGTCGCGGCGGCCACGCTGTCCGACCGCTACATCACCTCCCGCTTCCTGCCCGACAAGGCCATCGACCTCGTCGACGAGGCAGCCAGCCGGTTGCGCATGGAGATCGACTCGCGGCCGGTCGAGATCGACGAGCTCGAGCGCGCCAAGACCCGCATGACCATGGAGGAACTCGCGCTGGCGAAGGAGAAGGACGCCGCGTCCGTCCAGCGGCTGGCGAAGCTGCACGCCGAGATGGCCGATCTCGGCGAGCGTCTCGACGCGCTGAACGCGCGGTGGGAGCGCGAGAAGACCGGCCTGAACCGGGTCGGCGAGTTGAAGGAGCAGGTCGAGGCGCTGAAGGGCCGCATCGAGCGGGCCCAGCGCGACGGCGACCTCGAGACCGCGTCGCGCCTGCAGTACGGCGAGCTGCCGGTGCTGGAGAAGGAACTCGACTCTGCCGGCGAGGCCGAGACCCAGTTGGGCGACGACGTGCTCGTGAAGGAGCAGGTCACCGCCGACGACATCGCCGAGGTCGTCGGCGCCTGGACGGGTATCCCGGCCGGCCGGCTGCTCGAGGGCGAGACGGCGAAGCTGCTGCGCATGGAGGACGAGCTGGGCAAGCGCGTGATCGGTCAGAAGGCTGCCGTGCAGGCCGTGTCGGACTCCGTGCGCCGGGCGCGGGCCGGCATCTCGGACCCGAACCGGCCGACGGGATCGTTTCTGTTCCTCGGCCCCACCGGCGTCGGCAAGACCGAGCTCGCGAAGGCGCTCGCCGACTTCCTGTTCGACGACGAACGCGCGATGGTGCGCATCGACATGAGCGAGTACTCCGAGAAGCACTCGGTGGCCCGGCTCGTCGGCGCCCCGCCCGGCTACGTCGGCTACGACGAGGGTGGCCAGCTCACCGAGGCCGTGCGCCGTCGCCCGTACACCGTCGTGCTGCTCGACGAGGTCGAGAAGGCGCACCCCGACGTCTTCGATCTGCTGCTCGCGGTGCTCGACGACGGCCGGCTCACCGATGGCCAGGGACGCACCGTCGACTTCCGCAACACCATGCTCGTGCTGACGTCGAACCTCGGCTCGCAGGCGCTCGTTTCCGACCTGCCCGACGACGCGAAACGCGACGCGGTCATGGCCGGGGTCCGGGCGCACTTCAAGCCCGAGTTCCTCAACCGGCTCGACGACGTCGTCCTGTTCGACGTGCTGAGCACCGAGGACCTCACGCACATCGTCGACATCCAGCTGCGGTCGCTGCAGGACCGGCTGGCTGCCCGCCGGTTGACGCTCGAGGTCTCCGACGCCGCCCGCGAGTGGCTGGCCCTCAACGGCTTCGACCCGCTGTACGGCGCGCGGCCGTTGCGCCGACTGGTGCAGACCTCGATCGGTGACGCGCTCGCCCGCGAGCTGCTGGCCGGTGAGGTCCGCGACGGGCAGACCGTGCGGGTCGACGCGCGCGAGGACCGCTCGGGTCTCGTGGTCGGAGCAGAATAGATCTCGTGACGTCGTTCGAGCCCGAGGTCGAGTCGACGGGGGAGCGGGCCCCCACCGATCCGGTGGGGGTGCTGGCGCTCGTCTGCGGCTTCGTGGGCATCGTCGTGTGCGGGATCGTCTTCGCGATCGTGACCGCGATCCTCGGCGGCATGACCGGCCAGCGGGCCCGCGAGCACGGGCGGAGCCTCGAGACCGCCTACCTCGCGATGCTGCTGGCGGGGGTCGACGGGATCGTCTGGATCGTGCTGCACCTGCTGCTCGACGTGCCGCTGGCCATCGGCTGACTCACCCGGTGCGGCGCAGCCACCGGGTCACCGGGCTCGACCAGGCGAACGTCACGCTCAGCACGGCCAGGACGAGGAACACCGAGGCGTCGAACACCCAGCTGTCGTTGCTGACGTCGCTGAAGCGCAGCATCCAGTAGATCCCGGCCGCGACCACGATGCCCCCGCCGACCGAGAGCAGCATGCGCCCTCTCGGGTTGCGGCCCACGAGCATGACCCCGCCGCCGATCAGCAACCCGGCGGCGACCAGGTTCACCACCCCGTCCAGCGCGAGTTCGAGGCCGATGTGCGTGCTGCTGCCGAAGGAGTCCTCGACGTCGTTGGCGATCGCCCCGCCGAGGAAGAGCAACAGCCCGGCCAGGATCAGCAACCCGGAATTGACGAAGGCGAGCACCGCTGACGTGGTCGCCAGGCCCGGGCGGACGTCGCCGGGCGCGGTCGGATAGCCGTACGGCGGGTAGGC
>CAZZVT010000293.1:0-619 GCA_964657545.1 uncultured Jatrophihabitantaceae bacterium
CGAAAGTTCGCGTCTAGGACAGGCTGACGAGCGACAACGGCAGGGACTCCAGGCCGAGAAAGTTTCCCTGTGCGGTCGGGGGTGCGTACCGGGCGGGCCCGTCGGGCCAGAATCGGGCCTGCGTCACCATCACCTCGGCCAGCACCTGGAGCTCGTGTTGTGCCAGCGACGCCCCGACGCACCGATGGATTCCCCAGCCGAAGCTGACGTGGCGACTGCGTTCGCGATCGAGTGCGATGCGCAGCGGTTCCGGGAACTGCCTCTCGTCGATGTTGGCGGCGCCGAAGACGACCATCACCTTGTCGCCGGCGCGCATGGTCGTCGTGCCCATCGTGACGTCACGGGTGAGGGTGCGGAAGAAGCGGCTGACCGGGCTGCTGATGCGCAGGCTCTCCTCGACGAGGGCTGGGATCAATTCCGGCTCGGCACGGATGCTCTGCTGCAGCTCCTGATCGTCGGCGAGGTCCTTGATCAGTGCCGCGCCGGCCATCAACGTCGTGTCGTGGCCGGCGAAGATCGCGCCGTTCACCGCAGCCACCAGCACCTCGTCCGAGATGGGGAGCCCGTTGACAGTGGCGCTCAGCGAAGCAGTGAGCAGGTCGTCGCGCGGATTCGCGCG
>CAZZVT010000293.1:651-2447 GCA_964657545.1 uncultured Jatrophihabitantaceae bacterium
CCCCGGGACTCGACCTCGAGGCGGCTCATCTCCATCAGCCGGAAGAAGTCCTCCACCGAGTTGTGTGCAGCCCGCGCCCCGACCTCGTACATCTCCTCGGCGGTCTCCGAGTCGATCCCGAGCAGTCGGGTGATCACCTGTACCGGCAGGCGCGCTGACACCTCACGGACGAAGTCGCCACCACCCTCTTTCACATACTGGCCAACGTAGCGCTGGGTCAGCTCCTCGACGATCGGATGGTGCATGCGGACCACTCGCGGTGTCAGCCAGGCACCGAATATCTTGCGGAACACCGCGTGCTCCGGCGGATCCATCTCAATCGCGAGGGCTTTCGGAATCGCTGGATTCGCAGGCCACGAAACACCCTGTGCAGACGAGTAGACCTCATGGTTGGTGAGTGCGTCGCGCACGTCCTCGTAACGCGTGAGGACCCAGAACCCGCCGTGGGCATCGGACCAGGTCGGCCCGGCTTGAGCGAGCTGATGCTGGTAGTCCCGTCTGACCGACACCGCACTCTGGACGGGGTCTTGGTGGTCGAAGGGAATCGCGAACGCTGAGTCGGCAGCCATCGATTAGAAGGCTAACGATTGGGGTCGACGATGTCGAGAGTGAATGTCAGGAGAATTCAGACGGTATGACATGACCGGCTCATCCGAATCGAGGGTGCAACCGTGGTGATCGTTCACCGGGCGTGCAGTGGCTCCCGAACGACCTGTGCCGGCGTGACGTGGCGTGCGAGCACGAGATCAAGGTGGTGGAGGTCAGAGGTGAGTTCGTGTGGCACACCCACGACGACACTGATGAACTCTTCCTCGTGATCAGCGGCGAACTCAAGATCCAATCGCGCGCCGGTGACGTCGTTCTCGGTCCGGGCCAGGTATGCGTCGTTCCGCGCGGCGCCGAGCACTGTCCGGTCGCTGAGCGCGAGGTACAGGCGCTGCTGATCGAACCGGCTGGCGTCGTGAACACCGGCGCTGCCGGCGGCGCTCGCACCGCTACCTACGACGACTCGCTGGCGTAGCCGCTCAGCCCCACAAGCGGATCCCTCACCAGGCCCGAACACCCGCTCTTCGCGGCATGAGCGCGGCGGCGCTCAACGCGGCATGTCGGGTCGTCTGTCGGGCCTGGGCGTCGATGATCACGGTCTCCGGTCGTGGGGTGTTCAGCCGCTGCGGTACGCGTCTTAACGGGGGAACACTCCGACCACGGTGACGGCGTGGTGTTCTTCGTCGATCCGGTAGATCACTCGATAGGTTCCGCGCCGCGCACTGTGGCGGCCATCGAGCGGAGCGCGCAGCAGCTTGCCGACTCGTCTGGGGTTGTCGAGCAGCGGGCCGACGATGAACTCGTAGGCCGCGAAGGCGACGGACTCAGGAAGTTGCTCGGCCAGCTGCCTGCGAGCGGAGGGAGCGACGACCAGTTCGTAACGGTCCTCGCTCACGCAGAGGCTCGCCGCGCCCGCATCGCTTTCCGCAAGGCGTCTTCAGTTTCGCCCTGGCCTCGGGCAAGTTCAGAGTCGGCGGTGGCCAACGCTCGTACCGCTGCGGCATCGGACAAGATCGAGATGGTTTCCTCAAGTGCTTCGAGGTCATCGACTGCAAGCAGGACCGCGGTTGGCCGGCCGTGCACCGTAACGGTGACGCGGTCGTGCTGCGAGCCAACGCGAGAGACAAGCTCGGACAGGTGAGCCTTGGCATCGGCGACCGAGGAGAATTCAGACATAGTCATAAGTATGACCAGTTCCCACGGGGTTGTCGACCTGCGCACAGTGGTCCGTTGGTGGTAGCGCCAACCCG
>CAZZVT010000294.1:0-2445 GCA_964657545.1 uncultured Jatrophihabitantaceae bacterium
GACCGGCCTGCCCGTGGCGCTGCCCGAGTCTATGCTGCCCGTCGAGCTGCCCGAGACCGACGACTTCTCGCCGAAGTCGTTCCCGCCCGACGACGCCGACTCGACCCCCGAGCCGCCGCTGGGCCGGTTGCCGGACTGGGTCGAGGTCGAGCTCGATCTCGGCGACGGGCCGAAGAAGTACCGCCGCGAGACGAACACGATGCCCAACTGGGCGGGGTCGTGCTGGTACGAGCTGCGCTACCTGGACCCGCGCAACACCGAGCGGCTCGTCGACGCCGACATCGAGCGTTACTGGATGGGCCCCAACGCCGATCGTCCGCTGGGAGGTGTCGAGCTGTACGTCGGCGGCGTCGAGCACGCCGTGCTGCACCTGCTGTACGCGCGGTTCTGGCACAAGGTGCTCTTCGACCTGGGCCACCTGAGCTCGTCGGAGCCGTTCCACAAGCTGGTGAACCAGGGCTACGTGCAGGCCTACGCCTACACCGACGCGCGCGGCGTGTACGTGCCGTCGGCGGAGGTCGAGGAGACCGCCGAGGGTTACGTCTTCGACGGCGAGCCGGTGCAGCGCGAGTACGGCAAGATGGGCAAGTCGCTGAAGAACGTCACGACGCCCGACGAGATGTACGCCGCCTACGGCGCCGACACGCTGCGGCTGTTCGAGATGTTCACCGGTCCGCTCGAGCAGGACCGCCCGTGGGACACCAAGGCCGTGGTCGGGCCGTTCCGGCAGTTGCAGCGGATCTGGCGCGTCGTGGTCGACGAGCAGTCCGGTGAGCCGCACGTCGCCGACGTCGCGGTTCCCGAGCAGCTCGAACGCCTGCTGCACCGCACGATCCATGCCGTCACCGAGGCCTACGACGGGATGCGTTTCAACACCGCGATCGCGCGCATCAGCGAGTTGAACAACGCGGTGGTGGCCGGCTACCCGCAGGGTGGGGCGCCACGCGCGGTCGCCGAGTCCATCGTGCTGCTGCTGGCCCCGCTTGCCCCGCACATCAGCGAGGAGTTGTGGTCGCGGCTCGGCCACCTGTCGTCGCTGGCGTGGGAGCCGCTGCCGAGCGCCGATCCGGCGCTGCTGGTGGAGGACACCGTCGACGTCCCGGTACAGGTCAACGGCAAGGTCCGCGCGGTCGTGCAGGTGACCCCCGATGCCGACGCGACTGCGCTCGAGGCGGCAGCACGGGCCGACGAGCGGATCGCGGCCGCGCTCGACGGTCGCGACGTCCGTCGGGTCGTCGCCGTGCCGGGCCGCCTCGTCAACTTCGTGGTCTGAGCCCGCTGGTGCCGGCGCGGGTCGCGGTGGTCACGGACTCGACGTCGTGCCTGTCGGCGTCGAGCGTCGACGAGCTCGGCGTCCGGGTCGTGCCGCTGCGCGTGATGCTCGGTCACCGGATCGCCGTCGACGACGGTGCGGACGTCACGCCCGACGACGTGGTCCGGGCGCTGCGCGAGAAGTTCGCGGTCAGCACCTCGCGTCCCACGCCGGGGGAGTTCGCGACGGTGTACCGCTCGGTGCTCGAGGCCGGCGCCGAGCGGATCGTGTCGGTCCACCTCTCGGCGGCGCTGTCCGGCACGTGGGAATCGGCGACCCTGGCCGCGCAGGACTTCCCGCACGGCGTCGTGCGGGTCGTCGACTCACGCTCGACGGCGATGGGTCTCGGCTACGCGGTGATCGCAGCCGCCGAAGCGGCGCGTGCGGGCGAGAGCGCCGCCGGGGTGCAGGGCGCGGCCACCGAGGCGGTCGACCGCACCCGCACGCTGTTCTACGTCGACACCCTCGAGTACCTGCGGCGCGGCGGGCGGATCGGGTCGGCGCAGGCGCTGTTCGCGACCTCGCTGTCGGTGAAGCCGCTGCTGCAGATGGTCGGCGGACAGATCGTGCCGCTCGAGAAGGTACGGACGTCCTCGCGGGCGGTCGCCCGGCTCGTCGAGCTGACCGTGGCCGCGGCGGGTGACGAACCGATCGACCTCGCCGTCCACCACCTCGGCGTCCCCGACCGGGCCGAGGCGTTGCTGACCACGTTGACGACCGCGTTGCCGCAGCTGCGCGAGGGGCGGATCGCCGAGATCGGTGCCGTCATCGGTGCCCACCTCGGGCCGGGTGTCCTCGGTACCGTGCTCGTGCGCCGCTAGCAGAGCGTGCCGACATTCCTGCCGTGCCTGTGCACAGCGACGGGGTGCGTCCACAGATCGCAGGTCGTGCCCCCGCCGCCGGGTGGGAGTTCCTAACGTCGGACGGGTGCGAGGCGATCGGTCGGTACCCCGTGGCGAGGCGGGCCGTGTAGCGCTTCGGGTTCGCGAGCTGCTGGGCGACGATCCCGACGACGACGACGAGTACGGCTTCGAGGATCGCCGCGACGATGGCGATGACGACGCCGAGGGCTCGCCATCGCACTGGCAGCGGCTGCGCGCGCGGGCGCCGGTGCGCATCGACCCCAGCCGGCG
>CAZZVT010000295.1:0-2427 GCA_964657545.1 uncultured Jatrophihabitantaceae bacterium
CGCCGCACAAGTACAAGGACAGCCGCGAGCACTTCGAGATGCGCACGCACAAGCGGCTCATCGACATCCTCGACCCGACGCCGAAGACGGTCGACGCGCTCATGCGTATCGATCTGCCGGCCTCGGTTGACGTGAACATCCAGTAGGCGAGAAGGACATGGCTACAACGAGACAGGGCATCCTGGGCGAGAAGCTCGGCATGACCCAGGTCTTCGACGAGAACAACCGGATCGTTCCGGTCACCGTCGTCAAGGCCGGGCCGTGCGTCGTCACGCAGATCCGGACACTCGAGCTCGACGGGTACACCGCCGTGCAGCTGGCCTACGGCCAGATCGACCCGCGCAAGGTCACCAAGCCGGTCGCCGGGCACTTCAAGGCCGCCGACGTGACGCCGCGACGCCACCTGGTCGAGCTGCGCACCGACGCGATCGCCGACTACACCCTCGGTGCGGAGATCACCGCCGAGGTGTTCTCCGACGGTGCGCGCGTCGACGTCAGCGGCACGACCAAGGGCAAGGGCACCGCGGGTGTCATGAAGCGCCACGGTTTCCACGGCGTCTCGTCCTCGCACGGCGCACACCGCAACCACCGCAAGCCGGGCTCCATCGGGGCCTGCGCGACGCCGGGGCGCGTGTTCAAGGGCCTGCGCATGGCCGGCCGCATGGGGCACGTCAAGGCCACCACCACCGGCCTGACGATCCACAAGGTCGACACCGAGCGCGGTCTGCTGCTGATCAAGGGCGCCATTCCCGGCCCGGCCGGCGGCCTGGTCTTCGTGCGCTCGGCCGGCAAGTCCGGCGACGTCGCTGCGATCGACAAGGGGCTGTAGGCAATGACTCTCACACTCACCGTCCAGACCCCCGGGTCGGACACCGACGGCACCGACACCGTCGAGCTGCCCGCCGAGATCTTCGACGTGCCGGTCAACATCCCGTTGATCCACCAGGTCGTCGTGGCACAGCTCGCGGCCGCCCGGCAGGGCACGCACGCGACCAAGACGCGCGCCGACGTCCGCGGTGGCGGCAAGAAGCCGTACCGCCAGAAGGGCACCGGCCGCGCCCGTCAGGGTTCGACCCGCGCACCTCAGTTCGTCGGCGGTGGCGTCGTCCACGGCCCGCAGCCGCGCGACTACAGCCAGCGCACGCCCAAGAAGATGAAGGCCGGCGCGCTGCGCGGTGCGCTGTCCGACCGGGCTCGCAACGACTGCATCCACGTCGTGTCGTCCCTCGTCAGCGGCGAGGTGCCCTCCACCAAGGACGCGTCGGCGACGCTGGCGAAGGTCAGCGGCAAGCGCCACGTGCTGGTCGTGGCCGAGCGCACCGACGGGGTCACCTGGCCCAGCCTGCGCAACATCGCCTCGGTGCACCTCATCGAGCCGGGCCAGCTCAACACCTACGACGTGCTCACGAGCGACGACGTGGTCTTCACGCAGGCCGCGCTCGAGGCGTTCCTGTCCCGCACCGTCAAGACCGATACCGTCCAGAAGGAGAGCGTCTGATGTTCGACGATCCTCGCGACATCCTGCTCGCCCCGGTCATCTCGGAGAAGAGCTACGGCCTGCTGGACGAGAACAAGTACACCTTCGACGTCCACCCGCTGGCCAACAAGACGCAGATCAAGATTGCTGTCGAGAAGGTCTTCACGGTCAAGGTGACCGACGTCAACACCCTCAACCGCCAGGGCAAGCGCAAGCGCACCCGCGCGGGCTTCGGCCAGCGCAAGAGCGTCAAGCGCGCGATCGTCACCCTGCGTGCCGGCGACCGCATCGACGTGTTCGGGCAGATTGGCTGATCATGGCAATCAGAAAATACAAGCCGACGACCCCGGGCCGTCGAGGCTCGTCCGTCGCCGACTTCGCCGAGGTCACGCGTGATCACCCGGAGAAGTCGCTGGTCCGCCCGCTGCACAGCAAAGGCGGTCGCAACAGCTCGGGTCGCATCACGACCCGCCACCAGGGCGGCGGCCACAAGCGCGCCTACCGGGTGATCGACTTCCGTCGTCACGACAAGGACGGCGTCCCGGCCAAGGTCGCGCACATCGAGTACGACCCGAACCGCACCGCGCGCATCGCGCTGCTGCACTACGCCGACGGCGAGAAGCGCTACATCCTCGCGCCGCGGCTGCTCAAGCAGGGCGACCGGATCGAGAACGGCCCCAGCGCCGACATCAAGCCGGGCAACTCTTTGCCGATGCGCAACATCCCGGTCGGTACGGTCATCCACGCGATCGAGCTGCGTCCGGGCGGCGGGGCCAAGATCGCCCGCTCCGCCGGCACCAGCGTGCAGTTGGTGGCCAAGGACGGCCCCTACGCCCAGCTGCGCATGCCCTCCGGCGAGATCCGCAACGTCGACGTCCGCTGCCGCGCGACGGTCGGCGAGGTCGGCAACGCCGAGCAGAGCAACATCAACTGGGGCAAGGCCGGCCGCA
>CAZZVT010000296.1:0-2390 GCA_964657545.1 uncultured Jatrophihabitantaceae bacterium
CTGGCCGTAACTGTCGTAGACGTTCTGCGTCACGCGCCCGGCAGACGAGATCGTGAAACGCAGCAGGTTCCTGCCTGCCGCGTCGACGACGTAGCGCGTCGTCAGCGGCAGGCCGGCCTGCGACGGGCCGGCGGCGCTCCGCAGCCGATGCTCGGCCCGCTCGGCCGCAAGGTCGACCGGGGCCTCGCAGACGAGCTGGGTCAGCACGCTGGACGACGAGACGGCGAGTTCGCCGGCCTCCCGCCGCCACGCCAGCTCCCCCCACGTGGCATCGGCGACGACCGACTCGCCGCGTTCGAGCAGGTGCTGGGCGCGGTGCAGCAACGTGCGGTACGTCGCGGTCCTGGTCGCGTTCGTGTACCGCTCGGCCTCGGACGGCTGTTCCTCCTGCCGGATGACGTCGGTGCTCAGGTAGGTGGCGCCGAGGCGGTCTGCCAGGGCCGAGGCCACAGTGGTCTTGCCGGTGCCCGGTGCCCCGCCGACCACGATCAGCCGGACCTCGCCCGCCTCCAGATGCCGGAGCGCAAGATTCGCAAGGACGACGGCAGCGCGAGCCGCCCCGGGGTCGCCACCCTGCGCGGCGCGGATGCACTCCACCTTCGCCCGGACGAAGGCGCGATAGGCGATGTAGTGGTGCCGGAGCGAATCGACGATCCGCGCGCCGCTGAATTCGGCGTACCAGTCGAGCAGCCGACCCGCGAGCTCGGCGTGTCCGAGCCGCTCGATGTCCATGGCCAGGAAGGCCATGTCGTCCAGGACGTCGACCCAGCGCAGCGCGTCGTCGAACTCGAGGCAGTCGAGCACCCGGGGGCCGTCGTCCAGGCAGAACACGTCGTCGGCGATCAGATCGCCGTGCCCGTCGACCGCGTACCCGCTGGCAGCTCGTTCGTCGAGCAGGGCGGTACGACCGTCCAGGAAACGGACGACCGACCGACGGATGCGTCGGAGCACGTCGGCGTCCACGACGGTGCCCGCGTAGGGCTGCGTCTCTCGCAGGTTGTGGTCCCAGCGCCGCCGGAGCGCTGCTGCGCCTGCTGCTGCCGAGATCGCCGACCCGCGGGCGGCGCCCGAATGGAAGGCGGCCATGCGGCGGGCGATCAGTCGCAGGTCGTCGTCGACGTCCGCCCCGTCGCGGATCAACGTCGAGAGCCGGCGCTCGTCGGGCATCCGGCGCATGACCAGTACCGGCTCGCTCGGGCTGCCGTCGGATCGCGAGAACGCGGCGACGTCGAGGTAGACGTCGGGTGCCAACCTGCGGTTCAGCTCGAGTTCGCGTTCACAGGCCAGTACCCGTGCCTCCGGAGCACGGAAGTCGAGGAACCCGAGGTCGACGGGCTTCTTGATCTTGTAGGCGAGGTTGCCGAGCAGGATCACCACACCACTGTGCGTCTCGCGCAGGACCGGCCCGGCCGGCGTTTTGCACGCCGGCTCCGGTGATGCGGTCGCGCTGTCCTCGAGTGACATGGATCAGCCGCGGTCGGGCCAGGTCCAGCCGCTGATGGCGGGGTCGTCCTCGCCGTGTGCCCGCGTGTAGGCACGCGCAGCCAGCCGGCGGTCCGCCATTCGTTGCCGCAGGGTCGCCGCTCGTGCGCCCAGGGCGGGTACGCGGTCGATCACGTCCATGACCAGGTGGAAGCGGTCGAGGTCGTTGAGCATGACCATGTCGAACGGTGTCGTGGTCGTGCCCTCCTCCTTGTAACCGCGCACGTGCAGGTGCGGGTGGCCGGCGCGTCGGTAGGTGAGGCGGTGGATCACCGACGGGTAGCCGTGGAAGGCGAAGATCACCGGGGTGTCGGTGGTGAACAGGGCGTCGTAGTCGCGATCGGACAGTCCGTGCGGGTGCTCCGATTCGGGTTCCAGGCGCATCAGGTCCACGACGTTGATGACCCGGACGTGCAGCTCGGGCAGGTGGATCCGCAGCAGGTCGGCCGCGGCCAGGGTTTCCAGGGTCGGGATGTCCCCGGCGCAGGCCAGGATGACGTCGGGCTCGCCGTCGGCGGTACCGGCCCACGGCCAGATGCCGATGCCCCGGGTGCAGTGCGCCACGGCCTCGTCCATGCTCAGATACGTCAGCGCCGGCTGCTTGCCGGCGACGACGAGATTGACGTAGTTGCGGCTGCGCAGGCAGTGGTCGACGACCGACAGCAGCGTGTTCGTGTCCGGCGGCAGGTACACCCGGACGATCTCGGACTTCTTGCTGATGACGTGGTCGATGAAGCCCGGGTCCTGGTGGGAGAAGCCGTTGTTGTCCTGCCGCCACACGTGCGAGGACAGCAGGTAGTTCAGCGAGGCGATCGGTGCGCGCCACGGGATCTGACGGGTCGTCTTGAGCCACTTCGCGTGCTGGTTGAACATCGAGTCGACGATGTGGATGAACGCCTCGTAGCAGT
>CAZZVT010000297.1:0-1771 GCA_964657545.1 uncultured Jatrophihabitantaceae bacterium
CCACGGCGTCGAGGTCGTTCACGAGGTGGGTCATGCGCAGGACTCCTGACGGACCGGGGACGGCGACGCCCCGATCCTCGCAGCGAGGGCAAGGCGCGCGTCAGTGAACACGGTGCACGGAGTGCCGGCGAGGCTCGCGGTAGAGCGGGTACAGGGTGTCGACGGCCGCCGAGACCGCGGCGCTGTCGATCCAGGCCGGGCCGCCGATCCGTCCGGCAGCGGACGCGGTGAGCCGCACGGGCAGCCGGGTCGGGCGGTCGGGTCGGCCGAGGCCGACGAGGTCGCTGTCGCGAGCCAGCAGTTGACGCAATGCGCGTTCGCCGATCCGCAGGTATGACATCGTCTCGACCTCGAGTCCGGGGACGATCACCTTCGCGGCCACCATGTCGTCGGTGGCGGCGTCGTCGGTATCCGGCGCGGCCACGACCAGGACGTCGAAGGCGGCGAGGCGCTGCAGCAGGGTGTCCAGCAACTGATCGACGCCGTCGACGCCCTGCGTGGGCACGTCGTCCAACCCGACCGTCCGGCTGCGGCCGAACAACGGCGTGAGCACGGTGCGCATCTCGTCTGGGGACATGCGGGTCCACGCGGTCATCTCGCGCAGTGCGCGAGGCTCCTGCTCGCCGATTGGACGCGACAACTCGGCCCGCAGGTAGTCGGGATGGTGCCGTTCGACGTCCGCGAGCGGGCCGAACGCGAAGACCCGACGGGCGCGTGACGACGCGAACTCGAGCAACGACTTGGTGACCGACACGTCGCGGTCGGGATGGGCCGCCTCGCCCACGGCGCCGAGAGCCGCAACGGGCGTGCGGTCGTCGTCGTCGAGACCGACGCAGTAGGTCACGCAGGCGAACTCCGTGCTGGCCAGCTTGACCATCGGTTCGATGCCGGCGCCGCGCAGAGCGGCCAGCGCCGCCCGCAGGTCGGGATCGGTGCTGGCGCCGACGTCGAGGACGACGCCCTGATCCAGCGCGCGAAAGACCACGTTGTCGCCGTCGCGCTGCAGCAGTTCGAGCAGGCCGTGACCCACCGCGCGCACCAGCGAATCACCCGCACCCATGCCGTTGGTGATCGGCGTGATGAGCCCGTCCCGCTGCTCGGCGGCCCGGGCGGGCAACGAGCCCGGGTCGAACGCGGCGAATTCGGCCGGCACCCAGACCTGCTCGCCGGTGCGCCACCGCCGGGCCGGCACCCACCACAGCGGGCGCTCCGGCGAGTAGTCCGCGGCCGCGTCGAGGATCAGGCTGACCGGATCGGCCACGTGCTCGGCGCCCAGCTCGGCCGTCAGGTCGGCGAACGAGGCGCGACGTACGGGCAGCTGCTGCAACGTCGAACGCAGCAGCACCCGCTCGGCGAGCTCACCCAGCGCACCCACGGCGGCGTGGGACTCGGTGACGCCGTACCCGACGCCGTGCGCGTCGCCGTTGTGGTCGTCCCAGACCGTGGCCTGCACCGGAATGCCCGTGCGGTCGTAGGGGGCCAGTGAGAACTCGGTCAGGGTGCCGTCGACCGCCTTGGCCATGGCGGTGCGGTATCGCTGAGCCACGTCGTCCAGCGCGACGTCGCGGCTGACTTTGTGCATGCGGCATGCTAACCACGGCCGCCGAACGATCGAGCGTTCACCCGGTTCGGTGCCGTACGACGCCGTCGACGATCGTGGCCAGGACCGGCACGGTCGCGACATCGGCCGCGGGCAGTGCCAGCGGATCCTCGCCCAACACCGTCAGGTCGGCGCGCCGCCCGACCGCGACGCGTCCGGCGAGGCCGGACT
>CAZZVT010000297.1:1781-2345 GCA_964657545.1 uncultured Jatrophihabitantaceae bacterium
CTCGCCGGCGGCGGCTGCGGCCCCGGACGTGTAGCCGGCGAACGCCTGCGCGAGAGTCAGCGCCTGGGCCGGTCCGATGGGCGGTAGGTCGGGATCGGTGGTCGGGCGCCGGGTGACGGCCGCGGCGATCACGGCACGGGGGTCGAAGCGCGCGACGGGCCAGTCCGAACCGAGAGCCAGCGTCGCGCCGGCCGCAATGAGGTCGGCGCAGCGCCAGCCGCGCGCCGCGCGTTCCGCGCCGAGGCGCTGCGACCAGTTGTCGGAACCGTCGGCGTCGGTGTAATCGGTGGCGTGGGTGGGTTGCATCGAGGCGATGACGCCGAGCTGCGCGAAGCGCGGCAGCTGGTCGTCGGGCAGCGTCTCGATGTGCTCGATGCGATGCGGCGCGCCGGTCCGCGCGGCACCGGCGAGGGTGTCGAGCGCGAAGGTCACGCCGGCGTCGCCGATCGCGTGGGTGGCCGTCGCCACCCCGGCCGTGGCGAGGCGGTGGACAGCAGACCGATAGGCCTGCGGGTCGGGCCAGTAGCTGTGCTGCGAGCACCCGTCGCGATCGGGTGCTCGCAG
>CAZZVT010000298.1:0-2303 GCA_964657545.1 uncultured Jatrophihabitantaceae bacterium
GAGCGCATCTCGGCCGGGGACTTGAGGTAGAAGTCGCGGGCGTCGAACTTGAAGCGGTTGGGGTCGGCCATGGTCTTGCCCGACTGCACGCACAGCAGGATCTCGTGGGTGTCGGCGTCGTCGGCGTGGGTGTAGTGCAGGTCGTTGGTGGCGATCATCGGCAGCTGCAGGTCGTCGGCGAGTCTCAGCAGGCCGTCGCGCACACGCGTCTCGATGTCGAGCCCGTGGTCCATCAGCTCGAGGAAGTAGTTGTCCTTGCCGAGGATGTCGCGGAAATCGGCGGCGCTGCGCCGCGCGCGTTCGTAGTTGCCGATGCGCAGCCAAGTCTGGATCTCCCCCGACGGGCAGCCGGTCGTGCCGATGAGCCCGCCCGCGTACTGGCTGAGCAGCTCGCGGTCGGCGCGCGGCTTGTAGAAGAAGCCCTCGATGCTGCTGCGTGAGGCGAGGCGGAACAGGTTGTGCATCCCCGCCGTGTTCTCGGCGAGCAGGGTCATGTGGGTGAACGCCCCGCCGCCGGAGACGTCGTCGTCGCCGCCCTTGTTCCAGCGCACGCGGGTGCGGTCGCTGCGGTGGGTGTCCGGCGCGAGGTAGGCCTCCATGCCGATGATCGGCTTGACCCCGGCGGCGGTGGCCTTGCTGTAGAAGTCGTAGGCGCCGAACACGTTGCCGTGGTCGGTCATGGCAAGCGCCGGCATGCCCATGCGATGGGTTTCCGCGAACAGTTCCGTCAGCCGCGCGGCGCCGTCGAGCATCGAGTACTCGGTGTGGACGTGCAGGTGCACGAAACTGTCACTGCTGGACGAACTGGACGAACCGCCTGAGCCCACGGTGAATCGAACCGCCTTTCCGCATGCTGCCGTGCGCGCGAACCGTCCGCGACGCAGACGTCGATTCTCACACCCGGCACCGACACGTTCGGCGTGTTGCGGCTGGCGTGTCCCTCGCCCTCAGGTGGAGGTTCAGCCGGCGGACCGACCCAGGAAATCGAGCAGTGCAGTGTTGAACTCCTCGACGTGCGTGGCGTTCATGCCGTGCGGGCCGCCCTCGATGACGTGCAGGGTGCTGCCGGCGATCGCGGCGTGGGTGCGCTTGCCGCTGACCTCGAAGGGCACCACGGCGTCGGAGTCACCGTGGATGACCAGCGTCGGGACGGTGATCGTCGCGAGGTCGGCGCGGAAGTCGGTGCGTCCGAAGGCCGCGATGCAGTCGAGCGTGCCCTTCGGCGAGGCCCACAGGGCCAGGTCGGTGAGGTAGGCGTGCTGCTCGGGCGACACGAGGTCGGTCTTGTCGCCGGCTGCCAGGAAGTTGTCGACGAAGCCCTTGAGGAAGGCGGGGCGGTCGGACTTCACGCCGGCCTCGAACGAGCCGATCGTCGCGTCATCGAGCCCGCCGTCGGGGTTGTCGTCGCTCTTGTACAGATACGGCGGCACGGCGCCGGCGAAGACGGCGCCGGAGATGCGGTCGGAGCCGTACGTGCCGAGGTAGCGGGCCACCTCGCCACCACCCATCGAGAAGCCGACCAGCACGGCGTCGCGTAGGTCGAGGTGGGTCAGCAGACCCGCCAGGTCGGCGGCGAAGGTGTCGTAGTCGTAACCGCTCCACGGCTGCGAGGAGGCGCCGAAGCCGCGACGGTCGTAGGTGACGACGCGATACCCGGCCTCGACGAGCGCCGGCACCTGCGCCTCCCACGAGCGGCCGGACAGCGGCCAGCCGTGGATCAGGACGATCGGACGGCCGGTGCCGTAGTCCTCGTAGTGGAGCTCGACTGAGGTGTTGCCTTCGGTGGCGACGGGTACTCGGGGCACGGCGGGATCCTTTGCGCTGGACAGCTTGTCACTGAAAGCTGTACCCGATTCAGTTGTGCACTACACGATGATCAGGCGCGGATGCGGACCTTCGCGCCGACGTGCACCCAGTGGTACAGGAACGCGATCGCCGTCACCGGCATGTGGACGCAGCCGTGCGAACCGTCGGTCCGGTACTGCGCGCTGCCGTACGGGAAGTCCTGCCAGGACGAGTCGTGGAAGCCGAACAGCGGCGCGTCGAACGGGATCCAGTACTTCACCGCGTACGTCCGGCCCGAGACGAGCGTCAACGTCGTGTTCCGCGTGCGCGCCTGGACGGTGTACGTGCCGGTCGGGGTGTGCGTGTTCTCGCCCGGGATTCCGGTGGTCACCGGCGTGTCGCGCACGAGCGTGTGGCCCGCGCACATCCACAGGTGCTGCTGACGGACACTGACCCTGACGAGCTGCGCGGCAGTGTTCGTGGCGCAGGGGTTCGGTGTGGCGACGGGCGACGACGAC
>CAZZVT010000299.1:0-2284 GCA_964657545.1 uncultured Jatrophihabitantaceae bacterium
CAGCAGCCCGTTCGAGCAGCTAGTGCCGCTTGGGACGTCCGGGGGCATCGGTGCGGACGGGCGCGCTCGGCTGCCACGACGGCACGACCATCGCAGCGAGCCCGCGACCTGTGGCCCGCACCAGGTCGAGGTAGTCGAACGAGTCGCGCCACAACGTGATGCGCCCGTCGACGACGTCGAATCGGCCGGTGACCCAGAACTGCGACCGGAAGCGTCCGAAGCTCAGCACGTCGGTGCGTTCGGTCAGCACGGTCGGTCCGTCGACCGAGATCGCGTGCACGCAGACCTCGAAGGAGGCCGAGGGCCGGTCCATGATCGCGAGCGCCCGCAGCACGCGGGTGCGACCCCGGATCGCCGGCAGCCCGACGTTGACGTACGCGATCTCGTCGGCGATCAGCTCACCCGCCCGCTCGAGATCGGAGTCGGCGAGCGCATCGAGGAATGCCTCGACGACGGGGCGCGGCGCGGTCGGGGTGGTGAGCGGATCGAGAGACGTGGAGGGTCCCGGCACCATCGGCCGAGCATAGGGCGGGGGCGGCCGGCCGTCGCGCCGTAGCCGGCCGACCCCAACGCCGGGCTCACACGCGCGTGAGGTCAGTCCGGGATCAGGGCGCGCCGCTGCGCGACCTCGGCCTCGGCCTTGGCGATCCGGTTGGTGTCGCCGGCCTTGACGGCGCGGGCCAGCTTGGCCTCCGCCTCGGCGAGGCGGTCCTTCATGGCGGCGAGGAACGGGTTGACCGCGACGCTGCTCTGCCGCCACTCGGCGTCGACGGCGTCGCGGACGCGCTGCTCCGCGGCGCGCATCCGGTCGTCCAGGCTGCGCATCGCCTCGCGAGGCACGTGCCCGATGTCGTCGAACTGCGATTGCAGGTCCCGAAGCGCACTCTGGGCGGCCTTGGGGTTGCCGACGTCGAGCTTCTCGGCGGCCGCGATGAGCTCTTCCTTCTTGCGCTGGTTGCCGATCTGCTCGGCGTCCCGCTCGGCGAACACCTCGGACCGGCGGGCGAAGAAGGCGTCCTGCGCCGCGCGGAACCGCGTCCAGAGAGCGTCCTCGAGGTCGCGACCCGCGCGCCCGGCTGCCTTCCACTCGGTCATCAGGTCGCGCATCGCGTTGCCGGTGTCGCGCCAGTCCGAGGATTCGGACAGTTCCTCGGCGCGGGCGATCAGGCGTTCCTTGACCTGCTTGACGGTGTCGCGCTCGGAGTCGAGCTGGGCGAAGTGCTGTCCTCGACGCCGACCGAAGCCGTCGCGGGCGGCAGCGAATCGTTTCCACAGCGCGTCGTCGGTCTTGCGGTCGATGCCCTTGATCTGACGCCACTCCTCGACGATCACGCGCAGCCGGTCGCCCGAGGTCTTCCAGGAGGTCGCGGACTCGGCGATCGTCTCGGCCTCGGCGACCAGCGCCTCCTTGGCGGCGATGGCGTCGGCACGGGCCTGCTTCTTCGCAGCAGCGGCCTCACCGGCCTTCTCCTCGGCCGCGCCGGTGAGGGCGTCGAGCCGGGCGGCCAGTGCGGCGAGATCGCCGATCGCCGCGACCGTGTCGAGGCCCGCCTTGAGCGCGGCGGCCTGGGTGCGGGTGCCGGCCGGGTCGCCGGCGCCCGAGGCGAGGCGCTTCTCGAGCAGCGTCACCTCGGTCGCCAGATCTGCGTAGCGCCGGGTGTAGAAGGCCAGACCCGCCTCGGCGTCGCCCGCCTGCCAGGAGCCGATCTCGCGCTCACCGTCGGCCGTCCGGACGTAGACGGTGCCATCGGTGTCGATCCGTCCCCATTGCATGACTCAGCATTGAACACGATCCGGCTCGGTGCGGGCACGTGCGGACCCGGGGGCGGGTCGCGACTAGCCTCGCGAACGTGATCTCGGCCGTCGCGTTCTGCCCGCAGGCGCCCGTGCTGGTACCGGATCTCGCCGGGGGCGCGGCCGCCGAACTCGACGACCTGCGTGCGGCGTGCCGGACCGCGATCCGACGCCTGGCTGCACCCGGTCGGCAGCTGGTCGTGCTCGGCGGCGACGGTAGCGGGCGCGATGCGTTCTACGGGTCGACGACGCGAGGCTCGCTCGCCGGGTTCGGCCTCGACCTCGAGGTGCCGCTCGGCTCCGACCTGCCGGGGCCGGTCGAGCTGCCGCCGTCGCTGACCGTCGGCGCGTGGCTGCTGCGCGATGCTCTCGGCCCCGAGTGCGGTGCGGTCGGCATGGGGATCGACGGCGTGTTCCACGCCGACGAGCAGTGGGACGAGTGGTTCGGCGGCGACCACGACCTCGCCGTCCTGGTCATGGGCGACGGGAC
>CAZZVT010000300.1:0-2282 GCA_964657545.1 uncultured Jatrophihabitantaceae bacterium
CGTTGTAGTACGGCCGGCCGGTGTTCTTGTTCCACACCACCGTCGTCTCGCGCTGATTGGTGATGCCGATGGCGGCGAGGTCGCCCGGCTCGAGGTTTGCGCTGTTCAGCGCGCTGGCCATCGTCGAGCTCGTCCGTTCCCAGATCTCGACGGGGTTGTGCTCGACCCACCCGGAACGCGGCAGGATCTGCTCGTGCTCGAGCTGACTGCGTGACACCTCGTTGCCGTCGTGGTCGAAGATCATGAAGCGGGTGCTGGTGGTGCCCTGGTCGACGGCTCCGACGTAGTCAGCCATGTGCGGTGCTCCTCATCAGATGGTCGCTTCGGTGGGCACGGTGCCGGTCTCGTCCGACTCCGGCTCGGCAGTGGGGTCGGTGTTCGGATCGTCGGGCAGGTAGTCGCGGATGAAGTACTGGTAGATCCCCGAGCCGACGAGTCCACCGATGAGCGGCCCGACGATGGGCACCCACCAGTAGAGCCCGCCGTACTGGTCGCGGAACGCGGAGCCGTAACCGGTGATGAACGATGCGACGCGCGGCCCGAGGTCGCGGGCCGGATTGATCGCGTACCCGGCGTCGGCGCCGAGGGCCATGCCGATGGCCACCACCAGCAGACCGATGATCAACGGCGCGAGGTTCGCCAGGGGTGGTGAGTTGCGGACGTCGCCCAGCGCGCGGATGACGAGCAGCAGCAGCGCGGTGCCGATGATCTGGTCTCGCAGCGCCCCCCACTCGCTGATCGGCAGGCTGCCGTTGCCGGGCAGCGTCGCGAAGACCGTCTGCGTCTTGATGGTGTGGCCAGGATCGACCTTGGCGAGCGTCTCGGTGTAGTCCCAGCGCACCAGCAGCGCGCCGGCGAACGCACCGAGCACCTGCGCGCCGATGTAGGGCAGCACCCTGCGCCAGGCGAAGCCCTCGAAGACGGCCAGGGACACGGTGACGGCGGGATTCAGATGGGCTCCGCTGCGTCGTCCGGCCACGTAGATGCCCAGCGTGACGGCGATGCCCCACGCCCACGCGATCGCGTCGTGGCCGCCCAGGCTGCCGTTGGACACCGAGCTGACCTGTGCCACGACGCCGTCGCCGATGAGCAGCAGCACCGCCGTGCCGAGGAACTCGGCGAGGACCGCGCCGAGCAGTCCGGTCGTGCGATCGATGGACCCCGTGCGCATGACCACAGTTGCCGCTCCATCCCCGCGCGACGGTGCGCGGTCGTCTTGTCGCCACTGGTCATGGCTACGTCATCGCACCGTACTGCGATCGGGCGTGACGGTCATCACCCCTGCTGGCAGGACGGGCACCAGAACAGGTTGCGGGCGGCCAGCACCTCGGTGCGTATCGCGGTGCCGCAGACCCGGCAGGGCAGGCCGGTACGCCGGTAGACGTAGTGCGACGTCGCCCGGGTGACCCGGCCGCGTGGCCGGTCCTCGGCACGAGTCGTGACGATCCGTTTGGTCTTCACACCGGCCCGCATGAGCGTGACGAGGTCGGCCCACATCTCGAGCCAGAGCTCGGCGGGCACGTCGCGGCCCGGGCGGAACGGGTCGAGGCGGTGCCGGAAGAGAAGTTCGGCGCGGTAGACGTTGCCCACCCCGGCCAGCACCGATTGGTCCATCAGCATGGTGGCGATGTTCGAGCGGCTGCGGCCGATGCGGGCGTACGCACGCTCGGCGTCGGCGCGGGACTGCCGGGCGGCCAACGGGTCGGGGCCGAGCCGGGCGAGCAGCGCGTCGACGTCCTCGGGGGTGTACAGCTCACACGCCGTCGCGCCGCGCAGATCCGTCCAGGCGGTGTCGCTGACGAGCCGCAGACGCAGTGCGCCGCGGGGTTCGGGCGGTTCGGGGCGCTCGGGCGTGAGGGCGCCGGTGCTGAACTTCCCGTACAGCCCCAGGTGGACGTGCAGGATCGGCGACTGCTCGGAATCGTCTGCGGAGTAGTGGTGGAACAGGTGCTTGCCGTAGGCCTCGGCGCGTTCGAGCACGCGCCCGTCGAGCACGCCCGCCCCGACGGCGAAGCGGCCCTGCGGACTGCTCGCGTGCACCAGCGACCCGCCGAACAGCTCCTGCTGATCGCGGGCGAGCCTGTGCAACGTATGTCCTTCGGGCATGCGCCCACCTCCCCTCGCGCAGTCTGCCGCCCCCGCGCCGATGCGGGCGCGGCGGCCTGCTGTCCGTAGAGTGCAGCCTTGTCAGCGTCCGGGGTGTGGCGCAGCTTGGTAGCGCACTCGCTTTGGGAGCGAGGGGCCGTGGGTTCGAATCCCGCCACCCCGACCGAGAACGACTC
>CAZZVT010000301.1:0-2268 GCA_964657545.1 uncultured Jatrophihabitantaceae bacterium
GGCTGCCGGTCGGCGCGGAAGTCCTCGTCGCGGTAGCAGCGGGCGATCTGGAAGTACTTCTCCATGCCGGCGACCATCAGCAACTGCTTGAACAGCTGCGGCGACTGCGGCAGCGCGTACCAGCTGCCCGGCCGCAACCGCGCCGGTACCAGGAAGTCGCGGGCGCCCTCGGGCGTCGAACGCGTCAAGGTCGGCGTCTCGATCTCGAGGAAGCCCTGCTCGTGCAGCGCGGATCGGGCGGCGTGGTTGACGTCGCTGCGCAGCTTCATCGCCGCTGCCGGACCCGAGCGGCGTAGGTCGAGGTAGCGGTACTTCAGCCGCGCCTCCTCGCCGACGCCCGCGTAGTCGTCGAGCTGGAAGGGCAGCGGGGCCGCCTCGTTCAACACCGTCAGTGACGTCAGCACGACCTCGATCTCGCCCGTCGCAATGTTGGGGTTGACGTTGTGCGCCTCGCGCCGGCGGACCTCGCCGACGACCTGGATCACCCATTCGTTGCGCAGCGCGTGGGCCAGCGCGTCCTCCCGGATGACGACCTGGGCCGAGCCGCTGCGATCGCGCAGGTCGATGAAGGTGACGCCGCCGTGGTCGCGGCGGGTCGCCACCCACCCGGCCAGCGTGACGGTCTGTCCGGCATCGGTGGCGCGCAGCGTCCCGGCGTCGTGGGTTCTGAACATGCTCAATTTTCTCCTCGGATGACCTGCGGTCGCAGGTCGTCGGCGGGGGGCGTCCAGGACGACGGGTCTGCGTCGGCCTGGTCGCCGCTGCGGATGTCCTTCACCGTGTGGCCCGCGTCCGGCCCGTCAGAGCCCGGGAACCAGACGAACGGGATCCCGCGACGTTCGGCGTAGCGGATCTGCTTTCCGAACTTCTGCGGCGTGGCCGCGACCTCGGTGGCGATGCCGCGGGCGCGCAGGGCCTGCGCGATGTCGTCGCAGGCCGATCGGGAGTCCTCGTCGGGCAGCGCGACGAGCACGGCCGACGGCACCGCCCGCGAGGCGGTCAGCACGCCGTCGGCGAACAGCGGCACGAGCAGGCGGGTGATGCCCAGCGAGATACCGACGCCGGGGTAGGTGACCTTGCCGTCGCCGGCCAGCGCGTCGTAGCGGCCGCCCGAGCAGACGGAGCCCAGCGACTCGTAGCCGGCCATCCGGGTCTCGAAGACGGTGCCGGTGTAGTAGTCCAGGCCGCGGGCGATGCGCAGGTCGGCCTCGACAGTGACCCGGCCGCCGATCGACGCGCAGCCCTCGATCACCGCGGTCAGCTCGGCCAGCCCGACGTCGAGCAGCTCGTGGGTGACCCCGAGTGCGCGGACGGCCTCGACGAACGAGGTGTCGGTGCTGCGGATCGCGGCGAGCGCCAGGCACTGCTCGGCCTGGTCACCGGTGAGCCCGGCGCCGTCGCGCAGCTGGGTCGCGACGGCGTAGGCGGGCAGCTTGTCGAGCTTGTCGACGGCCCGCATCACCGCCGGGACGTCGGTGGCGCCCAGGCCGCGGTAGAAGCCCTCGATGAGCCGCCGGTTGTTGACCTGCAGGCGCAGCGGGGGCAGGAAGTCGAGTGCGGCCAGGGCCTCGGCCATCACCCGCGCGACCTCGACGTCGTGGTGGAAGGGCAGTGCGTCGCGCGCCACGATGTCGATGTCGGCCTGGGTGAACTCTCGGTAGCGGCCGGTCTGCGGGCGCTCACCGCGCCACACCTTCTGGATCTGGTAGCGCCGGAACGGGAACTCCAGGTGCCCGGCGTGCTCGAGGACGTAACGCGCGAACGGCACGGTGAGGTCGAAGTGCAGGCCCAGACCTGAGTCATTGGCGTCCGACTCCGCAGCCTGCAGCCGGCGCAGGACGTACACCTCTTTATCGATCTCGCCCTTGCGCACCAGGTGGTCGAGGGACTCGACGGCCGGGGTCTCGATCGGCGCGAAGCCGTGCAGCTCGAAGACACCTCGCAGCCGGTCGAGGACGGCCAGCTCGGCGAACCGCTGCGTCGGCAGCAGCTCGGGGAATCCCGAGATGCCCATCAGTCGGCGTCCATGAGGTCCTGCAGGTAGGGGTTGGTGGCGCGCTCGCGCTCGATCGAGGTCTGCGGCCCGTGGCCGGGCAGCACGACGGTGGCGTCGTCCATCGGCAGGATCACCTCGCGCAGCGAGCGCGTCATGTCGGCCATCGAGGCACCGGGCAGGTCGGTGCGCCCGATCGAGCCGGCGAACAACACATCGCCCGAGAACAGCAGTGGTTCGTCGTCGCTGCCGAGCCCGAACACCACCGATCCCGC
>CAZZVT010000302.1:0-2234 GCA_964657545.1 uncultured Jatrophihabitantaceae bacterium
CGCCGCGCACGGCCGTGGCCGCGGTGCGCAGGAAGTTCGACACCGAGACGCCGGGCACCTCGACCGGGTACTGCATGGCCAGGAACAGCCCAGCGCGAGCGCGCTCGTCGACCGTCATGGCCAGCACGTCGGCACCGTCGAGGGTGACCGTCCCGCTGGTGACGGTGTACTTGGGGTGCCCGGCGATCGAGTAGGCGAGCGTCGACTTGCCCGAGCCGTTCGGGCCCATGATGGCGTGCGTCTCGCCGGAGCGGACGGTGAGGTCGACACCCTTGAGGATCTCGCTGGTGTCGCCCTCGGCACCGACGGTGACGTGCAGGTCGTGGATCTCGAGCGTGCTCATTCGATTTCTTCCTCAACAGCAGTGAAGCCCAGCCGGGCCTCGACGGTGGTCATGATTCGTTTTTGCAGATCGGCGACGCCGATGCGTCCGACGACGTCAGCGAAGAAGCCGCGAACGACGAGGCGGCGGGCTTCGTCCTCGGGGATGCCGCGGGACTGCAGGTAGAACAGCTGCAGGTCGTCGAAGCGACCCGTGGCGCTGGCGTGTCCGGCGCCGGCGATGTTGCCGGTCTGGATCTCGAGGTTGGGCACCGAGTCGGCGCGCGCGCCGTCGGACAGCAGCAGGGTGCGGTTCAGCTCGTAGGTCTGCGTGCCTACGGCCTCGGGCCTGATGCGGACATCGCCGATCCACACCGTGCGGGCCGTCTCGCCGGACAGCGCGTGCTTGTAGAGCACGTCGGAGGAACACTGCGGCACCGCGTGGTCGACGAACAACCTGGACTCGATGTGCTGGCCGGCGCCCGCGAAGGCGACGCCGAGCAGTTCGGCCCGCCCGCCGGGACCGGTGTACTGCACCGTGGGGACGATGCGCACGACGCTGCCGCCGAGGCCGATGTTGACATGGCGGAACGTGGCGTCGCGGCCGACCTTGGCGGCGTGGGCCACGAGCAGCACCGACGACGGATCACAGTCGTACAGAGCGACGAGGGTCAGCTGCGCGCCGTCGCCCACGATGATCTCGACGTTGCCCGACACGGTCAGCGCGCCGCGGTGGTCGAAGACCACGGTGGCGTGCGAGTTCGCGCCGGCCTCGACGATGTGGTGGGAGTACCCGCGACCGCTGACGCCGATCCGCTCGATGACGACGGGCTCGCTGAGCTCGGCGTTCGCGTCGATGACGGTGTGCGTGCCCTTGCGGGCCTGCGTCATGGCCACGGCGCTGGCCCGGTCGGCCGGGGTCAGCACCGTGCCGAACGCGGGCACTGTCTGCGGGTCGACGGTATCGACGTGCGCGCCCTCGGGCACGGTCGTCGAGCCCTCGACGACGAGGTCCTCGTCGAACGGTTCGAAGAACGGGCGCAGCTTCGCCAACGGGCTGAAGCGCCAGTCCTCGTCCCGGCTCGACGGGGCCTCGAAGGCCTCGGGATCACGCGAGGTGAAGCGTTCCGCGGGCGAACCCGTGGGTTTGAGCAATGCGGTCATGTGTGTGGCAGCCGGGTCAGCCGACTGCTCCCTCCATCTGCAGTTCGATCAGGCGGTTGAGCTCGAGGGCGTACTCCATCGGCAGCTCGCGGGCGATGGGCTCGACGAATCCGCGCACGACCATGGCCATGGCCTCGTCCTCGGACAGGCCGCGGCTCATCAGGTAGAACAGCTGGTCCTCGCTGACCTTCGAGACCGTGGCCTCGTGGCCCATCGAGACGTCGTCCTCGCGGACGTCGACGTAGGGGTAGGTGTCGGACCGGCTGATGTCGTCGACCAGCAAGGCGTCGCACTTGACCGTCGAGGCACTGTGGTGCGCGCCCTTGTTGACCTGGACGAGGCCGCGGTAGCTGGTGCGGCCACCGCCACGGGCCACCGACTTGGAGATGATCGTCGAGGACGTGTGCGGCGCGAGGTGCAGCATCTTGGCGCCGGCGTCCTGGTGCTGGCCCTCACCCGCGAACGCGATCGAGAGCACCTCGCCCTTGGCGTACTCGCCGGTCATCCAGACCGCCGGGTACTTCATGGTGACCTTGGAGCCGATGTTGCCGTCGACCCACTCCATGGTGGCGCCGGCCTCGGCCTTGGCCCGCTTGGTGACCAGGTTGTAGACGTTGTTCGACCAGTTCTGGATGGTCGTGTAGCGGCACCGGCCGCCCTTCTTGACGATGATCTCGACGACCGCCGAGTGCAGCGAGTCGGACTTGTAGATCGGCGCGGTGCAGCCCTCGACGTAGTGCACGTAGGCG
>CAZZVT010000303.1:0-2202 GCA_964657545.1 uncultured Jatrophihabitantaceae bacterium
AACACACCGAGGTGACGACGGAAAGCGAGAACAGCGGAATGCGCATCAGGTCCAGCGGCACCAGCGGCGTGGCCTGGCGCGATTGGTGTGCGACCAGCAGCGCCAGCGCCACCAGGCCGCCGGCGATCTCGAAGGCCGCCACGCCGGCATGCAGGCCCAGCGTGTCGACACCGACGACCAGCAGACCGACGGTTCGCCGGCGGTGACAGGAGACGGCGCAGGACAGCCGACGTACGCCCAGCGACCGGAGCAGGGTTATGCGCAGCCGCAGCGATACGACCCACAGCACGGCTACCCGCAGCAGGCGTCGAGCGACGAGCCGATCCCTGCGGACACCGAGCACGAGAGCGCCGGTCGTCGCCTGTTCCGTCGTCGCTGATCGACGACGACGGCGCGGTCGTCACCCCGGCCGTGCGAAACTGACGGGGTGACCTCCGTAGGCCGGACGGATCCGGCTCGGATTCGCAACTTCTGCATCATCGCGCACATCGACCACGGCAAATCAACCCTGGCCGACCGCATGTTGCAGCTGACCGGTGTTGTCGACGAGCGGCACGCCCGCGCGCAGTACCTCGACCGGATGGACATCGAGCGCGAGCGCGGAATCACGATCAAGAGCCAGAACGTCCGGCTGCCGTGGACGAGTCGCGAGACGGGTGTGGAACACGTCCTGGACATGATCGACACCCCCGGCCACGTGGACTTCACCTACGAGGTCAGCCGCAGCCTGGCCGCCTGCGAGGGTGCGATCCTGCTCGTCGACGCGGCGCAGGGCATCGAGGCCCAGACGCTCGCGAACCTCTACCTGGCGCTCGAGAACGACCTGATGATCATCCCGGTGCTCAACAAGATCGATCTGCCGGCCGCGCAGCCCGACCTCTACGCCGCCGAGATCGCGCACATCCTCGGTTGCGAGGCCGACGACGTCCTGCGGATCAGCGCCAAGACCGGCCAGGGAGTCGCGGAGGTCCTCGACCGGGTGTGCCGTGACATCCCGGCACCGGTTGGCGACGCCGACGCCGCGCCGCGCGCGATGATCTTCGACTCGGTCTACGACATCTACCGCGGGGTCATCACCTACATCCGGGTCATCGACGGCCAGTTCACCCCGCGCCAGCGCATCAAGATGATGTCGACGGGCGCGACGCACGAACTGCTCGAGATCGGCGTCATCTCCCCGGAGCCCGTGCCCACCGACGGGCTGTCGGTCGGCGAGGTCGGCTACCTGATCACCGGCGTGAAGGACGTCCGTCAGTCGCGCGTCGGCGACACCGTCACCGATCTGGCCAAGCCCGCGAAGACGTCGCTCGGCGGTTACCGCGACCCTCGCCCGATGGTGTACTCCGGGCTGTATCCGCTCGACGGGTCCGACTACCCGATCCTGCGCGACGCACTCGACAAACTGCGCCTGAACGACGCGGCGCTCGTCTACGAACCCGAGACCAGCGCGGCACTGGGCTTCGGCTTCCGCTGCGGCTTCCTCGGCCTGCTGCATCTCGAGATCACGCGCGACCGACTAGAGCGCGAGTTCAACCTGGACCTGATCAGCACCGCGCCCAACGTCGTCTACCGCGTCGATCTCGAGGACGGCGCGGAGCACGTCGTCACGAACCCGTCCGACTGGCCCAGTGGCCAGAAGATCGCCGCGACGCACGAGCCGGTGGTCAAGGCTATGATCATCGCGCCGAGCGACTACATCGGCGCGATCATGGAGCTGTGCCAGGAGCGACGTGGCCAGCTCGGCGGGATGGACTACCTGTCCGAGACCCGCGTCGAGCTGCGCTACACCCTGCCGCTCGGCGAGATCATCTTCGATTTCTTCGACCAGTTGAAGTCCCGTACCCGAGGGTATGCCAGCCTCGACTACGAGCTGTCGGGCGAGCAGTCCTCCGACCTCGTGAAGGTTGACATCCTGCTGCAGGGCGAACCGGTCGATGCCTTCTCGGCGATCGTGCACAAGGACAAGGCCTACGCCTACGGGACGTCCATGACGGGAAAGCTGCGCAAGCTCATCCCGCGCCAGCAGTTCGAGGTGCCCATTCAGGCCGCCATCGGTGCCCGCGTGATCGCCCGCGAGAACATCAGCGCGATCCGTAAGGACGTCCTGGCCAAATGCTACGGCGGTGACATCACCCGCAAGCGCAAGCTCCTCGAGAAGCAGAAAGAGGGCAAGAAGCGGATGAAGATGGTCGGTCGCGTCGA
>CAZZVT010000304.1:0-957 GCA_964657545.1 uncultured Jatrophihabitantaceae bacterium
AGTCCTGGCAAGAGCCGGCCCACCGAGCCCAGACGATTGCCCTCCTGCGGCTCACCGCCAGAAAACGCGGGCGCGGCGTTCGCTTGATTGATGTTTGTGACCGGCGTGGTTTCGGTGAGTCCGTAACCCTGCATCAATTCGACGTGGAGCGTTTCGAGGCCGAATCTAACAGGGAGCACACGGGAGGGCCGGGTGCCAGACACCGAAAGGAGCCGGTCTGATGGCCGACTCGACCTCCGACAGCCGTAAGCACTCGGCCAAGCGCCGGCGCTTCGCCCCCGTCGCCATCATCGCCGGCCTCGCAGCCAGTGCCGCGATCGCCACGACCATGACCGGTGCGCTCGGCGCGTTCACCGCGCAGATCACCAACTCCAACGACACCGCGACGACCGGCACCCTGATCATGGGCGAGTCCGGAACGGGCGGCCTGGGCTCCGGTACGAGCCGCACGGCCTACACCTGCACCAGTGCCGACAGCGCGACGAGCGTCGCCACCAACACCGCCACGTGCGCCACGATCAACAAGTACGGCGGCAGCACCGTGATGATCCCGGGTACCCCGGTCACCTCGACCGTGACGATCACCAACAACGGCAGCGTCGCGGCGAACACGTTCACCCTCACCGCGGGCGCCTGCTCGCCGGTCACCCCGGCCCCGACCGTCACCGGTGGCGCCACCGATGCCTGCGCCAAGATGGCGCTGAGCATCACCCAGAACGGCACCGCGATCACCCTGCCGACCACCGCCAATCAGACCGGTCTCAACGCCATCGCGAACAAGACGATCACGCTGGCCGGCCCGATCGCGCCCGGCGCCTCGTCGACGTTCGTCTTCAGCATCGTCCTGCCGTCGGTGTCCGCCGCCGTCGACAACACCTACCAGGGCGTCGGCGTCAGCCAGCCGCTGACCTGGCAGTTCACCTCCTGATCAACCGTCCGCGGCGGGCCGGCCCCAGG
>CAZZVT010000304.1:967-2162 GCA_964657545.1 uncultured Jatrophihabitantaceae bacterium
GGACGTCGTTAGTCACCAGCGTCATTCGCACCCGCCAGGAAGGACGATCCCGGACATGCTCGCAGGCCGCCTCCAGCACCCGGCGCGTCGGCGCCGCTCGTGGCGCAGCGGGCTGGCCGTGGCGAGCGCGGTCGCGATCGCCGGGTTGCTGCTGGGCACGGCCGGGTTCCACCTCAGTGGCGGACGATGGTTCGTGGTGCGGACCCCGTCCATGGGCACTGCGGCTCCGGTCGGCACGCTGATCCTCACCCGGCCGAGCGACGTCCGTGACCTGCGCGTCGGCGACATCATCGCCTTCCACCCGCCGACAGAACCCGCCGAGACCTACACCCACCGGGTGGTGGCCAAGACTGCGGACGGTGTCCGCACGCGCGGCGACATCAACGGCGCCACCGACCCGTGGACGGTCGGTGATCGCGACCTCATCGGCCGCGCCGTCCTCGTCGCGCCGGCGCTCGGGTGGCTGATGCGTGCGCTGCCGCTGCTGCTGATCGGGGGCCTGCTCCTCTGGGGCCTGACCCACCGCTGGCTGCCGGTCGAGTCGCGCGGACCGGTACGCATGGTCGGCGGCGCTGTGGTCTTCGCCGTCGCCGCGACGCTGCTGCGCCCGTTCGTGGCCACCGTGCAGCTCGCGTCCTACAACGCCGGCAACGGCACGAGCCGGATCTCGATGGTCTCGACCGGCCTGTTGCCGATTCGGGTGCGGCCCATCGCGGGCCACGGGCACGCCGCGCCCGTCGACCTCGGTACGGCCGGTGACACCGGCGTCAGCGTGCTGCACGGGCATGCCGCGAACGGCCGCTACGAACTGAGCACGCACCTGCACCTGTCCCTGTGGCAATGGGTGATCGCGCTCGTGATCATTGCCGCGCCGACGATGTGGACCGTTGCGGTCGGTTTCCGGCCCGCGCACGTCGCGCAGCACCGCTCCGATTCCGCCGGCGAGCCCGGCGAGCCGCGCGACGCCGTCCTCGATGAGCTGATCGGCGTGCCCGCGTGATCACCCGATCTTCGTCCTACGTCGCTCGGCACCGCGCTCCGCGCCCGCGGGTGCGCCCGGTGCTCGCCTCGCTGGTGTCGCTGGTGGCCGGTCTCGGGCTGGTGGCCGTGCTGCACGTCCCCGGTGCCGAGGGCGCCTACCTCGCCAGTATCGCCAACAACACGAACACCGCGCAGACCGCCGCCTACTTCACCT
>CAZZVT010000305.1:0-2116 GCA_964657545.1 uncultured Jatrophihabitantaceae bacterium
TACCAGATGGTCAAGGACCTGCGCACCGAATACGAGGTCGGCAACCCGCAGGCCGTGCTCGACGGCGACATCGACGGCTTCATCGAGGCCGGCATCCGGTGGCGCCGCAGCACCGAGGGCGCCGCATCATAGCGGCAGTCCACCTGACGGTCGCGAACCTGTGATTGCGCGGCCCAGCCTCACCTGCCCGAGCGAAACCATTGGGTAGCGTCGGTCCTCGTGATCCGGCTCGAGAACGTCTCCAAGGTCTACCCGGCCGGTGCCCGCCCTGCCCTCGACAGCATCTCGATCGACATCGAGAAGGGCGAGTTCGTCTTCCTCATCGGTCAGTCCGGGTCGGGCAAGTCCACGGTGCTGCGGCTCGTGCTGCGCGAGGAACTGCCCACCCGGGGCACGGTGACGGTCGACAGTCGCAACGTCGGCAAGCTGCCCGGCCGCAAGGTTCCCGAGCTGCGTCGCAAGATCGGTTGCGTCTTCCAGGACTTCCGGCTGTTGCCGAAGAAGACCGTGTACGAGAACGTCTCGTTCGCCCTCGAGGTCATCAACAAGTCGCCGAAAGCCATCAAGCGCACGGTGCCCGAGGTGCTCGATCTCGTCGGGCTCACCGGTAAGGCCAAGCGGATGCCCGGTGAGCTCTCCGGCGGCGAACAGCAGCGCGTCGCCATCGCCCGGGCCTTCGTCAACCGGCCGCTGGTGCTACTGGCCGACGAGCCGACCGGCAACCTCGACCCCGACACCAGCCAGGGCATCATGACGTTGCTCGAGCGCATCAACCGCACCGGCACCACGGTCGTGATGGCGACGCACGACAACAACATCGTCGACGCCATGCGCCGACGCGTCATCGAACTCGACAACGGGATCGTGATCCGCGACCAGAACCGCGGGGTCTACGGCGTCGGCCGGTAGCCGGCGTCATGGCTTCGTCCAGTACCTGCACCCGCACCGATCAGTGAGGAATCAATGCGCGCCAACTTCGTGATGTCCGGTGTGGGTATCGGCATCCGCCGAAACCTGACCATGACCATCGCGCTGGTGCTGAGCACGGCCATCGCGCTCGCATTCGTCGGCACCGCGATCCTGGCCAACATCGAGATCTCGCGCTTCAAGCAGAACTACGAGGGCAAGCTCAACACCTCGGTCTACCTGTGCGCCGCGGTGTACGACGCGCCGTGCACGGGCAAGACCACGCCGGCCCAGACGGCCGACATCAAGCGCAAGCTCGAGGCCTATCCGGACGTCACGAGCGTCAAGTACGTCACCGAGGCCCAGCAGTTCCAGCGTCTCAAGGAGACGGCGTCCGCGCGCGTGCTCGCGCAGTCCAAGGTCGGCGATTTGCCGGCGTCGTTCACGGTGAAGCTGAAGGACATCAGCAAGGACTACGACAAGTTCTCGCAGACCTTCTCCACCGTCGCCGGCATCTCGGTGATCAACAATCAGATCGACACCATTCGCAGCCTGCTCGACATCATCGACGCTGCCCGGATCTTCTCGATCGTCATCGCCGCGGTGGTGCTGCTCGCCTCGATCCTGCTCATCGCGAACACGATCCAGATGGCCGCCGCGCAGCGTCGGAACGAGACCAGCATCATGCGTCTCGTCGGCGCCTCCCGGTGGATGACCGAACTCCCGTTCATGATCGAGACCATCATCGCGTCGGTGGTGGGTGGCCTGATCGCGTTCGGTCTCGTCGCCATCGGCAAGCACTATGCGCTCAACGACGTGTTCGCGACCCAGACGAAGAACGGTGTGATCCCCAATCTCACGACCAACGACCTGCTCATCGCCAGCGGCGTCGGGCTGATCTCGGGAGTCGTGCTGTCGGCGATCGTCGCGCTGGCGACGTTGCGGCTGTACGTCAGACTGTAGGAATGTCTTCGACTGCATCCAGCAACCGGCAGGACGGTCGCTCGATCATCGCGCAGAACCGCAAGGCGCGTCACGAGTACACGGTGCTGGACACCTACGAGGCGGGCCTGGTGCTCACCGGCACCGAGGTGAAGTCGCTGCGTCTGGGTCGCGCGTCGCTCGTCGACGGCTTCGCCACGATCGACAACGGCGAGGTGTTCCTGCGCAACGTGCACATCCCCGAGTACACCCACGGCAGCTGGACGAA
>CAZZVT010000306.1:0-2087 GCA_964657545.1 uncultured Jatrophihabitantaceae bacterium
TTTGGGAGCGAGGGGCCGTGGGTTCGAATCCCGCCACCCCGACCGAGAACGACTCACGCAGGCGCGCTCGCTACCCTGCGCTCGTGCGCATGGTTGCCGTTCTCACGTCCCTCGGGCTCATCCTCGGCTGCCTGGTCACGGCCGTGCCCGGGGCGGCTGCGGCGTCGTCGGCCACGCTGCGCATCCCCGACGGCGGCGGTACACCGCACGCCGGGCAGGTCACCGGTGTGCGCCGCGCCGCGGCGGCCACGGCGGCGCCGGCCGGGTACTCCGTCACCGGCATCGACGTGTCCAGCCACCAGGGCGACGTCGACTGGACCACCGTCGCCGCGGCCGGCTCGTCATTCGCGCTCGTCAAGGCGACCGAGGGCACGACGTACACCAATCCCTACTACGCCGCGCAGTACTCCGGGGCACTCGCGGCCGGGTTGGATGTCGGCTCCTACGCCTTCGGGCGGCCCGACGCCGACAACCCCGTCGCGCAGGCCGACTACCTGATCGCGCAGTCGGACTCGCCGACCGCCGGCCGGACGCTGCCGTTCATGCTCGACCTCGAGTCGCCGTACTCCGGTACCGGTGTCACTGATCGGTGCTGGAACCTGTCGGCGCCGAACATGCTCACCTGGGTGCGGTCGTTCGTGGACGAGGTGACGGTGAAGACGGGCATGCCGACCCTGATCTACACCAGCGCGAGCTGGTGGTCGGCGTGTACCGCGAACAGCTCCGCCGTCAGCGGCGCTCTCCTCGACATCGCGTACTGGAGCGCGACGCCGCCCAAGACCGTGCCGGCGAGCTGGTCGGCGTGGACCATCTGGCAGTACGCCGACTCGGGGTCGCTGCCGGGGGACCAGGACGTCTTCGCCGGCACCCGCACGCAGCTCGACGCGCTCACCCACACATCCGGCCCGTTCCGCGACGTCCCGGCCACGAGCCCGTTCGCGGCCGACATCAGCTGGCTCGTCGACCAGGGCATCACCACCGGATACACCGACGGCACGTTCCGCCCGACGGCGAAGGTGGCCCGGCAGGAGATGGCGGCCTTCCTCTACCGCTACGCGAATCCGGGTGTCACGGCCCCGGCCTGCACGACTCAGCCCTTCGCCGACATCGCGGTCGACTCAGCGTTCTGCCCCTACATCGCGGCCTTGAAGGCGGCGGGCACGGTGCAGGGCTACGGCGACGGCCGCTACCACCCCACCGCGGGGGTGTCCCGTCAGGAGATGGCGGCCTTCCTGTATCGGACCGCCGAGCCGGAAAGCGCCGCGCCCGCGTGCACGAGCGCTCCGTTCCCCGACGTGCCGTTCAGCAGCCCGTTCTGCGGCGACATCCGCTACCTGGTGCAGGCCGGCGTCACCGTCGGCGAGACCGACGGCGACTTCCACCCGAACCAGGTGGTCGCCCGACAGGCCATGGCGGCCTTCCTGCATCGGCTCTCGGGGGCCACCCCCGCGTAGCCCGCTTCAGGTGGCAGTCGGGGGCGATTCCCGGACTGCATAGACTCGACGGCGCGTCCACGCGCGGTCCGTCGACCCGCGGTCCACCGCACATCGCCACCTTTCGCCGCATCGTTGAGGAGCACCGCACGTGAAGAGCACCGTCGAGAACCTGAGCCCGACCCGCGTCCGGCTCGCCGTCGAGGTGCCCTTCGACGACCTCAAGCCCAATCTCGACAGCGCCTACAAGGCGCTGTCGCAGCAGATCCGCGTGCCGGGATTCCGTCCGGGCAAGGTGCCGAACCGGGTCATCGACCAGCGGGTGGGTCGGGGTTCGGTGGTGCAGGAGGCCGTCAACGAGGCGCTGCCGCGCATCTACGGCGAGGCCGCCCGCGAACACGAGCTCAACGTGCTCGGGCAGCCGGAGATCACCGACATCACCGGTGCTGAGGACATCGCCGACGGACGCAGCTTCCACTTCACCGCCGAGGTCGACATCCGTCCGGAGATCACGCTGCCCGACCTGGATGGCATCGCCGTCGAGGTCGACGGTCTGGCACCGGGCCTGGGCGAGGGCACGTCGAAGCGGATCGCCGAGCAGGCGGCCGCCCAGGCGCTGATGGAGCGGGAGGGGATCGGCGCCCTGCCGGCGGC
>CAZZVT010000307.1:0-2026 GCA_964657545.1 uncultured Jatrophihabitantaceae bacterium
CGCGCCGGGCTGATGTGGCTGTTCGCCTCGATGCACAAGGCCCGAAACGGCTGGTCGCCGGTGGGCACCCAGCGGTGGGTCGTGGCGCGTGGCAGCACCACGTAGTCACCGGGACGCGCCGTCAGCGGGCCGAACACGGTCTCCACGAGCGCGGTGCCGGATTCGACGAACACGCACTCGTCGCCGAGACCGTTGCGGTAGAGCGGTGAGGCCGCGCCGGCGACGACGTAGCTGATCCGCACGTCGTCGTTGCCCAGAACCAGACGTCGCCCGGTGACCACGTCGGTACGTGCGAGGTCCGCATTGCGATCGGAGTACGCGAACAGCTCGGGCAGGCGTAGATGGCGTGGGAGCAGCGGCTCGTTGGGCATGGTCGACTGGTCGGGCAGCACCCAGGTGCGGGCGTCCACGATCGACGACGGGATCTCGCGGTGGTAAAGCAGCGAGGAGTCGGAGGTGAACCCCTCCTCGCCCATCAGCTCCTCGTAGCGCAGGGTGCCGTCGGCGTCACGGTGTTGGGTGTGTCGCTTGGGCGGGATGGATCCGCGTGACTGGTAGTAGGTCATCGGCTGTCCTTGGTTCGCGCGGCGTCAGACGTTGCCGCGACGTTCCTGCTCCCGCTCGATGGCCTCGAACAGGGCCTTGAAGTTGCCCTTGCCGAAGCCCAGCGATCCGTGCCGCTCGATGAACTCGAAGAACACCGTGGGGCGGTCGCCGATCGGCCGGGTGAAGATCTGCAGCAGGTACCCGTCCTCATCGCGGTCCACCAGGATGTTGCGACGTTGCAGCTCCTCGATCGGCACGCGTACCTCGCCGATCCTGGCCCGCAGCTGCGGATCCTCGTAGTAGGCCGCAGGCGTCGCGAGGAACTCGACGCCGAGGCCGCGCAGCTCGTCGACCGTGCGCAGGATGTTGTTGGTGGCCAGGGCGACGTGCTGCGGGCCGGGGCCGCCGTAGAACTCCAGGTACTCGTCGATCTGGGACTTCCGCTTGCCCGGCGAGGGCTCGTTGAGCGGGAACTTCACCCGGTGGTTGCCGCTGGCGATGACCTTCGACATCAGCGCCGAGTAGTCGGTGGCGATGTCGTCGCCGATGAATTCGGCCATGTTGGTGAAGCCCATCACCCGGTTGTAGAACGTCACCCACTCGTCCATCCGCCCGAGCTCGACGTTGCCCACCACGTGGTCGATCGCCTGGAAGAGCCGCTTGGGTGCCTCGTCGCCCCTGACCACGGTCGAGGTGCGGGCCACGTAGCCGGGCAGGTAGGGACCGGTGTAGCGGCTGCGATCGACGAGGGTGTGCCGCAGGTCGCCGTACGCCGCGATCGCCGCCTGCCGCACCGTGCCGTTCTCATCGGACACGTCGTGCGGCTCGACCAGCACGGTGGCTCCCGCCGATCGGGCGTGCGCGATGCACCGGTCCACGTCGGGGACCTCGAGCGCGATGTCGGCGATGCCGTCGCCGTGGCGGCCGTGCACGTCCACGAGCGGGCTGTCGGGCGCGACAGCACCCTGCACGACGAAGCGTGCTGCGCCGCTGCTCAGCACGTAGGACTGGCGGTCGCGCACCCCGGTCTCCGGGCCGGCGTAGGCGACCAACGTCATGCCGTAGGCCAACTGATAGTGCAGGGCCGTTTGCGTGGCGTTGCCGACGACCCACACCAGCGCGTCCCAACCGCTGATCCGGAAGGGATCGGATGTCGGGTCGTGCTCCACGAGGCCGACCAGCTGCTGCAGCTGATCGATGCTCAGCTCGGCGAGCCGCTCCTGGTCCGTCAACGTCTGTTCGAGGGTCATCGGCAGCTTCTTCCGTAGTGGGAGCGCGGGCACGGTCACTGTCCCAATCCCGCTGCGCCACGGCAATACGCGCAGTCTGATGCGGCAAACGGCGTCGAAGTGTTGCTTGGTATGCCGCTTCTGCTGTGCAATATGCTCAGTAACGGCCGGTAGCAACCGGAGGGAGCACTCGTGTTGGACGAGCTGGACACCACGTTGTTGCAGCTGCTGCGCGACAACCCGAGGGTCGG
>CAZZVT010000308.1:0-2017 GCA_964657545.1 uncultured Jatrophihabitantaceae bacterium
CGGCGTACGTCGGGCCGATGCCGCGTCCGGTCGTGCCGATCTTGGACTTGCCCAGAAAGCGTTCGGTCACCTGGTCGAGCGTGCGGTTGTAGGGCGCGATGACGTGCGCCGAGCCGCTGACGATCAGCTTCGAGGTGTCGACCCCGCGCGCCTCGAGGCCGTCGATCTCCTCGAACAGCACGCCGAGGTCGATGACCACGCCGTTGCCGATGATCGGGACGCACCCGGGCGTCAGGATGCCCGACGGCAGCAGGTGCAGCGCGTACTTCTCGCGACTGCCGTCCTCGCCGTTGATGACGATCGTGTGCCCGGCGTTGTTGCCGCCGTTGAACTTCACGACACCGCCGATGCGGCTGCCGAGCAGATCGGTCGCCTTGCCCTTGCCTTCGTCGCCCCACTGGGCGCCGACGAGCACGATGGCCGGCATCGGCCGCACCCCCTGTCGAGTTGGCCGCTCCGAGTGCCCGGTGGCCCCGGAAAGACTAGACGACATCACCTCGGTGCCGGGTAATCTTCGGTGGTGACCGCCGCAGGGACGTCCGCGTCCGCCATCCGGCAGGCCGACACCCGCTACGACGTTGCGGCGGCATCGTTGCCGGTCGTTCCTGCTTGACGTCGCAGCTGATCCCGGCCCAGCTGCCCCGGATCACGGTCGGCGACCGGTCGCTCGACGGGCCGGCGCTGCGGGCCGCGGCCGGCGCGGTGGCCGACCGGGTGGCCGGGGCATCGGTGGTCGCGATCGACGCGCACGCCGCGCTCGAGACGGTGGTCGCCGTGGTCGGCGGCCTGCTCGCGGGCGTGCCGGTCGTGCCCGTGCCGCCGGACGCGGGACCACGCGAGCGCGGGCACCTGCTGCGGGACTCCGGCGCGCAGCTCTGGCTGGGCGCGCCGCGCGAGGACGTCGGGCTCGAGGCGGTGCCGGTCGACGTTGCGGCCCGCTCGGCGACGACGTGGGACGAGCCGGCCGGGGGCACGGCGCTGATCCTCTACACCTCGGGCACCACCGGCGCGCCCAAGGGCGCACTGCTCTCGCGGCGCGCGATTGCGACCGGCCTGGACGGCCTGCGCGACGCCTGGGCCTGGACCCCCGACGACCTGCTGGTGCACGGGCTGCCGCTGTTCCACGTGCACGGGCTGGTCCTCGGCGTACTCGGGGCGCTTCGGGCCGGCAGCCCGCTCGTGCACACCGTCCGCCCGACGCCCGACGCCTACGCCGCCGCAGCCGGCACGCTCTACTTCGGCGTCCCGACCGTGTGGGGGCGCGTGGCCGCCGAGCCGGGGGCCGCGCGGGCGCTGTCCGGGGCCCGGCTGCTCGTCTCGGGCAGCGCCGGCCTGCCGCCGACGGTGTTCCGCTCGCTCGCCGACCTGACCGGGCAGGGTCCGGTCGAGCGGTACGGCATGACCGAAACGCTCATCACCCTGGCCGCCCGCGCCGACGGTGAGCGCCGCGCGGGCTGGGTGGGCAGCCCGGTCACCGGCGTCTCGGCCCGGGTGGTCGACGACGGCGGCGCCACGGTCGAGGCCGGCGAGGTCGGCCACCTGCAGGTCCGCGGCGCCACCCTGTTCGACGGCTACCTCGGCCGCGGACCCGCACCGCTGACCGTCGACGGCTGGTTCGACACCGGCGACTCCGCCGAGGTCGACGCGACCGGCAACCACCGCATCGTCGGACGCACCCGCGACGACCTCATCAAGACGGGCGGCTACCGGGTCGGCGCGGGCGAGATCGAGGCGGTGCTGCTCGAGCACCCGGGGGTGCAGGAGGCCGCGGTCGTCGGGGCGCCCGACGCCGACCTCGGCCAGCGCATCGTGGCCTACGTGGTGGGCGGCGGCGTGGACGAGTCGGCGCTCGTCGAGCACGTCGCGACCGTGCTGTCGTGGCACAAGCGCCCGCGGGAGGTCCGCTTCGTCGACGCCCTGCCCCGCAACGCCATGGGCAAGATCCAGAAGACGTGCCTGACCGGGGTCACCCGGACAGCGCGGTGACCGCCTCGGGGTCGCTGTCGGTGAGCAGCTG
>CAZZVT010000309.1:0-2000 GCA_964657545.1 uncultured Jatrophihabitantaceae bacterium
AGATGATGCCGGTCTCGGCGCGCTTGACGTCGTAGTCGGCGGCCTGGATCAGCTTCAGCAGGATGTTCTCGACGTCCTCACCGACGTAGCCGGCCTCGGTGAGGGCGGTGGCGTCGGCGATGGCGAACGGCACGTTCAGCATGCGGGCCAGGGTCTGAGCCAGCAGCGTCTTGCCCGAGCCGGTGGGGCCGAGCAGCAGGATGTTCGACTTCGACAGTTCGACGGCGGCGTCGGCATTGCGCGGTTTCGTCTCGCCGCCGGCCTGCACGCGCTTGTAGTGGTTGTAGACGGCCACGGCGAGCGTCTTCTTGGCCTGCTCCTGGCCCACCACGTAGCCGTTGAGGAACTCGTAGATCTCATGGGGCTTGGGCAGCTCGTCGAAGGAGAACTCGCTGGTCTCGGCGAGCTCTTCCTCGATGATCTCGTTGCAGAGGTCGATGCACTCGTCGCAGATGTACACACCCGGCCCGGCGATGAGCTTCTTGACCTGCTTCTGGCTCTTTCCGCAGAACGAGCACTTCAACAGGTCGCCGGTCTCGCCGACACGTGGTGCCACGGGTGACCAGTCCCCTCTGCATTCGTAGGTGCCGGCACGCGAGCAGCCGACAGTCGTTGTTCGGTGACGAGAGGTCTCGCACGCTACCCGCTAAACCCCGGGAAGTCCGCTGCAAACCGCCACCAACGCGCCGAGGCACAGGTAGCGGTTGCAGCCCAGGTACGGATCAGACGTCGGGGACGAACTTGCGCGAGGTGATGACCTCGTCGACGATCCCGTATTCCTTGGCCTGCTGCGCCGTCAAGATCGTGTCGCGATCGATGTCCTTACGGACCTTCTCGACCGTCTGGCCGGTGTGCCTGGCCAGGATCTCCTCCAGCAGGACCCGCATGCGCTGGATCTCGTTGGCCTGGATCTCGAGGTCGGACACCTGGCCCTGACCCTCGCCGGAGGGCTGGTGGATGAGGACCCGCGCGTTGCCCAGCGCGAACCGCTTGCCCTTGGTGCCGGCGGCCAGCAGTACGGCGGCGGCCGAGGCGGCCTGACCCATGCAGATCGTCTGCACCTCGGGCCGGACGTACTGCAGCGTGTCGTAGATGGCGGTCAGCGCCGTGAACGAGCCACCCGGGGAGTTGATGTAGATCTGGATGTCGCGGTCGGGGTCGGAGGACTCGAGCACGATCAGCTGGGCCATGACGTCGTTGGCCACGACGTCGTCGATCGGCGCGCCGAGGAAGATGATGCGCTCCTCGAACAGCTTGTTGTACGGGTTCGACTCCTTGAAGCCGTAGTTCGTCTTCTCGGTGAACGACGGCAGGACGTACCGGGACACCGGCGATTCGGGGCCGCGGTTGCTCGGCAGGTGCAGGCCGGCGGAAATGCCCGTGGGTCGGTACTCGCTCATGATGTTGCCTCTCACTCCGACGGGTTCGGGCTTTTGTTGCCGGGCACCTGGGCGACCCGGCTGACGACGTGGTCGACAAACCCGTACTCGAGGGCCTGCTCCGCGGTGAACCAGCGGTCACGGTCGGAGTCTTCCTGGATCGTCTCCAGCGGCTGGCCTGTGTGCTCGGAAATGAGCTCCGCCATTTCCCGCTTCACGAGCTTGAACTGCTCGGCCTGGATGGCGATGTCGGCCGCGGTGCCGCCGAAACCGCCCAATGGCTGGTGCATGAGGATGCGCGCGTGCGGCAGGGCGTAACGCTTGCCTCGGGCACCGGCCGAGAGCAGGAACTGGCCCATCGAGGCGGCCATGCCCATCGCGTAGGTGGCGACGTCGCAGTCGACGAACTGCATGGTGTCGAAGATCGCCATGCCCGCGCTGACCGAGCCGCCCGGGGAATTGATGTAGATCGCGATGTCGCGCTCGGGCTCCTCGGCCGAGAGCAGCAACAGCTGGGCGCAGATCTGGTTGGCGATCGCGTCGTCGACCTGCTGGCCGAGGAAGATGATGCGCTCGCGCAGGAGTCGGTCGTAGACCGAGTCGTTGAGGGTCATGCCCGCG
>CAZZVT010000310.1:0-1977 GCA_964657545.1 uncultured Jatrophihabitantaceae bacterium
CCCGTCCGCGGTTCTACGACCTGCGGACGGCCGACGGCGTGCCCTACGAGAAGATCGCCCGCCTGCACGGCGCGAACGTGCTGGCCACGACTGTGGTGCAGACCTGCATCCGCTACGCCGAGGCCGAACGGTGCCGGTTCTGCGCCATCGAGGAATCGCTGACGTCCGGCGCCACCACCGCGGTCAAGACGCCCGAGCAGCTCGCCGAGGTCGCCGAGGCGGCGGTCCGGCTCGACGGCGTCACCCAGATGGTCATGACGACGGGTACGTCGGCCGGGCGTGATCGCGGCGCCCGGCATCTCGTGCGCTGCGTCAAGGCGATCGTCGACCGCGTGCCGGGCTTCCCGATCCAGGTGCAGATCGAGCCGCCCGCGGACCTCGCCGTGCTGCAGGAACTGCGCGACGCCGGCGCGGTCAGCATCGGTATCCACGTCGAGTCGCTGGACGACGACGTGCGGCGGCGGTGGATGCCGGGCAAGGGCTCGGTGCCGATGGCCGAGTACCGCGCGGCATGGGCCGAGGCGGTGCGCGTCTTCGGGCGCAACCAGGTGTCGACGTACCTGATCGTCGGCCTCGGCGAGGACCCGGACGAGCTGGTGGCCGGGGCCGCCGAGCTGATCGCGATGGGTGTCTACCCGTTCGTCGTGCCCTATCGCGCCATCGCCGGGACGCTCGCCACCGAGATCGACGGCGCCACCCCGCCGCCGGCCTGGCTGGTCGCCGAGGTGACCTCGCGGGTCGGCGAACTGCTGGCCGGGGCCGACATGCTCGGCGTCGGGCAGAAGGCCGGCTGCGCCGCGTGCGGTGCCTGCAGCGCCCTGCAGACGGCCGGCGGCTGACATGACCCTCGACCTGGGCGCGGTGCTGCTCGGCCACACCCGCGTGGTGCGACCGGCCTGGACGATCGCCGTGGCCGAGGACGCCCACGATCTGGCCGCCTACCGGGCGCTGCGTCGCGACGTGTTCGTCACCGAGCAGGGGCTGTTCACCGACACCGACCGCGACGACGTCGACGACGACCCGCGTGCGGTGGTGTTGATCGCCCGCACGCCGGACGGTGCCGTGCTCGGTGGTGTGCGCCTGGCCCCGGCCACCGCCCCCGATCTCGGCTGGTGGATAGGCGCGCGGCTCGTCGTGCGGCCCGACGCCCGCCGGATGCTCGGCGTCGGCGCGGCGCTGGTCCGGGCGGCGTGCGCTCATGCCGAACGGGTCGGGGCGCTGCGCTTCGAGGCGTGCGTCCAGACGGTCAACGAACCGCTGTTCCGGCGGCTCGGCTGGACGCTGCTCGGCGACACGATCGTGGCCGGTCGACCGCACGTGCGCATGCGCTGGCCGATCGGCCGATTCGCCGCCCAGGCCGACTCGACCAAGTCCGCCCTCGGGCCCCTGCTGGCCGGTCTGCACCAGGCTCCGCACGGCTTGGGCGGCCCCGGGTTCGTCGGCGACGACGGTGCGCCGGTGCCCGGCTCGGACCTCGTAGCCGCGTGCGATGCGATCGTGCCGTCACTCGTCGAGCGCGACCCCGAATGGGCCGGCTGGTGCGGCGTCCTCGTCAACGTCAACGACCTGTCGGCCATGGGTGCCGTCCCTGTCGGGCTGCTCGACGCCATCGGCGCCCGCGACGCGAGCTTCGCGGCACGGGTCGTGTCCGGCCTGCGCGACGCGGCGCAGGCGTGGGGCGTGCCGGTGCTCGGCGGTCACACCCAGTTCGGCGTTCCGGCCGCGCTCAGCGTCACGGCGCTGGGGCGCACGTCGCACCCCGTTCCGGCCGGCGGCGGACGCCCCGGGCATGCCGTCACCATGACCGCCGATCTCGGCGGGTCGTGGCGCCGTGGCCACACCGGCCGGCAGTGGGACTCGACCACCGCTCGCAGCACCGCGGAGCTGCAGGCCATGTCCTCGTTCGTCGCGCGCACGAGGCCGGCCGCAGCGAAGGACGTCAGCATGGCCGGTCTCGTCGGCACGCTCGGCATGCTC
>CAZZVT010000311.1:0-1974 GCA_964657545.1 uncultured Jatrophihabitantaceae bacterium
CCTCTGGACGCTACGACCGAGACCGTAGGCCCGTCATGAAGTCTCAATCAGACGGCTCGGCGCGCGGAAAGGAAGGGAGGCTGGCAGCCTGCGTTGATCCGGCGTCGGCACGCTCAGCGTTTGGTCTCGTACCTGGTCAGGACCACGCCGTCGGGAAATGTCCGAGTCTCCACCAGGGTGAGGTTGACCCAGCTTGCTAGGCGGGCGAAGAACGGCGTGCCGCCGCCCACCAGCACTGGTGCGGTCGCCAACACGTACTCGTCTATCAGCCCGGCCCGCATAGCCGCAGCGGCGAGTGTGGCACCGCCGATGTCGATCGAGCCATCATCCTCAGCTTTAAGCCGGGTGATCTCGGCGACCGCGTCGCCGGTGAAAAGGCGGGTGTTCCAATCGACCGCGCTGATCGTGGAGGAGAACACCACCTTCGGCATGTCCCGCCAGCGGCGCGCGAATTCAACGTCCTGAGCTGTGGCGCCTGGCTGCTGATCGGCGGTCGGCCAGTAGGAGCTCATCGTCTCCCACAGCCTGCGGCCGTACAGCGCCAGAACCGTCGTTCCGACCCGGTCGGACCACCACGCGAAGAGCTCATCGCTCGGCACACTCCAGCCAAGGTCGTCGCCGGGCGCCGTAATGAAGCCGTCCAAGCTCACATTCATGCCGAAGGTCAGTTTCCGCATGGGCTCAGCCTCTCGTGAGTCCGTTTGCAGCGTAAAGACCCGCGCGGCGCGGGAGCAGCCGATCCTCGCACCACACGCCGCCGGTCGTTGCCCAGCCACGGTCGCTTCATCAACGACGGACGGATCTATCTGCGCCCAAGCGGCACCGCATCCGAACCCGCGCCTATCGACGGATACCGGGTGTCCAGCGTGCGTTCCGTGACCGCGCGAAACCACGGCCCGGGCTCCACCGTTGTGTGACCGCCTGTCTGAGTCCGATTGTCGCTTGAGGAATGGACCGCTGGCGGGCAACTCGGGGCTCGGCTACGTTGGGCAGGGTAATGACACAGGCTGACATGGCTGCTGTACGTAGCGCGCTTGGCCCCGTCGGCGTGGGCATCGGGGTGAGCACTTCGGCACCGCCGATCGCCGAGCAGCTCAACGGCGTGCGAGCGCTGGAAGCATCCGGCTGTCGCGCGATCTGGACGAATGAGGTGGTGGGCGCCGACGCACTCGTGCGGTCGGCGTTGTGGCTCGCTGCCACCGGACACGCGGTCGTGGGCACCTGCATTGCGAACGTGTGGGCACGTCCCGCGCAGACCGCGCACGCTGCGGCCACGCAGCTGGTCCAGGCTTTCCCGGGGCGGTTCGTGCTCGGCGTCGGGATCGGCTGGCCCCAGCAGGCCACGAGCGTGGGCCGTGAGTACGGCAGGCCGCTGGAGACGGCTCGGAATTACCTCGAACAGCTCGCCGATCGTGAGTACCCGGCGCTGCTTGCCGCCAACGGCCCACGGATGACCGCGCTGGCCGCCGAGCTGGCCGACGGCTCCCTTCCCGCCGGGCAGTCGCCGGAGCTCACGGCGCAGGCACGCGAGACGGTCGGTGCCGAGCGCCTGCTGGTTGTGTATCTGCCGGTCGACACTTCCGGGTCCGACGAACTAGCCGACGCGATCTTGCGGCACCGCGCCGCGGGCGCGGACCACGTCGTAGTCGGGACGCCCTACGACGCTGATTTCGGCGACGCAGTGCGGCAGCTCGTCGAATTATCCCGGGACTTCAACTGACCTGGCGTCGACTACCTGCGCTCATCGTTCGGAAACGCAGTCCGGTCCGGGACCGCGTCCCGAGCCGGAACTGGGCTCTACGCCCTGCCATGGCCAAGCTCGGGTCGGTGAACCGGACACTCGCCGAGGCTCTTGTCGACCGCGGGGTCGAGGCCGCGCTCGCAGCGCCGGCCAGCGAGGTCGGGATGGCCGCCTTCGGTCAGGCGACCAAACGGTGGATCGCCGAGCCTCCACCGGGTGATCTCGACGCGCAC
>CAZZVT010000312.1:0-1970 GCA_964657545.1 uncultured Jatrophihabitantaceae bacterium
CCCGCCGAAGCCCCGACAACTCGAAGGAATTCCTCGTGCAGGGCCCGGGCGGCGGGGGTGAGACGCCGCCCGGCCGGTTCGAGCAGGCCAAGGGGCGGGTGCGTCGGCGCGGGACGGAGCTCGTGGACGGCCACCGGTGCACCGCCCTCCCGTGCTGCCGACCCCGCGAGCAGGGCCACTCCCAGTCCGGCTGAGACGAGCTGCCGGATGCTGGCCGCTGTCCGGGTCTCGAACTCCACCCGGGGAACGAACCCTGCCGCGGCGGCGGCCCCGTCGAGCAGCTCTCGCAGCCCGCTGTACGGGGGCAGGCAGACGAACGGCTCGCCAGCGACGTCGGCGAGGGTCAGGTCGGCGCGACCCGGCCCGGTCCGGCCGGGCTCGGTGATCAGCACGACCGTCTCGTCGAGCAGGCGCGTCGTCCGGCGCCCGATCCTCGACGCGGGATCGAGCGGGCCGAGCGCGAGGTCGAGCGCGCCGTCGTCGAGTTCGCGGCAGAGCTCTCCCACCAGGGCCGTCCGTAGCGAGAGCGCAACGCCTGGGTGCCGGCGCCGGAAGGCGGCGAGTGCGCCCGGTAGGTCCAGCGCACCGACGGCCAGCGCAACGCCCAGACGAACCTCGCCCGTCACAACGTCCTGCAGGTCACTGAGATCACGACGGGCGCCGTCGAGTTCAGCCAGCACCGTCCGCGCGCGAACGAGAAACACCTCCCCCGCGTGAGTAAGCGCGACCCGGCGCGTCGTGCGCTGCAAAAGCTCGATGCCGAGCTCTCGCTCCAGCGTGCGGATTTGCGCCGAGACGGCCGGTTGAGCGATGTGCAGTGCCTCGGCCGCGCGCGTGAATCCACCGTGCCGCACCACGGCGTCGAAACAGGTCAGCTGACGTAGCTCCATCTATTCATGGTCCTGACTTATAAGTGTCAGAGCAAGACCGTCTTGGACATATGAGTATTTCGACCTCAAGGTGGACTGATGGACACACGGGCACTGGGCCAGGGCATCGCGACCTCGACGCTCGGCCTGGGTTGCATGGGGTTCTCGCAGGGCTATGGATCAACCGACGACGACGAATCGGTCGCCACGATTCGTACGGCGATCGAGCACGGCGTCACTCTGCTCGACACCGCTATGAGCTACGGGCAGGGACACAACGAGCGCCTGCTCGGTCGCGCCGTAGCCGAACGCCGGGACGAGGTGCAGTTGGCGACCAAATTCGGGATCGTGCGTAATGAGTCGGGGGTCGGCCTGGATGGCCGGCCGGAGCGCGTCCGCGGGTGGTGCCTGGCGTCGCTTGAGCGATTGGACGCCGAGGTCATAGACCTTTATTACCTGCACCGCGTCGACCCGCAGGTGCCGATTGAGGAGACCGTGGGTGCCATGGCTGAACTCGTGTCCGAGGGGTTGGTGCGCGCCCTCGGCGTCTCGGAGGTCACGCCCGATCAGCTGGCCGCGGCGAATGCGGTGCACCCGATCAGTGCAGTGCAGTTCGAGTGGTCATTGATGTGGCGCGCACCGGAGACCGATGTCGTGCCCGCCGCTCGTGCGCTCGGAGTGGGCCTGGTCCCGTACAGCCCGCTGGGCCGGGGACTGCTGACCTCGACGTTGCACGGCCCCGACATCGCCGCCAGTGACTTCCGCCGAACGGATCCGCGGTTCGGCGGCCCTGACCTCGCTCACAACCTGTCGGCGGTGGAAAAGCTCACCGAGCTAGCCACCGAACTCGGAGTCACCGCAGGGCAGCTGGCGCTTGCCTGGCTGCTGGCCCAGGGCCGCGATGTCGTGCCGATTCCCGGCAGCCGCCGGGCGTCCCGAATCGTGGAGAACGCCGCCGCCGCCGAGGTGACGTTGACCGAGCAGGACCTCCAACGGCTGGCGGAAGTCCTGCCGCCGTCCGCGTGGTCGGGTGATCGGCGCTCGTTCGCGGTACCCGTCACCCGCCGCTGACGGCGAGTTGTCGGGGCTTGCGCGGGCTGG
>CAZZVT010000313.1:0-1951 GCA_964657545.1 uncultured Jatrophihabitantaceae bacterium
ACTTGTGAGCATTGCCATCCGACCACAACGACCGGAAGAAGAGTCCGCGGTCCGCCGCGTCGTGACGGCGGCCTTCGAGGACGACGGACGCATCGCCGCGTTTGCCGAGGCTTTGCGGGGACGCCGTGATCAAGGCGCCGCGTTTGTAGCGGTCGACGGTGACGGTGACGGTGGAATCCTTGGTCACGTCCAGCTGTCTGTGTCATGGGTCGACGCCCGCGAGCGACTCGTTGAAGTTCTTGTCCTGAGCCCGTTAGCTGTCGCGCCCGCTCATCAGTCCCAAGGCATTGGCTCAAAGCTGCTGACTGTCGCGCAGGAGGAGGCCGAAAGGCTTGGTGCTCCACTGTTGTTTCTTGAAGGCGACCCGGGTTACTACTCCACCCGAGGGTGGCGCCCAGGCGGTGACCTCGGTTTTGTCCCGCCGTCGGCTCGCATTCCCGATCCCGCATTTCAGGTCGTCGCTCTGCCCGGGTATGACCCGACGACGATGCGCGGCTCGTTGATCTACAACGACACCTTCTGGAGCTAGGACTGCGTGGGCCTGCGCGGTGCGAGGCTCGATCAATGGGGTCGCAGCGCAGGCAACGAAACCGGGCACCGGGTGTGAACGGCTATCGGACGGCCCCGGCGGGTGGCGACCCCGGCGAGGACTGGTGGGTCGCGCCGCGCGTGCTGTGTCAGATGGATCCCTGACCGGTCGCGTTCTCGGTCAAACGGTGGTGAAGGGGTTGGGGTTTCCTCTGGTCATGCGTGCTTGCTCGTCTGCGAAGTGGTCGTCGAGATCCAGGTGCCGGGCGTTCGGTGAAGCATTCACCTTGGACTGAGGTGTGAACAGTACGAGCAGAGCCATCAGGACGGCGACTGCAGGCGTGCGGACGAGTTCGTGGGGGTAGAGCAGCGTTCGCCAGCCCTGGCATGACGTGATGAGCACCAGGAGCACTAACGGGAGGTGTAGGACGTGGCCCTGACCCCGTTCGGTGGACACCGGGCTATGCGGCTTGAAGGTCTGCCGCGGGGTGGTTGCAGTGTTGCAGTTCGAACTGGACGGGGCTGATCTGGCCGAGGGCGGAGTGCCTGCGGCGGCGGTTGTAGCGGTCCTCGATCCAGGCGCCGACCTCGATCTTGGCGCGGGCCTGGGTGGGCCAGACGCGGCGGTAGTAGAACTCGGTCTTCAGGGTGGCGAAGAACGATTCGGCCATCGCGTTGTCCCAACACACACCGGTGCGGCCCATGGAGCGGGTGATGCCGTTCTTAGTCGCGAAGTTCGTGATCTGGGCCGAGGCGTATTGCGTGCCGCGATCGGCGTGGAACGCGACCTTGGCGGGGAGTTCGCCGCGCAGGGTGATGGCCATCTGCAGGGCTTGTTCGACGAGGTCGGCGCGCATGTGTTCATCGATGGCCCAGCCGATCACCCGCCGCGAGTGGGCGTCGATCACGGTCGCGAGGTATAGCCAGCCCTGCCAGGTGCGCAGGTAGGTGATGTCGCCGACCCAAACACGGTTCAGCACTCCGGTGTCCCAGGCTCGGGCCACCGCGTCGGGCGGGTAGGCGTCGTCGTGATCCACGACCGTCGTAGTGCGCCACCGCCTGGGGTAGATGCCTTTGAGCCCGAGGCGACGCATCGTCACCGCGACGGTCTTGCGGGAGATGATCTCCCCGTCGCAGCGCAGGTCGACCAGGATCCGAGGCGAGCCGGAGACCTCGTCGGACTCGCCGTGGAACCAGCCGATCTTGGCCTCGATCCGTTCCGTGCGCAGAGCCCGCGCCGACGGTGCCCTGGTGAGCCAGGCGTAGTAGCCAGCCCGCGACACCTCGAGCAGTCGCGCCATCCGGGCGATGCTGAAATTGCTCTTCTCCGCGTGCATCAGTGCGAACGCTTGTCGTTCGTATCCGAGGCTTCCTGGGCGAAGAAGAGCGATGCTTTTTTCAGGAACGCCCGATCCATCTTCAG
>CAZZVT010000314.1:0-1937 GCA_964657545.1 uncultured Jatrophihabitantaceae bacterium
CCTGCGGTCACCAGTTTGGCGAGGGGTCCGGGGCCCACCGGCTTGGTGGAAACTCGGCTCGGGGAATACAAGGGCGTCAACTCCGGACTGGTGCGATGTGGCGGGTCGGTGGCCGACCGCCTCGGTCGTGTACCTCGTCGTAGGCGTCGACGACGGCATTGGCCTCGCCGTCGAGCACGATCTTGCCGCCCTCGAGCCAGATGGCGCGGGTGCAGGTCTCGCGGATGATGCCGAGTCCGTGGCTGACGAGGAACACCGTGCCTGCCTGCTGGCGCAACTGCAGGATGCGGTTCTCGCTGCGGCGGCGGAACTGCGCATCGCCGGTGGCCAGGGCCTCGTCGATGAGCAGGATGTCGGGGGCGCGGGCGGCCGCGATGGCGAACCGCAGTCGCGCGCCCATGCCCGAGGAATAGGTGTTCATCGGCAGGTTCACGAACTCGCCGATCCCGGCGAACTCGCAGATCGAGTCGTACTCCTCGGCGATCTCGGCGGGGGTCATGCCGATGGCCAGGCAGCCCAGCACGATGTTCTGCTCGCCGGACATCGAACCCATCATGGCGGCCGAGACCCCGAGCAGCGACGCCTGGCCGCGGGTCCAGACCACGCCCTGCGACGGTGCCATCAGTCCGGCGACGGCTCGCAGCAAGGTGGACTTGCCGGATCCGTTGGGTCCGATGAGACCGATCGCCTCGCCGCGGTAGGCGGTGAAGCTGACACCGCGCACGGCGTGGACGGAGCGTTGGCCCGGCGCGTTCTCGCGCAGCACCGCTCGGCGCAGTGCCGCGCCGCCACCGCCGCTGCGCTTGCCCTTGCCGATGATGCGGTACGTCAGGTGCACGTCGTCGACCACGACGGTCTGTGCCGCGGGGTCGGGCAGCGCCGGCTCGATATTGCGCGAGTCGTCGGACAGCGGTTCAGACATTGCCGTACCCCTCCTCGCCACGCCAGAAGTAGAGGTAACTGGTCGCCAGCAGGCCTACCGACCAGGCCAGCGCGGTCACCCACATCGACAGCGGAGCCGGGTTCCCGACCAGCAGCGCGTTGCGCGCCAGCGACAGGAAGACGTAGCCGGGGTTGAGGTTGAGCACGGTGGACACCCAGCTCGCGTGTCCCTTGGTGAACACCGTGACGCTGTACATCACGCCGGAGCAGTACATCCACACACGGGACACGAACGGCAGCACCTGCACGGTGTCGGGCACCCGCGCGCCGATCCGGGCGGCGACGAAGGCCAGGCCGAGGCAGAACATGCTCTGCATGGCGAGGATCGGTACCAGCTCGGCCCAACGCCAGGTGATCGGTTCGCCGCTGATCAAGATGATCGGGATGAGCACGACCATCGAGTACAGCAACTGCAGCAGCGCGACGAGCGTGGTCGACATCGGCAGCACCGCCCGCGGGAACTGCAGGGCCCGGACGAGTCCCAGGTTGCTCGTGATCGCCCGCGACCCGGAGACGAGCGACACCGTGCAGAAGGTGAAGAAGAAGACCCCGACCGACAGGAACGCGATGAAGTTGGGCACGCCTCGGTTGGTGTTGAGCAGCAGGCCGAAGATCAGGTAGTAGACGGCGATGTTGAGCAGCGGTGTCAGCAGCTGCCAGGCCTGGCCGAGGAAGCTGCCCTGGTAGTCGGCGGCGTTCGAGGCCGACGAGTACGCGGCCAGGAAGTGGCGGCGCTGCCAGAGCCGCTGGCTGTACTCGCCGATCGGCAGGCGCGCGCCGGCCCGTTGCAGCCCGGGCGCGGGCGGCTGGGGGAGGTCGAAGTCGTCCGTGCCCCCAGTGCCCCCAGCCCCGTTGGAGACCGCGGAGATGGTCATCGTGGGACCACCGCATTGACGGCGGAGCGCAGTACCCGTCTCACGTTACCCACTATTCACAGCGACACTATGACCGGCTAAGCGTCCCACAGCCCGGTGCAAGGAACTCAGTAAGCGTGC
>CAZZVT010000315.1:0-1932 GCA_964657545.1 uncultured Jatrophihabitantaceae bacterium
CGGGTGTCGTGCTGTGCAACGTCGACGCCGGTGGTGCGCACGAGCACCGCGACGCCGTCCCAGCCGTCGTCGCCGACCACGAGGTTGCTGCCGCCACCGACGACCAGCACCGGCTCGCGCCGGGCATCGGCGCTACGGACGGCGTCGACGAGTTCGGCGGTGGTCGCGGCCGGCACCACCCGGCGCGCGGGGCCCCCCAGGCGCAGCGTCGTGTACTCGGCGAGCAGGTGCGGCACGTGCCCGACGCTACCGTTCCGGGCATGCCACCCCGGGTGAGACGGCTCGCGGCCGGACGGGCGCGTGCCCTGGGGTTGCCCACTCGGGGCACGACGAATCCGAATCGGCTGCGACGTATGGACAACTGGATCTGCTCGACGCTCGCCGCGCCGCTGCGGGCTGCCGCCGATCCGCTGGTCGTCGATCTCGGGTACGGCGCGACGCCCGTGACCGCGGTCGAGTTGGCCGGTCGGCTCGCGCGGGTGCGTGCGGACGTCCGGGTGCTGGGGCTGGAGATCGACCCGACGCGGGTGGCTGCGGCGGTACCGGCGGCCGATCCGCCACGACTGACGTTCGCACGCGGTGGCTTCGAACTCGCCGGGTCGCGGCCGTTCCTCGTCCGCGCGGCGAACGTGTTGCGGCAGTACTCCGAGCGCGAGGCCCTGACCGCGTGGCAGACGGTGCTCTCCGGGTTGGCGCCTGACGGCCTGCTCGTCGAGGGCACCTGCGACGAGCTGGGGCGGCTCGGCTGCTGGGTGCTGCTCGACGCCACCGGCCCGCGCACCGTCACCTTCGCCTGCCGGGTCGAGGACCTTGACCGTCCGTCCGTCCTGGCCGAGCGGCTGCCCAAGGCGCTGATCCATCACAACGTGCCGGGCGAGCCGATCCATGCGTTTCTGCGCGACCTCGACCACGCCTGGGATTCAGCCGTCGCCCTGTCGGCATTCGGCCCACGGCAACGTTGGATCGCCGCCTGCTCCGGACTGCTCGAGCGGGGCTGGGCGGCGGACGTGGCGCGGGCCCGGCACGGCGAGGTGTCGGTCCCGTGGGCCTCGGTCGCCCCGAACTGACCGGTCAGCCGGCGAGGCGCTGACGCACCGAACCGAGGCCCAGCGTGGCGCTCTCGGGCAGGTAGGTGTGCAGGTGGGCATTGGCGCTGTCGGGGACCATCCGGGTGCGTCCGACCTCGATCATGAGCCGTTGCGCAGCCGGCACCGCGGTGGCCGGGTAGGCGATGAGCTCGTTGTAACCCGCCACCTGGGCGACGCCGGCGATGTGGGTCATCAGCTCGGTGCCGATGCCGAGGCGTTGCATGTCGTCCTCGACGAGCAGCTGCGCCTCGGCACAGAGGTAGTTGTGCACCGGGTCGCGTCGGATGCTGGCCGTCGCGATGACCGACCCGTCGGTGGTGACGGCGACGAAGCTGAGCGGATTGCGCAGTGACCAGTCGAGCGCGGCCACGGCCGGCGCGCGGCCGCCCGAGCGGTAGCGATCGAGCAGCGAGCGCGCCGAACAGCGGCGATGCATCTGAGCGACCGCGGCGATGTCGCGTGCGGTGCTGGGTCGAACGATCAACGGCTGGTTGCCGACGCGCAGCGTCCAGGGACGCCGCGAGAGGTTGGCAAGCTCGTTCATCTCGGTGCGCTGGGGCTCGGCAGGATCGCCGACGAGCACCGGTCGGATGCAGGAAGTGTGTGTCACGCTTGGCATGCGATCACGTTCACATCACTGCGTTTCCGGAAAGTGTCGTGAGGTGGACAACCGTGCAACGGGTGCTGGAGAACCCGCGTCGCGGGCGCGCCGACGATCATTCCGCCGGATTGCCTCGCTCGACGCCCGGTATGGTCAGCCCTGCATCACGGGCCTCTAGCTCAGTCGGTAGAGCAGCGGACTTTTAATCCGTAGGTCGTCGGTTCGAGCCCGACGGGGCCCACC
>CAZZVT010000316.1:0-1911 GCA_964657545.1 uncultured Jatrophihabitantaceae bacterium
GTCGGCGACGTGTCGTAGGAGGCGATCGCCGACTGCAATGCGCGCAGGTGTGCGGTGTGATCACTGCGCAGCGCCGCGACATCGGCTCGCAGGGACGGATCACGACCGAGCGCGACCGCGGCCAGCGCCAGCAGTTCCCGCTCTGCGGCCAGCGCATCGGTGAACTCGGCCGGGGCGGGATTCGGCTTCGGGGCCGACTCAGGCTGCAGGAAGCCGACGCCGACCCCCGCTCCGGCGCCGACGACCGCCGCGACGCCGCCCGCCAGGAACCAACGGCGGGAGGGGCGGCTGGCTCGGACCTCGTCGCTCATGTCGTGATCAGTCTGGCAGAGCCGCTAGGGTCGAGCGTTGCACTGCACGCGGCGATTCCCGCCGGCAGCCGAGACCCGAAGGAGCCGTCATGCCGCCCCCCACGTCGTCCGCAGCATCGGCGGCCCAGGCCCGCGACAAGCTCGTCGCGCTGCTCGAGCCGTTGGTCGCCGAGGCGGGCTACGACCTCGAGGACGTCACGGTTGCAGCGGCCGGGCGCCGCTCGGTCGTCCGGGTGGTCGTCGACGCCGACGGTGGTATCGACCTCGATGCCGTCGCCATCGTCAGCCGCGTGGTGTCCGATGCGCTCGACACCGCCGACGTCACCCAGAGCGGGGTGCTGGCCGGCTCCTACGTGCTCGAGGTCAGCTCGCCCGGCGTCGACCGGCCGCTGTCCGAGCCGCGGCACTGGCGGCGTGCCCGCGGCCGGCTCGTCGCGGTCACCGCCGGTGGCCACGAGCTGACCGGTCGGGTCCTGGACACCTCCGGGGACGGCGTGAGTCTCGACGTCGCCGGGGCCACCCGGGCCGTTACCTGGTCCGAGCTCGGGCCCGGCCGCGTCCAGGTCGAGTTCAACCGCACAGAGGAATGAGTGGACGTGGTGTGCCGATGATTACGGTCGATCTCCAGGCCTTGCACAGCATCGAGCGGGAGAAGGAGATCCCCTTCGCGACGCTGATCGACGCCCTCGAGACGGCGTTGCTCACGGCGTACCGGCACACGGCGCACTCCATGCCGCACGCCCGCGTCGTCATCGACCGCAAGAGCGGCGGCATCACCGTCTGGGCCCAGGACCTCGACGACTCCGGCGCGATCGTGGAGGAGTACGACGACACCCCCACCGACTTCGGCCGGGTCGCGGCGATGACCGCGCGCCAGGTCATCCTGCAGCGGCTGCGCGACGCCGAGAACGACCAGACCTTCGGCGAGTACTCCGGACGCGAGGGCGACATCGTCACCGGCATCGTCCAGGCCGACGCCCAGGCCAACCAGCGCGGCGTCGTCGTCGTCGACATCGGCAAGATGGAGGCGATCCTGCCGCAGTCCGAGCAGGTGCCCGGCGAGCAGTACTCGCACGGGTCACGGGTCAAGGCCTACGTCGTGGGAGTGTCCCGCGGCATGCGCGGGCCGCAGGTGACGTTGAGCCGCACGCATCCGAATCTCGTCAAGAAGCTGTTCGCGCTCGAGGTGCCCGAGATCGCCGACGGCAGCGTCGAGATTGTCAACGTGGCGCGCGAGGCCGGGCACCGCAGCAAGATCGCGGTCCGCACCGACGTCGCCGGCCTGAACGCCAAGGGCGCGTGCATCGGGCCGATGGGGCAGCGCGTGCGCAACGTCGTCTCCGAGCTGAACGGCGAGAAGATCGACATCATCGACTGGGCCGAGGACGCCGCGACCTACGTCGGCAACGCGCTGTCGCCGGCGCATGCGCTCGAGAGCCGCCTGGTCGATCCCGAGACCCTGGCCGTGCGGGTCGTCGTGCCCGACTTCCAGCTCTCGCTCGCCATCGGCCGCGAGGGGCAGAACGCGCGCCTCGCCGCGCGACTCACCGGCCATCGCATCGACATCCACAGCGACGCCGAGGTCACCGAGTCCACCCAG
>CAZZVT010000317.1:0-1894 GCA_964657545.1 uncultured Jatrophihabitantaceae bacterium
TGATCAGCGGCTCGGCGATGTTGCCGAACACGCTCTGGCCGAAGAGCCGCTTCCACACGAGATAGTTGCGGCGCCAGATCGGCAGCCAGCGCAGGCTGAGATCGGGGAAGGCGGCGACCGGCGAGTCGGCAGCAGGAGCGGCTACGTTCATCGCGACATTGTATGTTGTGATTCCTCAACGAGAAGCTTCCCGCCTTCAACGACACGATGGACGTTTTCGGACACGACTGGCTCGATGAATTCCCCCTGGAGCGCGGCGGGGTGTACCTCAACCACGGCACCGTCGGCGTCACGCCGCTCGCCGTCATGCGCGAGCGGATCGCGATCCTCGAGGCGATCGAACGGCATCCTGCGCGCTTCGTGCTGCGCGAGCTGATGCGACTCGACGCGTCGACCGCCGCGACACCGAGCGACGGCACGCCGCGGCTGCGCGAAGCCGCCGCGAAGGTCGCGGGGTTCCTCGGCTGTGCCGCCGACGGACTCGTGTTCGTCGACAACGCCACCAGCGGTATCTGCGCGGTGCTGCGGTCGGTGCCACTCGCGGCAGACGATGAAATCCTCGTACCCGACCTCGCATACGGCGGCGTGGCACGGGCAGCGGCGTTCATCGCCCGCGAGCGCGGCGCGACGGTGACGACCTGCGCGTTGCCGTTCCCGGCATCGACCGCAGAAGGCGTGCTGGCGGCGCTCGAGGCCGCGATCACGCCGCGCACACGGATCGCACTGCTTGACCACGTCACGTCCGAATCGGCGCTCGTCATGCCGCTGGCCGAGACGGCCGCGACCGCGCAGCAGCTGTCGGCCGGCGACACCACGGCCCGTGCGCCCACCGACGGCCCCGTCGAGGTCGCCGACGTCGGCCGGGCGCTGAACCGGTTGGCCGACCGGATCGATGAGCTGATCGCCGAGGAGCGCGAGACGGTCGCGGATCTGTCGCACCGCCTGCGGACGCCCTTGACGGCGCTGCGACTGGACGCCGAGGCGTTGGACGAGCCGGCCGAGGCCGAACGCATCGGCGGCCACGTCAGCGCGCTCGAGCGCATGTTGACGGCCGTGATCCACGCCGCCAGGCGGCCGCAGCGGGAAGGCCGCATCCCGGCCTCCGACGCCACCCAGGTCGTCAGCGAGCGGGTCGCGTTCTGGTCGGCGCTGACCGAGGACCAGGACCGCCTCGCCAGCCTCGCCGTGCCGACGCAGCCGCTGCCGGTGCGGGCCGGCGCCGAGGACCTCGCAGCCGCCGTCGACGCCCTGCTCGAGAACGTCATCGCCCACACGCCGGAGGGCGTCGCGTACTCCGTGACGCTGTCGGAGACCGAGCGCGGTGCCCGCCTCGTGGTGTCCGACGGGGGCCCCGGACTGCCGTCCGACGCGCCGGTCCGTGGTCGCAGCGACCGCGGTTCCAGCGGCCTCGGCCTCGACATCGCGCGCCGCTGCGCGGTCGCGTCCGGCGGGTCGATGACCTTGGGTGTGGGGCCGACCGGCGGGGCGGCGATCACCCTGGAGTTCGGCCGCCCCTGACCGTCAGCGGCGGCGCACGGCCAACGCCCATCACCAGGTCCCATCAGAGCTTAAAGCGCTCTTGACGTTGTGGTGACCCGGGCCTGAACCGGCCGGCTGCATCGTTGCCGGTATGAACCCCAGGGACACACCGAAGCGTTTACGGACACGCGGCCGAATCGCAGCCGGCGTCGCTACCCTCTCGGCCGCCGGCATCACCATCGGCCTGGTCTCCGGGGTCGCGAGCGCCGCCGATGCGACCACCGGCAGCACCACCACCACACCCACCACCTCGACACCGACGACCACCTCGCCCTCGACATCCACCACGACGTCACCCACCACGACGAGCACCCCGACGAGGTAGGCGGCGATCCCGCGCCAGGCCCACGACCCG
>CAZZVT010000318.1:0-1891 GCA_964657545.1 uncultured Jatrophihabitantaceae bacterium
GGCGGCAAGGGGGCCGGCGGCGCTCCGTTTCGCGTGGTCACCGGCCACGGCGCCATCCCGACACCCTGGGCCACGCTGCGTGCGCTGTGGGACGACCGGCACCTCTACCCGGCGAACCTCGACGCCACGCTGTCGGAAGCCGGCCGCGGCCTGTTGTACGGCGTGGTCGCCGGTGTGGTCCTGGGGGTGGCGTTCGACTTCTCGCGCCTGACCGCCACGGTGCTGCGCGGCCCGGTCGTGGTCCTCATCTGCGTACCCGTCCTCATCTGGGCGCCGCTGCTGGCCATCGCCTTCTCCCCGAACGCGGCGAAGGTCGGCGTCGCCGCCATCTCGGCGTTCCTGCCGATGCTGGTGGGCACCAGCGCCGGGTTGCGCTGCGCCGACCGCGACAGCCTGCTCATGGTGCGCGCCTTCGGCGGCGGCTCGTACGCCCAGTTCGTCAAGGTGCGCGTGCGCGCGGCGTTACCGCTGATGTTCGCCGGCCTCCAGGTCGCCGTGCCCGGGGCGATCCTCGGGGCGACGATCGGTGAGTACATCGGCGGCGACCAGGGGCTCGGCATCTTCATGCTGCAATCGCTGCGGCAGTACCTGCCGGCGCGCACGTTCGCCGCCGGGTTGGTGGTCACGCTGCTCGGCGCTGCGGGATACCTGCTGGTCGGCCTGCTGGCGCGGCGCTGGCTGCCGCCGGCAGGCTCGCTCGGACCGAGCGACGACGCCATCGCACCCGCTGCCGGTCGCGGGCCGATCGTGTGGCTGCTGCGCAGCGTGATCGTGCCGGTGGCCGTGACGCTCGCGCTCTGGCAGGCGACCATCGACGTCACCGGTCTGGACAGCTACTTCGCGAAGGGACCGCGTCAGGTCTGGCAGTTCTTCACCTCGGCGGGGACGACGGACGACGGCCGCTCGACGGTGTTCCACGCCCTGCGCGAGACCGTCCCGGGGGCCGCGCTCGGGATCGCACTCGGCCTCGCGTTCGGCCTGGTCATGGCCATGCTGTGCGTGTCGAACCGCACCGTCGAGTCCGCGATCCTGCCGGCCGCACTGATCCTGCAGTCGGTGCCCCTACAGGCATTCAGCCCGATCATCGTGCTCGTCGTCGGACGCGGGCTGACCGTCGTGCTGGTGATCTCGGTGATCGTCAGCTTCTTCCCGACCGTCGTGCTCGCGACCAACGGGCTTCGCCAGGTCAGCGAGCAGAGCCTGCACCTGTTCCACGGAGCGAACGCCTCGCCGTTGCAGATCCTGCTGAAGCTGCGGTTGCCCGCTGCGCTGCCGAGCCTGGTCGCAGCCGCGAAGATCGCCGTCCCGGCCGCGGTGCTGGGAGTACTGGTCGCCGAGTTCATCGCCACCGGAAACGGCATCGGTCACGCGCTCGCCTTCGGCCAGGCGACGTCGAGCTTCGACCTGGTGTGGGCCTCGGCGGCGGCGATGACCGTCGTGACCGTGCTTGCGTACAGCCTCGTCAACGGCGTGGAGCGATTGGTCAACCGGCGCATGCGCTGAGCGGCGCGGTTCAGAAACGTCAGAACGTCAGGACGGCCTTGGCGACGGCGCCGGTGCGTGCGGCGTCGAGGGCTTCGGCGATGCGCTCGAACGGGAAGTAGGTGAACATCCGCTCGGCGGGGAACCGGCCGGCGGAGTTCAGGGCCAGCAGCTGTGGCACGAACACCTGCGGCACGGTGGCACTCGAGATGATGCCCGAGACCGTCCGGCCGTTGAGGAACGTCAGCCACTCGAAGCTCATCGACTCGCTCGGACCGACCCCGACGACGCCTGCGTGGCCGAGCGGCCCGAGCGCGTCGACCCCGGCGCGCAGCACCTGCTCGCGCCCGGTCGTGTCGATGACGAAGTCCAGCCCGTCGGGGGCAAGAGCGCGCAGCTGCGCGGCGAC
>CAZZVT010000319.1:0-1836 GCA_964657545.1 uncultured Jatrophihabitantaceae bacterium
TGCCACGCATCATCGCCTCGTGGGTGCCTTCGCCGAGAGCGCGAACCTCGGGTGCCACGTCGCCGGCGTAGTAGGTGGCGCAGGTGTCGCCGTGCACGCCTCCGATGTAGGCGGTGATGTCGACCTTCACGACATCACCGTCGTTCAGTGGCCGGGAGTCAGGGATGCCGTGGCAGATGACCTCGTTGACGCTCGTGCACAGCGACTTCGGATAGCCCTTGTAACCGAGCGTCGAGGGGTAGGCGTTGTGCGCGACGAGGTAGTCGTGGCCGATGCGGTCGAGCTTGTCGGTGGTGACGCCTGGCGCGACATGCCGCCCGACCTCGACCAGCGCGTCGGCGGCGATGCGCCCGGCGACCCGCATGCGGGCGATCGTGTCGGCGTCCTTGATCATCGGATCGTCGTGGTCGGCCGGTGTGCCCGGCGCGGCGTCGACGTAATGCGGGCGGACGATCGCTCTCGGTACGTCCCGGCGCGGCGAGACGACGGCAGGTTCGAGCCGCGTGCTGACAGTCATCAACCCATTGTGCTCCCGTTCAGTCGCCCGTCGGAACGGCGACATGTACGACGAGCGCACGATGATCGGTCCCGGAAATCTTGACGGTGTCGGCGCTGGTCGCCACCGCGTCGCGGGTGAGCACGTGATCGATCGCGATCATCGGCGGCACCGAGCTGTTCGACGGGTAGGTGCGGGTCATCCCGGCGCCGGCCTGATCGGCGGCGTCGGCGTAGCCGTGGTGGAGCAGTTCGCGGAACTGGTGCAGGTCCGGGGTGGCGTTGTAATCGCCGCCGACGAGCACCGTGCCCGCCCCGCCGCCGAGCGTGGGCAGCACCGACGGCAGGTGCGCGATGTCGTGGTGCCACAGGACGGAGTTCGGATAAGGCCCGGGCATGTGCAGCGCGGCGAGGGTCACGGATCGTTGGACGCCGGGGATGCGGACCGCGGCAGTGACAAAGGCCCAGGAGAAGTCGGTGCGCTTCACCTCGTGGGTCAGCGGGTAACGGCTCCACAACCCGGTTCCGGTGGCCTGCGATCGAGGGTCGGACACGTGGTAAGGCAGAAGCGCGTCCAGCCCGGCCGACTCGAGGCGCTGCTGCTCCTCGGGCGTCAGCTCCTGCAGCATCAGCGCGTCGACGTCGTGCCGGCGGACGGCGGCAACCAGCGACGCCGGTTCGGCCTCACCGAGCTTGAGGTTCGACGTCATCGTGACGAACGTCCGGGCCTGCGCCGGCGGATCTGCCGAGAAGTACAACGGCGCCTGGGTGGCGACGGCCACCGCGGTGACGATCAGCGCGATGAGCGTCCCGAGCCATTCGCGCGAGAGCGCCAGCACCAGGACGGCCAGCGGCGCACCGATCATGAGATATGGCGAGAACGCGGAGACGCCGAGCATCCAGCCGCGTCCGGGGGCCCGGAAATGGGCGACGAGGCCGACACCGGCGACGAGCAGCAGGGCGACGGCCACCACCAGCGCCAGCACGTACCGCCTCTTCTGCCCTCGGGACCGGGTCCGTCGCCGGAATGGGTTCGGTACCGGTAGTCGCGTCACCCGCCGGATTCTTACGACTGCGAGTTACGCCGTCGTGCCCGACTCAGACAACCACCAGCACGGCTCGCGTTGCGGCCACCGTGCGTGATAGCAGAACGAGGGGATCACAGGACGAACAGCCGCGCTGGCTCATGAGGCGAACTGCGCCGTTCTCGGTGATCGCGCACGACGCCCACCAGCGCGACGGCATCTGGCCGTGCGAGGTATCCGCGACCGTAGTTGAAGCTGATAACCGGTCCGCGGGCCTCCAGCCGACCGGCGACGACAGGCTCGGTCTTGCCCGGTA
>CAZZVT010000320.1:0-1797 GCA_964657545.1 uncultured Jatrophihabitantaceae bacterium
GATCCTCAACTGACATCATCAGCCCACGTGGATCGCGATCGGACTCATCGTGGGGGCCGTCGTCGGAGGCGGAGCCGTGGTCGTAATCGGACGACGACGTTCCTGACCGACTCGCGCGCTTCTCGGGCTTGCCCGGTCGCCGATCGCCGATTGATCCCGCTCCGGTCCGGCGGAACCCGTCGAGAACGATGTCGTCCGGCTCGAATATCGGTGGCACCCGATATCACGCTGACTCCCGCCCGGCCTGTCCTCGCTTGCGCGGTGACGGATCTGGGTGTGCAGCAGCTCGTCGGTCCTGGACGGTGCGTCCGGCAGCTGGCGTGACCGGTCCGCTGGTCGCAGGGGTCGTCGCCGGGTACGGCGTCGCTCTGCCTGTTGGCGCTGTCGCGACCTACTTGGTCGGGCTGGGTGCGCGTGAGCGGTTTCGGACCGCGGCCGTGCTGCTCTTGGCGTCGCGACCACAGACGCGCTCTTCGCACTTGTTACCGCGATCGGTGGTGCCGGCCTCGAGACGATTCTGCGTCATGTGGCCACGGCGTTGACCTACTTGGCTGCCGCGGTTCTGATCGTGCTGGCGGTTCGGACGGTGGTGATAGTAGTGCGGCGGACTCGAAGCAAGTCGGACGCCGGTGGCACGGCGCGACCGGCTGTCGGTTCGCTGCGGGCGTATGCGTCACTGTTGCGTTGACTGCCGTGAATCCGACGAATCTGATCCATTTTCGCCGCGCTGGTGCTGGGGGGCAGACACTGGGCCGTGGCCCGACTGCCGTCTCTGCTACGGAGTTCGCGGTCGCTGTGTTTGTCGCCTGGGCGAGCTGGCAGCTGCTGCTGGCCGGCAGCGGAGCCGTCTTGGGCCGCGTGATCACGACCTCGCGCGGGCAGCTCATGGTGGCGTTGGTATCTGCTGCCATCATGATCGCTCTCGCCGGTAAAGTGATCATGTCGTGACTGGTGAGGCTCTCGACGGAAATCCGGAAGGCGAACCCGACGCCGCTGGAGACCCGTCCCGATGGTCGATCGGCGGGCGGTCCTCGGCGGTCCCTCGAGACGCCCGCTCTCCCTCTTCGTGCAAAATGCTCGACGCGGCGATACGACACAAGACTGCGATTTGCCGCTGTTCTGAAGAATCATCCGCTAGCTGGCGCCGGGGAGGTCCGTCGAAGTGACCGACACGCTCGCCGTCCTCGGCTTCGTGGTCGCCATCGCGGCCACGTTGATCACAGCATGGCAAAGTCGTGAGGTTGCGAAACAGACCCGACTTAGCAATGCGCTTGCTGGCACTAGCACGCTCGCCGCGTCGCTGGAGCATCTTCACGCAGTACTCTTGATCTTCATTGAACGGCCTGAACTGCGTCCGTACTTTTACGGCGGGCGGCAAGCACCCGTGGACGGGCTAGAGCGTGAACGCGTTCTGGCTCTGTCGGAATTTCTTATAGACGTAATCGAATCAACCCTGCACGCCACTAGAGTTGTAGAGGCGTTCCGAGAGCATGCAGACGACTGGGACGACTACGCGCGGTTCTTGCTAGGCAGCAGCCCATCTATCCGCGAACACCTCTCGGATCATCCACGTTGGGCTCCAATCCTCGCGAGCTTGCTGCCGATAATTTGAGCCTAAAGCGCAGTGCGCACGACGACGGCCGGACGATCGACGTCGTCCGTTGCGGCGTTCGGAATGATCAAGGGCAAGCTGCGCGCGCCGCCCCGTAAGCCGACCCGCCTGCGGGCACCGGGTCTCCGTCGTGGACGCCTGACCGCCGAGGATCGGACAGGCGGGTCGTCGTCCCGCAGGGGATC
>CAZZVT010000321.1:0-1785 GCA_964657545.1 uncultured Jatrophihabitantaceae bacterium
CGCTGAACTTCGACAACGACCCGGCCGGCCTCTACGCCGAGTGCCTGCGCATCGTGCGGCACTGGATGGCCGCCGGCGTGCGGATCTTCCGGGTCGACAACCCGCACACCAAGCCGATCAACTTCTGGCACTGGCTGATCGGCGAGGTCCGCAAGTCCGACCCAGACGTGCTGTTCCTGGCCGAGGCGTTCACCCGGCCGGCGATGATGCACGAGCTGGCCAAGGTCGGCTTCCACCAGAGCTACTCCTACTTCACCTGGCGTACGGAGAAGACGGAGTTCGAGGACTACATCGCCGACCTCGCCGACACCGCGCATTACATGCGGCCCAACTTCTTCGTGAACACGCCGGACATCCTGCACGAGTCCCTGCAGACGGGCGGCCCCGCCGGTTTCGCGATCCGGGCCGTGCTGGCCGCCACGACCTCGCCGACATGGGGCGTGTACTCGGGCTTCGAGCTCTACGAGCACCTGCCCGTGAAGCCCGGCAGCGAGGAGTACCTCGATTCGGAGAAGTACCAGCTGCGCCCGCGCGACTTCGCCTCGGCCGTCGCCGACGGCCGCTCGCTGGTCCCGCTCATCACCCGGCTCAACGAGATCCGCCGCGAGCACCCGGCGCTGCAGCAGCTGCGCGACGTCACCTTCCACGAGGTGAACAACCCCGACATCAGCGTGTTCAGCAAGCGCGACGAGACCACCGGCGACACGATCATCGTGGCCGTGACGTTCAACCCGCACGAGTGGCGCGAGGCCACCGTCACCCTCGATCTCGAGGCGCTGGGGATGACCCGCTACTCGGCCGACGCCGGGTTCGGCGTGCACGACCTGCTCAGCGGCGAGCAGTACCGCTGGGGCGAGCGCAACTACGTCCGGCTCGATCCCCTGACCCGCGCCGCCCACATCTTCCACGTCACGCCCTGAGCTCGATCCACCCCTGACCCGGAAAGGCCCATGACCAACCCCGTCAGCATCACGCCCCAACCCGTCGACAGTGAGCCGGTCGCGCCCCGGGTCAGCCAGGACCCCGAGTGGTTCAAGCGCGCGGTGTTCTACGAGGTGCTGGTCCGTGGCTTCGCCGACTCCAACGGCGACGGCTCCGGCGATCTGCGCGGCCTCACCGACAAGCTCGACTACCTGTCGTGGCTCGGCGTCGACTGTTTGTGGTTGCCGCCGTTCTACCAGTCGCCGCTGCGCGACGGCGGTTACGACGTCAGCGACTACAGCCAGGTGCTGCCCGAGTTCGGCACCATCGAGGACTTCAAGCACTTCCTCGACGCCGCCCACGAGCGCGGCATCCGGGTGATCGTCGACTTCGTCATGAACCACACCTCCGACCAGCATCAGTGGTTCCAGGCCAGCCGCCGCGATCCTGACGGCCCGTACGGCGACTTCTACGTCTGGTCCGACGACGACACCCGCTACCCCGAGGCCCGCATCATCTTCGTCGACACCGAGCCCTCGAACTGGACGTTCGACCCGGTGCGCAAGCAGTACTTCTGGCACCGCTTCTTCAGCCACCAGCCAGACCTGAACTTCGACTCCCCCGCCGTGCAGGACGCGATCCTCGAGTCGCTGCGGTTCTGGCTCGACATCGGCATCGACGGTTTCCGCCTCGACGCCGTCCCCTATCTCTACGTGCGCGACGGCACGAACGGCGAGAACCTGCCCGAGACGCACGACTTCCTCAAGCGGGTGCGCAAGGAGGTCGACCGCGACTACCCCGACCGCGTGCTGCTGTGCGAGGCCAACCAGTGGCCGGCCGACGTCGTCGAGTACTTCGGCGACC
>CAZZVT010000322.1:0-1751 GCA_964657545.1 uncultured Jatrophihabitantaceae bacterium
TGAACAAGATCCGCGGCACGTTCAAGTCCGTCGCCGTCAAGGCCCCGGGCTTCGGCGACCGCCGCAAGGCCATGCTGGCCGACATCGCCATCCTCACCGGTGGCGAGGTCATCTCCGACACCGTCGGTCTCAAGCTCGAGACCGCCGGCCTGGAGCTGCTCGGCCGCGCGCGCAAGTTCACCACCACCAAGGACGAGACCACGCTCGTCGAGGGTGCCGGCGACGCCGACGCCATCCAGGGCCGGGTCAACCAGATCCGCGCCGAGATCGACAAGTCCGACTCCGACTACGACCGCGAGAAGCTGCAGGAGCGCCTGGCCAAGCTGGCCGGCGGCGTTGCGGTCATCAAGGTCGGCGCGGCCACCGAGGTCGAGCTCAAGGAGCGCAAGCACCGCATCGAGGACGCCGTTCGCAACGCGAAGGCGGCCGTCGAGGAGGGCCTGCTCCCGGGCGGTGGCGTGGCACTGGCCAACGCGACCGTCACGGCCTTCGAGAAGCTCGAGCTCACCGGCGACGAGGCCACTGGCGCCAACATCGTCAAGGTCGCACTGCTCGCGCCGCTCAAGCAGATCGCGATCAACGCCGGCCTCGAGGGCGGCGTTGTTGCGGAGAAGGTGCTCGGCCTGCAGCCCGGTTGGGGCCTCAACGCCTCGAACGGCGAGTACGTCGACATGTTCAAGGAAGGCATCGTCGAGCCGACCAAGGTCACCCGCTCGGCACTGCAGAACGCGGCGTCCATCGCCGCACTCTTCCTGACGACGGAATGCGTCGTTGCCGACAAGCCCGAGAAGGCCGGTGCCCCCGCGGGCGGCGGCATGCCGGGTGGGGACATGGACTTCTAGTCCAGCCTGCAGTCCAGCCTGAACCACGTCCGAGGGGGCGGTCCGCACATGCGGGCCGCCCCCTCGTTCTGTCTGCCGGCGCTGCTGTGGATCTTGTTGCGTCAGCCCTGCCGGGGCGTCGGTGCGGCAACAAGATCGCCGAGCTGGCTCGGCGACAATGACCGTCGTGAACGGTCCACGAGAGTTCGATCCGGTGGCGCTGGGGCACGCGGAGTGCGATGCGTGGGTGGCGTACTACCGGCGGGAGTGGCGGACGGTGCTGAGCGCCGCCGTCCGCATGGTGCGGCTCGGGTTCGGGATGCCCTGGCCGCGGACGCTGCACGGTGCGTGGCTGGTGCTGCGCGCGAACCAGGCGTGGGCGCCGTACCCGGACAACGATCCGGAGCGCGCGCGTCGGCTGATGCGCAGTTTCTACGCACTCGTGGTGCGCGACGGTGGGTTGTCGATCGATCCCGAACGCGCCGCGCGCCTCGAGGTCGAGTGGTGGCGGGTGCACCGCGCCCACCAGCGCGACGACAGCCTGGGCGAGGACGATCTGGTCGCAGCCCTGGTGACGCTCTACGCCTATGTTTACGACGTCGATCCGGTGACGGTCCGGCCGGCGGCCGAGCACCGCACCGCGGCGATGCGGCTCTCCGACGACTGGCATCGCGGCGGCTGCAACCTCGACGATCCGCGGCTCGCGCAGGAGCGGGCCGAACTCGTCGCCGCGTACACGGCGCTGCTCGCTGCGATCCGCCGCTGACCGCGCCCTGGCCCTCTCCCGAGGTTGATCAATTGCGCTTTGGGGTCGCTGCGCGACGCTGTGACGCAGTTGATCACCTAGGGGCGGTGGTCGGTGACTCTGTTCGCTCCGCAAGCGTCGCTCAGCGATTCTGTTCGCTCCGCAAGCGTCGCTCAGTAACTCTG
>CAZZVT010000323.1:0-1747 GCA_964657545.1 uncultured Jatrophihabitantaceae bacterium
GGACGGCAAGATGTTCGCGCAGGGTGCCCAGCAGCTCGGGCAGCTCGGCGGTGTCACGCACGACGGTGTGGACGTAGTGGTCCGGGCGAATCAGCACGGCGGCGGCGTCCAGCGCGGCGAGCCAGCGGGTGAACGTGCCGTCGAGGTCGTCGATGCGCTCCGGCGCGTTGCCGGCGAGCGTGTGCACCGCAACGTCGAGCTCGACGAATCCGTCGGTGAGTGACGTCGTGCTGTCGCGCAGCAGCAACATCCAGCGGCCGGCGGTGAGGTCGTCGGTGCGGGTCTTGACGCCGTGCACGCTGACGACGGACTGAGGAGCTGCGGTGCCGGTACCCGGGCGACGGCGGGGATCGAGCAGGCCGTGCGACAGCGGGGCGGGCTCGGTCGGCAGGGCCGCGAGCGCGGCGCCGATGTCGGCGGGCGGCAGGTCGGCGCCGATGATCCGACCGATACCGGCGGACGCCTCGATCAGCGCCTCGACGTGCGGGCGTCGCTCGTCGCCGTAGCTGTCGAGCAGCGCGGGGTCGGAACGTCCGGCCAGCACCCGGTCGAGACGCCAGGCCAGCGCAGCGGCGTCGCGCAGGCCGGAACACAGGCCCTGGCCCAGGAACGGCGGCATGAGGTGCGCGGCGTCGCCGGCCAGCAGCACGCGGTCGCGGCGGTAGGTGCCGGCCAGCTGCGAGCCGAAGGTGTAGACGGCATTGCGGACCAGGCTGCTGTTGTCCTCGCGCAGGCCCCACTCGGCCAGCGCGGCCCAGACCGCGTCGATGGTCCAGTCGTCACCGGGCAGGACGGGGAACTCGACGCGCAGGTGATCGCGTCCGAGCCGGCGGAACACCGACACCGGCCGCTCCGGATCGCAGATCTGCGCCGCCTCCGGCATGTCGATGGCGAGCTCGGGGTCGTCCGGGCGGACGTCGACGACCAGCCATTCTGCGCTGTAGCCGAGGTCCTGGACCTCGATTCCGGCGAGCCGGCGCACCACGCTGTTCGCTCCGTCGGCACCGACGACCCATGACGTCGCGATCGTCTCGCCGTCGGCGAGCACCACCTCGAGCCCGTCCTGGTTGCCGGCGCCGGGACGGATGTCGGCAACCTCGGCACCCATCCGTACCGACGTCGAGTCGATCGCCCGGACGCACCGGTCGACGATCGACTCCATGATCGGGCCGTGGCAGAAGTAGCCGGCCGACCAGCCGGAGGGGTCGAGATGCCGGAAGTCGATGCGGTGGATGAGCTCGCGGTCGCGGGTCAGGAATTCGTAGCTGGTCTGCGCCCAGCTTGCGGCTGCGACATCGTCGGCCGCACCGACCTGCTGGAGGATGCGCAGCGCCTCACCGTCGAGGTGCGCGGCGCGGGGGAATCCGTAGCGAGACGTGTGCTGCTCGAGCACCAGCACCCGATGGCCGCGACGCCCGAGCAGGGCGGTGAGCACCTGACCCACCGGGCCGTAGCCCACAACCACGACGTCGACCCGGTTCTGTGCGCTCACCGCGCTCCACCCGGAGCGACGATCTTGATCAGGAGGCAGGTCATCTGGGCAATGTATTATGCATAGTGTCTGAGGACAAGAGCGAGTGTCCGAGTTGTTACGCAGCGATGTCCTCTGGGACACCGAAGTGCCCGATTCGTCAGTTCGGCGGCCTCGGCAACGCCGTGTCCTTCACCTGACGCCGCCTCAGCCGTAGCGCTGACCAGCCGGTGATCGTCTGCTACGCACTCCGCGACTGTCAGGCTGTGCGAGGAG
>CAZZVT010000324.1:0-1745 GCA_964657545.1 uncultured Jatrophihabitantaceae bacterium
AACGCCGCGATGTCGGCGACCTCGGCCGGCGACGGGCCGACGTCGATGCCCTCGGACTCGTTGTTGAGCTCCTTGAACAGGCCGAACAGCTCGACGAGCGTGTGACCGGCGCTGGCCACCGCGTCGCGCGGGCTGATCGAGGACTTCGTCTCGACGTCGACCACGAGGCGGTCGAAGTCGGTGCGCTGCTCGACGCGGGTGGCCTCGACGTTGTACGTCACCTTCAGCACCGGGGAGTAGATGGAGTCGACCGGGATGCGGCCGATCTCCTGGCCGGGCTGCTTGTTCTGCACGGCGGTGACGTAGCCACGGCCACGCTCGACGACCAGCTCGATCTCGAGCCGGCCCTTCTTGTTGATCGTGGCGATGTGCAGGTCGGGGTTGTGGATCTCGACCCCGGCCGGCGGCGCGATGTCGGCGGCGGTGACGACCCCCGGGCCCTGCTTGCGCAGGTACATGACGACCGGCTCGTCGCTCTCGGAGCTGACGACGAGTTCCTTGAGGTTCAGGATGATGTCGGTGACGTCTTCCTTGACGCCTTCGACGGTCGTGAACTCGTGCAGCACACCGTCGATGCGGATGCTGGTGACGGCGGCACCGGGGATCGAGGACAGCAGGGTGCGGCGCAGCGAGTTGCCGAGCGTGTAGCCGAAGCCGGGCTCGAGCGGCTCGATGACGAAGCGCGATCGGTTGTCGGCGATCGGCTCCTCGGCCAGGGACGGGCGCTGAGAAATCAGCACAGTGAATCTCCTTGAGGGTCGTGGGCGACCGCTATATGACGCCCAGCGGGGGTGGTGCCTACTTCGAGTAGAGCTCGACGATCAGCTGTTCCTGGACCGGGATGTCGATCTGCGCGCGCTCGGGCAGCTGGTGCACCAGGACGCGCAACCGGTTCGGAACGACCTGCAACCAGGCCGGGACCGGACGATCGCCCTGGGTCTCCTTGGCGATCAGGAACGGCGTGGTCTCGAGCGACTTGGGCTTCACGTCGATGATGTCGTACGGCGTGACGCGGTAGCTCGGGATGTCGACCTTCGAGCCGTTGACCAGGAAGTGGCCGTGGCTGACGAGCTGGCGTGCCTGGCGCCGGGTGCGGGCGATGCCGGCCCGGTAGATGACGTTGTCCAGGCGGGACTCGAGGATCTGCAGCAGGTTGTCGCCCGTCTTGCCCTGGCGACGCACCGCCTCGCCGTAGTAACCCCGGAACTGCTTCTCCAGGATCCCGTAGCTGTACTTGGCCTTCTGCTTCTCCTGCAGCTGCAGGAGGTACTCGCTCTGCTTGATGCGCGAGCGACCGTGCTGGCCGGGCGGGTAGGGACGACGCTCGAACGAGGCGTCGCCGCCGACGAGGTCGACGTTGAGCCGGCGCGAGATGCGCGTGGCGGGACCGGTGTAGCGAGCCATCGTCAGACCCTCCGTCGCTTGGGCGGACGGCAGCCGTTGTGCGGCTGCGGCGTCACGTCAGAAATGGTGCCGACCTCGAGGCCGGTTGCCTGCAGGGAGCGAATCGCCGTCTCGCGGCCCGAACCCGGGCCCTTGACGAACACGTCGACCTTCTTCAGGCCGTGCTCCTGCGCCTTGCGGGCGGCGCTCTCGGCGGCCATCTGCGCGGCGAAGGGAGTCGACTTGCGCGAGCCCTTGAAGCCGACGTGGCCGGCCGAGGCCCAGCTGATCACGTTGCCCTGCGGGTCGGTGATCGACACGATCGTGTTGTTGAAGGTGCTCTTGATGTGCGCCTGGCCGAA
>CAZZVT010000325.1:0-1694 GCA_964657545.1 uncultured Jatrophihabitantaceae bacterium
TCGCCCCGGCCGCCCCCGCCGATGCCTTCGTGCTCGGCTACGTGCCGGATGCGCCACGCAAAGGCGATGCCCGGTTCCGGCAGGACGGGCGTATCCTGACATGCGCCCCGACTGGCGCCGGCAAGGGCCTGGGCGGGGTCATCCCGAACCTGCTGGACTATCCCGGCTCGGCTTTCGTGCTGGACTTCAAGGGCGAGAATTACGCCGTCACCGCCCGCGCCCGCCGCGAGCTGGGGCACCAAGTCATTCTGGTCGATCCATTCGGCATCACCGGAAACACCGGGCACACGCTGAACTGGCTGGACGCATTGGAGGTTACGTCCGTCAACGTGGTGGAATTTGCGGTGTAGTTGAGGTGGCCATTGATCAGGCTGCTACGGTGGCGATTTGTGGTGGAATGGCGTCGATCAGCGGCGGTGTAAGTTCGGCCATGACCTCGGTTTGCATGTAGCGGTGCTGCAGCTGCCATTCGTCGTTGGCCTCGAGCAGGACGGCGCCGATCAGCCGGATGATGGCGCCCTCGTTCGGGAATATGCCGACTACGTCGGCGCGACGTTTGACCTCCTTGTTCAAGCGTTCGAGCGGGTTGGTTGAGTGAAGCTTGGCCCGGTGCTGGACCGGAAAATCCATGTGGGCCAGCACGTCGGTCTCGCTCTCGTCGATGAATGCCGCGAGCTTGGGCCACTTGCTCCGGAGCTGATCAGCGACATGGCGCAGTACTTGGCTCGCGGAGGGGCGATCGGGATGGATGAACGCCTGGCGCAACGCAGCCGCGACCATGTTCTGCTGGCCTTTGGGCACATAGGCCTGAGCGTTGCGCATCCAATGAACCCTGCACCTTTGCCACGTCGAGCCCATAACGCGGCGGATCGCCGCCTTGAGACCCTCGTGCGCGTCCGAGATCACCAGCTTGGTCCCGCGCAGGCCACGCCGGACCAGGCTCTTGAGGAACGTCGCCCAGAACGTCTCCGCTTCCGATGGCCCGATGTGCAGCCCCACGATCTCGCGCTTACCCTCGGTGTTCACCGCCACAGCGATTATCGCGGCCACGCTAGTGATGCGTCCGCCTTCACGCTGCTTGAGGTAGGTCGCATCGAGCCAGAGGTATGGCCAGTCGCCGACAAGCGGGCGGTCGAGGAACGCGTTCACCCGGTCGTCGATGTCCTTGCACAGCTTGCTCACCGTGCTCTTGCTGATGCCCGCCAGCCCCATCGCCTGCACCAGGTCGTCAACGCGTCGGGTCGAGACGCCCCCAATCCAGGCCTCCTGGATGACGGCAACCAGGGCCTTCTCCGACGTCCGCCGCGGCTCGAGGAACGGCGGAAAATAGCTCCCTTGGCGCAGCTTGGGGATCCGCAGCTGCAGGCTACCCAGCCGCGTGTCGAGCGTGCGATCGCGATACCCGTTGCGATAGGTCGTGCGCTCGCCGGTGCGCTCGTGTCGTCCGGCGCCGATCAGGCCGTCGACGTCGGTCTCCATCAGTAACTGCACCACCGCCTCCGCCACAGAGCGTAGGAAGTCGCTATCTCCGGCTTTGGCCATCAGCTCGGCCAACGGTAGTCTCTCCTCGGTCATCGGGTCCTCGTCGGTTCGGGTGGGAGCATCGCAACTCCACCTTAGCCAGCCGATCCGGTGACCACCTCCGTCCACACCGCCGCTGTCAGCGAATTTCCACCACGACCGCGGACGCTACC
>CAZZVT010000326.1:0-1650 GCA_964657545.1 uncultured Jatrophihabitantaceae bacterium
TAGAACGGCCGACGCATATGCGCCCAGCAGAACGCCAAGCGCACCGAGCCGTCCGCGCGATCCCCCGCCAGCCGCTTGAACCCGGCATAGCCGTCCACCTGCAGCACGCCGCGGAACCCGGCCAAGTGCCCGGCCGGACGCTCGCCTTTGCGGTCTTCGGAGTAGACATAAGCGGCAGCCGGGTGGGTCGGGCCACCCCAAGGCCGGTCGTCGACCGCATAGCACCACAGCCGTCCTGTCTTAGTCCGGCCCCGGCCAGGGTCGAGCACCGGCAGCGTCGTATCGTCGGCGAACAGCTTGGGCGACGACAGCACGGTGCTGAGCACCAGGTCATAGAGCGGCGTCAGCCACCAGCAGGCGCGGCCGACCCAGGACGCCAGCGTCGAGCGGTCCAGGGTGACGCCTTGGCGCGCCAACATCCCAGCCTGGCGATACAGCGGCAAGTGGTCGCAGAACTTGGCGACCACGATGTGCGCCACCAGCGCCTCGGTCGCCATGCCGCCGTCGAGCAGCCGGTCCGGCGCAGGCGCCTGCACGACGGCGCCCTCGCAGGCGCGGCAGCCATAGCGCGGTCGCCGGGTCACCCGCACCCGCAGCTGGGCGGGCACGATGTCGAGCTGCTCGGACCTGTCCTCGCCGATCAGGTGCAGAGCGCCGCTGCAGCAAGGGCATGCCTTGTCGTCGACGTCGACCACTATCTCGTAGCGCGGCAGATGCGCGGGTAGCGCGCCGTGGTTGCGTCGGGGCCGAGTAGCGCGGCGCTGCTGCCGTTGCTCCTCCGATTGCGCCGCCGCGTCCTGCGCCGCCTCACCCTCGGCAACGGTTTGCTCCAGATCCTCAAGCCCAAGCTGCAGCTGGTCGAAGTCGAGCTGCTCGGACCGGCGGCCAAATTGATGGCGCAGCAGGCGCTGAATCAGCAGCCGCAGCGTCTCGTTCTCAGCCTCGCGCTCCTGCACGGCGCCCTGCAACGCCGCCTGCTGCTGCTGGCCCGCGGCGACCACGTCGCGCAGCATCTGCCGCAACACCGCGGGGTCGTCCGGCAGGATGTCGAGGTCGATCTGCACACAAGCATCATGGCCGACACCGCCGTCGACACGCCAATGACTCCCCCGCGATCACGATCAGCCCGCAAGCTCAGGCCTGCGGCTATACACGGGCGCCCGCCACTCGCACCCTTCCAGCAGCGTCGCGAGCTGGGCTGTGGTGAGCGACACGGCACCCGTGCTGGTCATCGGCCACACGAAGTGCCCGCACTCCAGCCGCTTCACCAGCAGGCACAGGCCGATCCCGTCATGCCAGAGCAGCTTTAACAAACTGCCCCGGCGCCCACGGAAGGCATATACGGCACCGCCGAACGGGTCCTCGGCCAGCACCTGCTGCACCACCATCGCGAGCCCGTCCATGCCCTTACGCATATCCGTCGTGCCGCAGGCCAAATACACCCGCACCCCGAGCGGCGCCGAGATCATCGGCCCTCCAGGATGTCCAGCACGCGGCGCAACGCCGCGCCATCGACGGACCCGTCCACCCGCACCGACGCACCGCCGGGCAGCGCGATCTCGATCAGGCCCGCACACGGCGGCGTTTGTGGCGAAGGAGGGTGCGGAGGCGGAGCAGGCGGAGGTGGTGGCGGGACAGACATGGGTTGGG
>CAZZVT010000327.1:0-1634 GCA_964657545.1 uncultured Jatrophihabitantaceae bacterium
GTCAGGCCGAGTTGCGTGCGCGTCTCGCGCGCGGCACGGCGAGGTCGCCGGTGAGGCCTTTGAGGTCGGCGAACGCGCGGCGAAGATGCGTGTCGAGATCACCCGGTGGAGGCTCAGCGATCCACCGTCTGGTCGCTTGACCGAAGGCAGCCATTCCGACCTCGCTGGCCAGCGCTGCGAGCGGGGCCTCAACCCCGCGGGCGACGAGAGCCTCGGCGAGTGTCCGGTTCATCGACGCGAGCTTGGCGGCCTCGCGTTCCTGCAAAGCCGGCGTCGCGCCGATGACGTGAAAGCGCGGCTCGGCGAACGGTCGGTTGCGCTCAAGCAAGGCAAAGCCCGCGCGGTAGGCGTGGAACAGCATCAGCAGCGGAGGGCCGTCCGGGGCTGCTGTCAGTCCGGCGACCAGAGTGGCTCGGAACTGTTCCTGGCCGTCGAAAAGCACTTCGCGCTTGTCGATGAAGTGCCGGAAGTAGGTCCGCTCGGTGACGCCGGCACGCGCGGCGATCTGCGCGGTCGTGGTGCCGTCGTATCCCTGCTCGCCGAACAGGCTCAGCGCGGCGTGCTGGAGCCGCTGGCGTGCTTCGTCTCCGCTGCGGGGCATAACGTCATCGTAGGTTGCGTCAGCCCATGACACTACGTAGAGTCACAAACTGTCGCTACAGCGACCTACTCGATGTAATGGGGAACGCATGCATGTCTTCGTCACCGGAGGTTCCGGTCTCACCGGACCGGCCGTCGTCACCGAACTGATCAACGCCGGCCACACCGTCACCGGGCTGGCCCGCTCGCAGGAGTCCGCGGCCCGCTTGCGCGAGCTCGGCGCTGCGACCCACACCGGTTCGCTCGACGACCTCCACAGCCTGCGCGATGGCGCAGCCGCTGCCGACGGCGTCGTACACATGGCCTTCGGCGGCGACTTCGCCGATCCGCACGCCCTCATCCACCGCGACACCTCGGCTATCCAGGCGCTCGGCGAGGGACTGCTCGACAGCGGCGCCACCGACCGTCCGATCCTGATGACATCCGGCACGTTCGCCATGCAGGCAGGAACGGTCAGCGCCGAACAGGACGCGCCCGGCGACGAGGCCATCGCCTGGTTCCGCGTCCCGGGCGAGCGCGCCTGCCTGGCCTTCGCCGATCGCGGCCTGCGACCCGGCGCCGTACGGCTCGCGCCGACCGTCCACGGCCCCGGCGACTACGGCTTCATCCCGATGATGATTGCCGCCGCGCGGCGAACCGGCATCGCCGGCTACGTCGGAGACGGCGTCCGCTGGCCCGCCATCCACCGGCTCGACGCGGCGACACTGTTCCGCCTGGCACTGGAAAGGGGCCCCGCGGGCAGCGCGTATCACGGCGCGGCCGAGAACGTAGCGCTTAAGGCCGTCGCCGAAATCATCGGTGACACGCTCGACCTGCCCGTCCGGTCCCTGACCACCGACGAGGCCGCCAAACACTTCGGCAACCCGTTCATGGCTACCGCCTACGGCACCGACGGGCCCGCCTCGAGCCAATGGACCCGCGAGACCCTCAGCTGGGAACCCACCCACCCCACCCTGCTCGACGAGCTCCGCAACGGTGACTACTTCACCGAACCGAACCAGCCCCTACCGACCAGCTGATCGTCGAACTGAGCA
>CAZZVT010000328.1:0-1633 GCA_964657545.1 uncultured Jatrophihabitantaceae bacterium
CCCCCCCCCCCCCCCCCCCCCCCAACTCGGGGGGCCAGTTATCCACAGGCGCGACATCACCGCCCCGGAACCACCGTCGGACCGTCATCGTCGTCGGGTGAGCGAGCTACGCGGCCGGGCGCTGCACGCGGCACCCGTCGTCTGGGCACCAGTGATCGCGCGGCAGCACGCGGTCATGACCCGCACGCAGCTGGCCAGGCGCAGCGTCGGACGCGACCGTGTCGCCGGCGCGACGGCGGCGCGGCGATGGCAGACGATCGGTCGCCACGTGGTGGTCCTGCACAACGCACCCTTGACCACCGCTCAACGCCGCTGGACCGCGGTGTTGCTCCCCGGCAAGCCTGCAGCACTGGCCGGCCTCACTGCGGCACAGGTGGCCGGGTTGCGGGGCTTCGACGATCCGCAGACGCACGTCGTCCTGGCCAGCACCTGCTCCGTCGACTTCCCGGACTGGGTCACCGTGCACCTGTCACGACGATTCGGACCCGCCGACATCATGACGTCCGGCGTCCCCCGCACCCGCCCGTCGCGGTCGCTGGTCGACGCAGCGGCCTGGTCGGCGTCGCCCCGGCGGGCCTGCGCGATCCTCTGCGCCGGCGTCCAGCAGCGGGTGTCGACGGCCGCGGCGCTGTCACGGGAACTGCACCGGGCCGGGCATGTTCGGCACGTCGCGATCATGCGGTCGGTGCTGGGCGACATCAGCGGCGGGGGCCACACGCTGGCCGAGATCGACCTCGGCCCGCTCGCGCGGCGCGCCGGTCTGCCGCCACCGCGAAGGCAGGCGCTGCGACGTGAGGCGTCGGGCCGGGTGCGCTACGTCGACGCCGAGTTCGACCTACCGGACGGCACCGTGCTCGTCGTCGAGATCGACGGCGCGGTGCACCTACGCCCGACGACGTGGTGGGACGACATGTCCCGTCAGAACGAGATCGTCATCGCCGGCAGTCCGGTGCTGCGCTTCGACTCGGTGACGACGCGCCTCGACGGCGACCGGGTGGTCGACCAGCTGGCCCGGTTCGCCCGCCGTCACGGCGCCCGACCCGAGTTGTCGGGGCTTGCGCGGCCCGGGACCCGCCGAACCCCCGACAACTCGGAAGCGGGAGGCGGGAGCGGGCTCAGCCGGCGGGCACCAGGGTGAGCGCCGTCGAGCTCATGTGCGAGTGCACCCGCTCGTCGACCGGGTCGTCCGCCGGGTCGGCGTGGACGACGAGGTGGTTGTAGAGCGTGTCGCGCTGGGCGGGGATGCGGCCGGCACCGCGGATCATCTCGATCAGCTCGGTGCGGTTCGAGCGATGGCGAGCACCGGCGGAGGACACGACGTTCTCCTCGAGCATCACCGAACCGAGGTCCTCGGCGCCGTAGTGCAGCGTCAGCATGCCGATGTCCTTGCCGGTCGTCAGCCACGACCCCTGCAGGTGGACGATGTTGTCGAAGAACAGCCGGGCCACCGCGATCATGCGCAGGTACTCCAGCGACGTCGCCTGCGTCCGGCCCTTGAGGTGGTTGTTCTCGGGCTGGTAGGTCCACGGGATGAACGAGCGGAAGCCGCCGGTGCGGTCCTGGACGTCGCGGATCATGCGCAGGTGCTCGATGCGCTCGGCGTTGGTCTCGCCGGTGCCCATCATGAACGTCG
>CAZZVT010000329.1:0-1632 GCA_964657545.1 uncultured Jatrophihabitantaceae bacterium
TTGACACGGTAGGGGTCACTGGTTCAATCCCAGTATCGCCCACCATGCAAGCCCCGGATTTGCTGGGGTTGTGGCATTGGCGTGGCGTACGTGCCACATCGAGACGCGCTGTGCACGTGGAGCTCGTCCCCGACAGGCCCGTGGGTCGGCCATGCTCGGACGCGACCGGCTAGGCCCGAGTGGCATCCGGTCGCGTGGTGTCGTATGTTCGCCGCTCGGTGCGCGCGACGGAGATCCGGCGCATCCGCGACCACGCTGGCTCCGACCGCCGTCTCAAGATGGAAAGTCTGAGGACCCATCCGGGGCGGGTCGATCGGCGAGGAGCCCCCAGGGACCGGAAGCGGAAGGTCGTGCGGATGCGCGATCCGCTCGTCCATCAGGCGATCGGCGGCCCGTAATAGGCGTCGCGCTCAGCTCAGGTCTGGCACTTGAGTTCGAGGTTGTTGCCGGCCGGGTCGCGGATGAACGCCGCGTAGTAGCCCGGTCCGTATTCGGGCCACAGCCGGGGCTCGTGCAGGATTTCGGTGCCTGCTGCGGTGGCGACCTGATAGCCACGTCGGACGGTCGCCTCGTCCTCGACCGTGAGCGCAAGGTGGGTCTGGCGACCATCCAGGTCGGTCGCTCGGGAGAAGAGCAACTGCGTCGGCTCACCCGGCAAGGCGTACCCGATCATGTGCGGCAGGTCGAAGGTTCGCTCGCCCCCGGCCAGACCGACGAACTGATCGTAGAAGTTGCCGATGGCGTCGAGGTCGTCGACCTGGAGAACGACATGGTCGAGCAGGGTCATGCCGGGAGTTTAGCGGCGCATCCCGCCAGGTGCGGTGTCCTGGCCGCCATCGGCTCATACCGCAACGGAAGCGGTCCTGAAGGTTTCGCGATTATCGCCGGACTGCCCTGCGGCTGGCGTCGGGATGGCGTTGTCGATCAGCGATGGCGGCGATGGTGGCCGCGGTGGGGAAGGACTCGTGGTCGAGGACCCGGGTACGGCGCCGGCCTCGCGGGCGGTGGCGGCCAGTCGCGCCGAGATGGCGGTCTTGTAGTCGCGTGCCTGTCGGGATGCCGGGTGCTGGGGGTCGTGCAGCTCCACGGCTGCTGCGAGGTACGGGCACAACGGCAGGGACGGGGCATCTCGAAGGCGGCGAGCAGTCGTTCGCGTGCCGTGAGGTCGGTGCGGTCGAACACGCCGGGCATGACGTCGGGATCGAAGCGGCGCAGGTACTCGGCGACGAGATCGTCCTTGGTGCTGAAATGCTGGTACGCCGTCCGCTTCGACACTTGAGTCGCGAGTAGCTGTTGCTCTCCGCTGTCGAGGTCGATTCCGGCTTCGACCGTCTCGTGTTCGCGGACGACGTCGACGTGGGGGACCTGCGGGTCTTGGCTGCATCGTGGGCCGTCGACCTCCGCGGCTGGCAGATGATCGTCATCGACGCGGGGCGGGTGCTCAGGTCGGGCGCCGGGTCGATCGCCTGTCCGGAGAACCGAGCCACGCAGTCGCCTGAGGATTCGCGCGCCAGATCCGTGCCAGAAGGGGCGTGCCGTCCTGTCCTGTGCTGTCCGCTCGTGCCGCACCGAGAAGCGCGGCCAGAAACGGCCGTACGAACCTTTACTCACGTTGCTCGCCTGCTGCTCGGT
>CAZZVT010000330.1:0-1589 GCA_964657545.1 uncultured Jatrophihabitantaceae bacterium
TCCGAGCTGTCCTGGAAGCACATCGACCACCCGTCCGAGGTCGTCGAGGTCGGCCAGGAGGTCACCGTCGAGGTCCTCGACATCGACCTCGACCGCGAGCGTGTCTCCCTGTCGCTGAAAGCGACGCAGGAGGACCCGTGGCGGCACTTCGCCCGTACGCACCAGATCGGTCAGGTCGTGCCCGGCAAGGTCACCAAGCTGGTTCCGTTCGGTGCGTTCGTCCGCGTCCAGGACGGCATCGAGGGCCTGGTGCACATCTCCGAGCTGGCCGAGCGCCACGTCGAGATCCCGGAGCAGGTCGTCAACGTCGGCGACGAGCTCCTGGTCAAGGTCATCGACATCGACCTCGAGCGTCGCCGCATCTCGCTGTCGCTGAAGCAGGCCAACGAGGGTGCGCTCACCGACGACTCGTTCGACCCGGCGCAGTACGGCATGGAAGCCCAGTACGACGACAAGGGCAACTACATCTACCCCGACGGCTTCGACCCCGAGACCAACGAGTGGCTCGAGGGCTACGACGAGGCTCGCGAGGCCTGGGAGAAGCGCTACGCGTCCGCACGTGAGCGTTTCGAGGCGCACAAGAAGCAACTCGAGGACGCCCAGAAGGCCGACTCCGACGCCGCGAACGACTCCGGTGAGGCGACGTCCTACAGCTCGGACGCCCCCGCCGGTGCCGAGTCCGCCGACGGCGGCGGGTCGCTGGCCTCCGACGAGGCCCTGGCGGCACTGCGCGAGAAGCTCGCCGGTCGCTGATCGACACGCAGTACCCCGAAGCGCCCGCAGGCACAGTGCCTGTGGGCGCTTCGTCCTTCCCGCTACCCGGTCGCTAGCGTCTGCGGTATGCGAATCGGGTTGACCGGCGGTGTCGGGTCGGGCAAGAGCACGGTTGCCACGCTGCTGGCCGAGCGCGGCGCGGTCGTCATCGACGCAGACGCCATCGCGCGAGAGGTCGTGTCCACGGGCACGCCCGGCCTGGCCGCCGTGATCGACACGTTCGGCCGGCAAGTGCTCACAGCAAACGGCGAGCTCGACCGGCCGGCCCTGGCCTCGATCGTCTTCGCCGACCCGGAGAAGCTGGCGTTGCTGAACGCCATCGTCCACCCGCTGGTCGGTGCCCGGGTGGCCGAGCTGCTTACCGGGACCAGCCCGGACGACATCGTCGTCAACGACGTCCCCCTGCTCGTCGAGACCAATCCGAACGCTGAGGGCTTCGATCTCGTCCTGGTCGTCGAGGCGGCCGTGCCGACCCGGCTGCGGCGCCTCGCCGCGCGGGGAATGACCGAGCAGGACGCGCGCGAGCGAATGGCCCGGCAGGCGAGCGACGACAACCGGCGCGCAGTGGCCGACGTCGTGATCCCCAACGACGGGTCTCTCGCTGATCTGGCGGTTGAGGTCGATCGGGTGTGGACGCGCATCGAGAGTGATCGTTGACGACGGCACCTGGTTTGGAGCGCGACAAGTCGATCGGATAGTGTTGTCGATTGGCGCGCGGCACGAAAACTGCCGCGGGTTTGCGGACGTAGCGCAGCTGGTAGCGCATCACCTTGCCAAGGTGAGGGTCGCGGGTTCGAATCCCGTCGTCCGCTCGG
>CAZZVT010000331.1:0-1579 GCA_964657545.1 uncultured Jatrophihabitantaceae bacterium
TTCCACACCGAGTACTCGTCGTTCAAGTTCGCGATGTTCTTCCTGGCCGAGTACATCAACATGGTCACCGTCTCGGCGCTGGCGACCACGCTGTTCCTCGGCGGCTGGCGCGCGCCGGTGCCGATCTCGCTGTGGCACGGCGCGAACTCCGGCTGGTGGCCGATGCTCTGGTTCACCACCAAGGTCATCGCCGGCATCTTCGTCTTCGTCTGGCTGCGTGGCACGCTGCCCCGGCTGCGCTACGACCAGTTCATGGCCTTCGGCTGGAAGGTGCTCATCCCCATCAACCTGGTGTGGATCCTGGCCGTCACCGCCATCCGCGTGCTGCGTGACCGCGGCGAGAACGCCTTCGTCGCCACCGGCATCCCGCTGGCCGTCGTCATCCTCCTGGTCGTCGTGCCCGGACTGATGGTGTGGGAGGGTGCTCGAGCCCGCCGGCTCGCCGACGCGGCAGACGACGACGAGTTCGAGGCCCAGCAGCCGCGTACCTATCCGGTGCCGCCGCTGGACCTGCACGTGCCGACGCCGCCGCGTCAGCTGGCCACCGCAGGTGCCAGGCGCGCTCGCGGCGAACTGGATCAAGGGAAGGGAGACGCCGATGCCTGAGCTACCGGACACCACCTCGTCGACGACCGGCGCCCCCACCGGGGTCGACATTGCCGGCGCGCAACCGCCGGCCACCCGTCACATGAGCCCCGCGGAGCAGCCGCAGGGCAGCGCTCTCGGCTTCGCCAAGGGTTTCGGACTGACCTTCGGCGCGATGTTCAAGAAGGTCTACACGCAGCAGTACCCGTTCGACTTCTACCCGCCGCACGTGCGTTACCACGGGCGGCACGTGCTCAACCGGCACCCCGACGGGCTCGAGAAGTGCGTCGGTTGCGAGCTCTGCGCCTGGGCCTGCCCCGCCGACGCGATCTACGTCGAGGGCGACGACAACACCGAGGACGAGCGCTTCTCACCCGGCGAGCGGTACGGCGCGGTCTACCAGATCAACTACCTGCGCTGCATCTTCTGCGGGTTGTGCGTCGAGGCGTGCCCGACGCGGTCGCTGACGATGAGCAACGAGTACGAGCTCGCCCTCGACAACCGTCAGGAGCTGATCTACACCAAGGAGCAGCTGATGGCGCCGTTGTTGCCGGGGATGGAATCGCCCCCGCACGCCATGCGTCTGGGCGACGAGAAGGACTACTACACCGTCGCCGCGCAGGCTCCGCTGCAGCAGGGCGAGCCGCAGAGCACGGCCAACGTCGCCGGCAAGCCGATCACCGGTCGGGCGATCGAGGTCGGACGCCTCCATGGCTAGTGCTCAGATCCTGGCCAGCGGCGCGCTGATGCAGGGCAACGTGCCGCTGGGCGAGGCCATCGCGTTCTGGATCCTCGGGCCGATCTCATTGGCCGGCGCGATTGGCATGGTGTTGCTGCGCAACGCCGTGCACTCGGCGCTGTCGCTGGTGGCCACGATGATGTGCCTCGGCGCGTTCTACCTCATCGAGCAGGGCCCGTTCCTCGGACTGGTGCAGATCATCGTCTACACCGGCGCGATCATGATCCTGTTCCTGTTCGTGCTGATGCTCGTCGG
>CAZZVT010000332.1:0-1573 GCA_964657545.1 uncultured Jatrophihabitantaceae bacterium
GCCCGCGCGTTCATCGACTTCCTGCTCGCCCGGCCCGAGACGACCGGCGGCCCGGTCGGGACCACCGGCTACTGCATGGGCGGCCGGACATCGTTGATCGTTGCCGAGCGGCTGGGCGACGCAGTCGGCGCTGCCGCGTCGTTCCACGGTGGCGGGCTCGCCGTCGAGGACAACCCCGAGAGCCCGCATCTGCGAGCCGGCGACATCACGGCCACCGTCTACGTGGCCGGGGCGACGGATGATCAGTCTTTCACCGACGAGCAGCGCGAACTGCTCGAGACAGCCCTGACCGAGGCCGGGGTGTCACATGTGATCGAGACGTATCCCGCGCATCACGGCTTCGCGGTTCCCGACAACGAGACCTTCGACGAGGCCGCCGCCGCCCGGCACTGGGCCGCACTCGCCGACCTCTACGGGCGCGTGTTGACCTAACCCCGCGGCACGAGCGCGATCCGGTCAGCGGACGGTGACCGCGGCCTCGCCGCGGGCGGTCGTCTCGCCGATCACCGGCGCGCCGGGTACCTCGCCGATCACGAGCAGTCCGCCGCTGGTCTGCGCGTCGGCGAGCAGCAGCAGTTCGTCCTGCGAGACCGAGCTTGCGAGGTGCGGTCGCACCCAGTCCAGGTTTCGCTGCGTGCCGCCGCTGACGAACCCGTCGCGCAGCGCCTCGCGAGCTCCGTCGAGGTAGGGCACGGCGGCGGCGTCGATCGTGGCCGACACCCCGGAGGCCCGCATCATCTTGTAGAGATGGCCGAGCAGCCCGAAACCGGTGACGTCGGTGGCCGCGCGAGCGCCCGCGGCGACCGCAGCCCGGCCGGCCTCGGCGTTGAGCGCCACCATCGATGCGATGGCCTGCGGGAAGCACTCCCCCGTCGACTTGTGCCGGTTGTTGAGCACACCGACACCCAGCGGCTTGGTCAGGCTGATGGGCAGCCCGGCGCGGGCCGAGTCGTTGCGCAGCAGCTTGGACGGGTCGACGAGACCGGTCACGGCCATGCCGTACTTCGGCTCGGGATCGTCGATGCTGTGCCCGCCGCCGACATGGCAGCCGGCCGCGCGCGCGACCTCGGCCCCGCCGCGCAACACCTCGCCGAGCAGCTCGACTGGCAGCACGTCGCGCGGCCAACCGACCAGGTTGAGGGCCACGATCGGACGCCCGCCCATCGCGTAGACATCGGACAGCGCGTTGGCGGCCGCGATCCGACCGAAGTCGTAGGCGTCGTCGACGACCGGGGTGAAGAAGTCGGCCGTGCTCACGACCGCCGTGCTGTCGTCGATGCGCACGACCGCGGCGTCGTCGCCGTCGTCGAGACCGACCAGCAAATCCGGCGACGGATCGCCCGTCAGCCCGCGGACGATCTCCTCCAGCTCACCCGGCGGGATCTTGCAGGCGCACCCACCACCGTGGGCGTACTGGGTCAGCCGAATCGACGCACTCATGCCACCTACGTAACCAGAGAGCCGGTAGCGTCTTCAGGCGGAGGCGTACAGGCGCCTGGTGGCCCTCCCGGTCTTCAAAACCGGTGAAGTCGAGTACCTCGGCTTGGCGGGTTCGATTCCCGTCCGCCTCCGC
>CAZZVT010000333.1:0-1553 GCA_964657545.1 uncultured Jatrophihabitantaceae bacterium
TGACGATGCGCGCGCTGTCACCCATCGACCGCAGCGTCGTCGCACAGGCCGTGCGTGAGGTGTCCGGTGTCCAGCGTCGGATGGAGAACCTCGCCCACTACGTCCCCACCGACGAGTGGACGAGCACGCACCGCTAGGAGGGCCCTTCGGCGGTCGCAGTTGTGTCGCACTCTTTGTATGACTATGGTCAGACGGTGGCTATGACACAGAAGCTGTTCCCCACAACCCGGACCGAGCGCCAGATTCAGCGCCTCGGCATCGGGCCGTGGGCGGTCACGCCGGAGGCTGCAGCACTGTTCGCGAGGCGTCAGCGGCTGCGTCGTTACCTGACGGCGAGCATCGCGCTTCCCGGTCTCCTCGCCCTCGTGATGCTGGCCCGAAACGCGGGTCACTCAGCGGATGTGCGGACAGCCAGTCTCAACGCGTACGGCTTTCGCACCGGGCTGCCCACCGCGCTCTTCGGCCTCTGGGTACTCGTCTGCGCCGAGTTCAGGCGCATTCTTGACCTGCGGATCGGGTCGAGCTTGCCGACCCGCGTGACCCGCAGTGAGCGGGTGCCGGTGTTGACGGTCCTGGGCCGCATCCGAGCGGTGTATTTCGTGGTCGCAGTCGTAGCAGACCTGGCGGTCGGTTTTGCCATTTTCCACGAGCCGGGCAGTGATTTCCGTGCCTATCGCTGGGGGTTTGCCGTCGCCCTCGCATGCTGCACAGGTTCTGCGCTGCTCGGCATCGCACGCGAAACCACGAGGCCGGCTGTGGCAATAGACGGTGTCTCTCTGGCAATCGACGAACGAATGCGCTCGGAGCAGGCGTTCCACGCGATGGCACCACTCACGATGCTCGGCTACCTCGGCGGATTCAGCCTCATCCCGATCATGGGCGCGGGCCGGTTCGGCATCGTCGCTGCATGTTTCACGCCGGCGCTGATCCTGATGTCGGGGGTGGCCGCCGCCTACCCGCCGTGGCCGAAGCCCGGCCAACCGCGCTGGATGACGCGACTCATCCGTCCGATCGGGTGGTAGCCGTGCTCACCGTCGATTCAAGTACACCCGTGCCGCCCTTCGAGCAGATCCGTAGCCAGCTCGCCGAGCAGATCAGCAGCGGCGCCCTGGTCGTCGGCACCCGATTGCCGACCGTGCGACGCCTCGCCGATGATCTCGGGCTGGCGACAAATACCGTCCATCGCGCCTACCAGGAACTCGAGGCGGCCGGGCTCGTCGAAACGCATGGGCGCGGCGGTACGGTTGTCAGCGCTGGCAGCGACCAGACCGAACAGCGCCTGCTGCAGGCGGCCGAGGCGTTCGCGGCGGTCGCAATCCAGACCGGCGCCGACCGGACTCACGCGCTGCGGATCGTCCAGGCCGCCCTGCAACCACGGACGGTCTCAACGCCCGGACGTCAGGCCGAGATGACGACCTTGGTCGGGTAGAAGGCAACGTGCTCGACGATGTCGGCGACGGCGTCGAGGGGCTGTGGGTAGAACCAGATGACGTCGTCGACGACCTGGTCGCCGACCGCCACGGAGTAGTAGGACGCGTCGCCCTTGTAGGGGC
>CAZZVT010000334.1:0-1548 GCA_964657545.1 uncultured Jatrophihabitantaceae bacterium
CGCTGTCCCTGCCAACTACTTGACGCAAGACACAGCCCGGTGCGCGTCGCGGTCAGCTCAGCACAGGCGGTTCTTGATGATCGAGGCCTTCGACTCGCCCGGCGCGAGGCCGCGGATCGGGGCGCCGTTCATGTAGTCGGCGCCCTCCCAGATCTCCTGAGCGAATCCGCCCTCGGAGGCCATCTCGCGCAGGACGGCCCAGTGGCGCGACGTCGCCATCGCAGCACTCGCCTCGAGTCGCTCGGCGGGTGTGCCGTGCTGCCACTGGTCCGCCCAGCTGCAGCTGACCGCGGTCACCACGTGGGCGCCCAGCTGGTACCGGTCGAGCAGCAACGGCGAATCGCTCAACGTCGCCGAGGAGAAACCCTTCGGCTGCGGGAGGTCGGCCAGCATGTTCGCGACCGTCGCCTTCCGCCCTGCGGACGTGACAACGCTCGCGGGCAGGGCTGCCAGCAGGGCGGGGACGCTGACGCGGTGCAGCGTCTGGACGACTGCTGTGAACTGGGCAAGACTCGGGAACTGCCCACGGATCCGCAGCCCCTGGTCGCCGACGGTCCAGAGCGCAGCGAAGTACCTGGGCCCGGAGCCGGCCTGGTCCGGTACCGGACCGGCGAGCGCGCGGTGACGAGCGATCACCACCGGTGTGCCGGTAGCAATTTGCCCGTTTTTGCCGGTGATCTGCCCGAAGGTGGTGGCCGGGGTGTTCCAGTCGATGTCGAGTGTCCGTCCTCCCGACGTGAAGGTCATCTGCCCCGAGTCGGAGTAGTACTGGTTCAGATCGGTGACCCGCCAGCCCGGTTGAGCGATCAGCAGGCGCGGTGACTGCCGTGCGAACCGGATGGCCTGGGCCGCGTAGGCGCTGCTCTCACCGGATGGCGGCGCGAGCAGTGTGATGACACCGACGAGCACGGCGGCCACGACGGCCGCGGCGACGGCGGCGATTCGCCTGCTGCGCTGGCGTCGCGCAGCCGGCCGTACGCCGTCCCGGGTGATGTCGTCGCGCAGCACGGTCGCCGCGTCGGAGGCGGCGACCGCACGCAGCGCGTCGACGTCGACGGGGTCGGCGTCGAGCAGCCACGCCACCAGCTCGGGATCGTGGAGTTCGTTGGTCATGACGATCAGTCCTTCGGAGCGGGGTCAGGGACGGGAGTCGAGGGCACGCAGCCGGGGCTGTGCCGTGACGGATCGCGGTGGTCGATCCAGCAGACGGCGGAGCCGGCCCCGGGCCCGCATCAGCTGTGAACGGACGGTGGCGGCGGGGATGCCTTCGAGCGTGGCGATCTCGCTAGGCGACAGCCCGTCCCAGACGGCCAGGGCGAGCACCTCGCGATCACGGTCGGGCAGTTGCGCCATCGCCTGCGCGAGGACCGCCGCCCGGCCCTCGGGGACGGTCGAGACGTGGTGCGTCAGCATCGACTCCGCGAGGCGCTGCGTGAGTTCGCTGCGCCGTAGCTGGCCGCGGCGATGATTGGCCAGCGTCCGCCGGGCGACACCGAACAGCCACAGTCGCTCCTCACCGGGCGGAACGTCGTCCAGGCGGCGCCACAA
>CAZZVT010000335.1:0-1526 GCA_964657545.1 uncultured Jatrophihabitantaceae bacterium
CGAGCTGGACGGCGCCGAGCCGGAGGGAGCCGAGCCGGACGGCGCGGCTGCGCCGCCCGAGGAGCCGGTTCCGCCGGTCGGCGCCGAACCGCTGCCGCTCGACCCCGTCCCCGTTCCGGTGCCCCCGGTTGCACCGGAGCCGGAGCCCGCCGTCGTCGAATCGGCCGCCGTCTCCAGCGCCGTCACGGCCGCGTTGTAGGCCTTGACAGCGTCGGCAACGTCGCTGGAGTTGCTGCTCGCAGTGTCCACTGCGTCGCTGCACTTGTCGGCGTCGACGGTCTTCTGGGTGATCGTCACGGTGTACCTGGTGCCAGCCGTCAGGCCGGTCAGCGTCCACGAGCCGTCGGACGACGGCGTGGTGCTGCTGCCGCCGGCGGACACCGAGGTCGTGTTCGATCCGGTCGAGCCACTGATGCTGCCGTCGGTGTTGGCCGTCGCATCGACCGTCGAAGTGGTGGAGCTCGCCGCACAATCGGTCGAGATCGCGTCGACCTCTCCGAGCGCATCGGCCAGCTTCTTCGCCGCAGCCGTGACCTTGGCCTCGGCTGCTGCGAGCGAGGGCGACGATGACGAGGCCGAACCGCCCGCCGGCGCCGACGAGCGGGCCGCGGTGAACACGGCAGTCGTGTCACTGCTGCCGTGCTTGGTGACTGCCGCGTTCGTCGTTGCGGTGCTGATCACCGTCGATGCCCCTGTTCCCGCTGTGGAGGCCGAGCCCGCTGTCGACGTCGAGGTGGTGGTGCCGTCCTCGTAGTCGGTGCGGGTCTCCTTCGCCGTGGCGAGCGCCGTCTTGGCGCTGGTCACCGCAGTCTTCAGCGAGCTCTGGTCCATCGTGGCAAGCGTCTGGCCGGCCGTGACGTGGTCGCCGACGGCCACCTTCACGCCCGAGACCGTGCCCGACACCGCGAAGGCGGCGTCGGCCACGCGGGAGGCGGCGAGCGAACCGTCCTCCGAGACCACCTGACTGACATCACCGGTGGTGACCGTGGTCAGCCGGTAACGAGGCGTGTCGGAGCGGTTCATGGCCCATGCGGTACTCGCCCCACCGGCGACGAGCACGACCGTCACGCCGGCCGCGGCCAGCCTGCGACGGTGCCGTTGACGCCGGCGGGCGCGGACCGTTTCGCGGCTACCCATCAGCTGGCGCCGCTCTGGGCCGCTGCGGCCTGCTGGCCACCGCCGCCGAAACCGCCCGTCGAGCACGAGCCGTTCGTCTTCGAGCTCAGAGCGATCGAGGTCGCGGCGACCGTGCCGCTGGTGTCCGTCTTGCCCTGGACGACCGCGCAGAGCCCGACCTTCGCCGCGGTCTTGGTCGAGGCGGCGTCAGCGGTGTAGGTCGTGCTGGAGGTCACCGTGACGGTCCGGGTGGACGCGGTCCCCGACGTCGAACCGGTCGCCGTCTGCTGCACGGTGATCGTGGAGCCGCTGATCGCACTCACCTTGCCGACGACGAACCCACCGAACCCGCCTCGAGCCGCGCCGCTCGGCATCCCGGACGGCATACCTGATGGCATGCCGCTCGGCAT
>CAZZVT010000336.1:0-1510 GCA_964657545.1 uncultured Jatrophihabitantaceae bacterium
AGACCCCTGCTCGAGCGCGAGCAACATCGCCTTCGCCTGCGGGCCGCCGAGGTAGTTGCCCGGCCGACCGTCCGAGCGCACGATGCGATGGCACGGAACGACGATCGGGATCGGGTTCGTGGCGCAGGCGGTGCCCACCGCCCGGACGGCCCGCGCATTGCCGGCCGCCGCGGCCAGTGCCGCATAGCTGGCGGTCGACCCGTAGGCGACGTCGGCGACGAGGTGGGTGAGGACCGTGCGCCGAAAGCCTGCGGACAGCTGCCAGTCCAGGGCGACGTCGAACCCGCGGCGCCGTCCGGCGAAGTACTCCTCGAGCTGACGGGCGACACCGTCGAGCCGGGCCGGCGCCTCGAGCACCCGCGGGCTGATCCGGCTGGCAAGGGTCTGCAGCACGCCGTCCCAGCCCTCGCCGGCGAACGCCACCCGGACGAGCCCGGCCTCGGTCGTGGCGACGAGCAGCGGGCCTACCGGTGAGTCCAGGGTGCGGAAGGCGACGTCGAGCACTCCTTCGCCCGCCGCGGCATCGGCGAGCCGCGCGCGCAGGCGGGCGAGGTCGGCGTCGTCGACCGGGTAGGCGGCGTGCAGCGGGTCAGTCATCGATGTCCTCCGCGATCGGGTCGGCGAGAACGCGCCGCAGCGCGGCCACGCCATCGGCCGCCGCGCGTCGGGCTGCAGCCGGCGAGCCGCCGAGCAGTGCGGCGACCTCGGCGTACGGCAGGCCTGCCAGGTGGTGGTAGGCGACGGCCTGGCGCTGCTTGTCGGGCAGGCGTGCGATCGCCGCCCGGAGGTCCTCGGCACGGTCCGGCATCGCCTGCCCGATCGTGGCCGGCTCCGGCGTCTGCGCAACCGGCACGGGCCGCCTGGCCCTGGCACGCAGGACGTCGACGGCCTTGCGGTGCGCGATGGTCACCAGCCAGGCCTCGACGTTCGCGTCGGCCGGCAGCCCGGGGTAGGCGCGCAGCGCGGCGAGGAACGTCTCCGACCACGCGTCGTCGGCGTCGATCGGGCCGAGCACGGCCCGCGTCACCCGCAACACCGTCGCTGCGTGCCGCTGCACGACGGCCTCGAAGGGCGCTTTGCTGACCGGGGACGGAATCACCAGAGCGCGGGCTCGAGGGCGGGGATCGCCCCTTCGAGTTCGAGCAGGTAGCGCTTGCGCTCGATCCCGCCGGCGTAGCCGGTCAGGCTGCCGGTCGAGCCGACGACGCGGTGGCAGGGCACGACGATCGACGCCGGGTTGTGCCCGACGAAGCCGCCGACCGCCCGTGCGCTGATGCCGGCGCCCAGCTCCGCGGCGAGCGCGCCGTAGGTGGTGGTGGCGCCGTAGGGGATCGCGGCCAGCAGCTGCCACAGCTGCTGTGCCCGGGCGCTGCCGTGCAACGCCAGTCGCAGGTCGAACTCGCGCCGCTCGCCGGCGAAGTACTCGTTCAGCTGACGGACCGGCTCGGCGAACGAGGCGTCGTCGCCGACGTCGACCTGTCGGCCCCACCCCGCGGCGTCCGGGCGCGTC
>CAZZVT010000337.1:0-1506 GCA_964657545.1 uncultured Jatrophihabitantaceae bacterium
TCGCGTCCCACGTGCGCCGCAGCACGGGAACGGCCCGCCCGCCGACGACCGCGACGGCGCCGTCGAGGCCGTCGCACAGCGCAGCCGCGGTGACGACGACGGCGGCCAGGCCAGGATGCTTCGGGGCGCAGACCACCGCGCCGCCGGCCAGGACGACCCCGGTCACCGTGACCGCCGTCGGCGGCACTCCGGCATCGGCCAGCGGCCGGGCCAGGCGCCACATGCCACGCAGCCAGCCGCCGACGAGCGGCACCTCGCGCGGGTCGATGCCGTGGTGCAGGGCCGACCACCGCGCGGCCGGGCCGTCTGCATCGTCGAAGGTGCTCGGCAGGTCTCGGGTCACGCTCCCCAGCCTGCCCCGTTCGCGGCCGGAGACGTCCGAATCCACAGGGCGCTCAGCGATACAGTGACGCACATGAGTGACTCCGTGCCGCGCTTCGGCGTGGTTCCCTCCGCCCATCGCCTGCCCACCGCCGAACGCGATGCCATCCTGCAGGCACCGTCGTTCGGCCGGTACTTCACCGATCACATGGCCCGGGCGATCTGGACGCGTCAGGCCGGGTGGGGCGACGCCGACGTGCGCGCTCTCGAGCCGCTGGTGCTGCACCCCAGCGCCGCGGTGTTCCACTACGCGCAGGAGATCTTCGAGGGCCTCAAGGCGTACCGCCAGCCCGACGGCTCGGTCGCACTGTTCCGCCCCGAGATGAACGCTGCCCGTTTCCAGCGCTCGGCCGCCCGGATGGCGCTGCCGCAACTGCCGATCGAGATGTTCCTCGACAGCGTCGAGCAGCTCGTCCGTACCGACATCGACTGGGTGCCGGCCGGCGATCACGAGGCAAGCCTGTATCTGCGGCCGTACGCCGTCGCCACCGAGGCCTACCTCGGCGTGCGTCCGGCCGACGAGGTGTTCTACGGCGTGATCGCCTCTCCCGCCGGGGCGTACTTCGCCGCGGGCACCACCGGCATCACGCTGTGGGTCTCCACCGACTTCATCCGCGCCGCGCCCGGCGGCACCGGCGCGGCCAAGTGCGGCGGCAACTACGCCGCCAGCCTGTTGCCGCAGGTGCAGGCGCAGCAGCAGGGCTGCGACCAGGTGCTCTACACCGTCACGGTCGACGGCGAACCCTACGTCGACGAGTCCGGCACCATGAACGTCTTCCTGGTCACCAGCGACGGCGCGCTCGTCACACCCTCGATCGGTGGCGGCACGATCCTGTCGGGGGTCACCCGCGACAGCGTGCTGACACTGGCCAAGTCCTTCGATCTGAACCCGGTCGAGCGTCAGGTCAGCCTGGCCGAGGTCTACGACGGTGTCAGCGACGGGACGATCGTCGAGATCTTCGCGGCCGGTACCGCCGCGGTCATCACTCCGATCACCGGTCTGAAGACCGCCGAGCGCACCTTCACCGTCGGCGACGGCACCCCGGGGCACTTCAGCGAGCAGCTGCGCCGGCACATCGTCGACATCCAGTTCGGCCGGCGGCCCGACGAGCACGGCTGGCTGCA
>CAZZVT010000338.1:0-1502 GCA_964657545.1 uncultured Jatrophihabitantaceae bacterium
TGACCTTCTTGGCGCTGACCTTCTTGCTCGCGGTGGGCGCCGCCGGTTTCGTCGTGGCCGCGGCGGCTGCGGAGGGCAGGGCGAGCGCGGTGGCGCCGAGTGCAGCGACGGTGATCGCGGCTGCCAGCAGGCGGCGGGGGGTTACGGACGACATCAGCAAACGGACCTCTCGACTGGCTCTGCCGTGGAACACGTCCCCCGCGCTGCGTTCTGCCCTTACTTCACGAAAAGCTAACATTCTCCGACGGGTGGTGAGATTCGGTTCACACAATATTTACGCGCGGACCCGCCGGTCCTCGTAACCCCGGTCCCGGACCGTCGTTGCACCCTGTTAGTTGAGTGTGAAATCGACGTCAGTTCGCGGGGAAACGACGTCACGGCCGCCCAAGGACCTTCCGTCATGACCGTGACCCTCCCCGCGAGCTCAGCGAGCTCAGCGGCCGACCCGGCGCCCGGGTGGCGGCGCAGCGTCGGCCTGCTGGCGGTGGCGACCGTCGGCATCGGGGTCGCGAACTACCTGGTCGCGATCGTCGGGGTGCACCTGCTGCCCGCGGCGCAGTTCAGCGATTTCGCGGCAGGACAGGGCCTGCTGCTGGTTCTCGGAACAGGCTCGTTCGCTGCCCTGCCGTGGGCGGTGGCGCGTTACCTGGCGCGCAGCGACGACCCGCAGGCCGTCCAGAAGGCGATGCACTTCGGCCTGTCCGGGTCGGCCGTGCAGGCGGTGGCTCTGGCGCCCGTGGCGGTCGTCGTCTGCTGGTCACTGGGCGGCGCTGCCTTCGGCCTGGTGGGCGGCCTGGCCACGGTGCTGATCTCGCTGCTCGCCGGGCCCGTCGGTTTCCTGCAGGGCCGCCACCTGCTGCCGACCATCGCCGCCGTCCGGACCATCGAGACGGCCGGCCGGATCGCCGCCACCGTGCTCCTGGTCCTGTTCGTGTCGCGCACCGCGACCTGGGCGCTCGTCGGGTTCCCCGTCGGCAGCCTGCTGGCGCTGATCTACGCCCTGCGCAAGGGCCGGGCCGGTTTCCCGATGCGCGCGTTGTCACGGGTGACGGCGCTGCGCCTCACCCGCGACGCCGCGCTGCTCGGCGGTATCCAGGTGCTGCTGGCCATGCTCGGCGCGCTCGACACGGTGTACGCCGACAGCGCGTCGTTCACCCCGGAACAGGCGGCCAGCTACCAGTCGGCAGCCCTGCTGGCCCGCGTCCCGCTGTTCTTCAGCGCCGCGGTGGCCACCGCGGCCTATACGCAGCTGGCCGGCGCGCGGGACGAGGCCGACGCCGGCCGCCAGCTTCGCGCGGCCCTGCGTACCTACCTGTGGCTCGCGGCACCGTTCCTCGTCGCGTACCTGACCGTGCCTCGCTCGCTGCTCGACGTGCTGATCCCTGCGCGATATGCAGACACGCAGGACGCCCTGCGGGCGCTGTGCTTCGCCGGTGTGCTGATCGGCGTGCTGAACGTCGTGACCACGGGCCACCAGGCGCGGGGCCGCTTCCGTACGTGTC